>CAZURR010000042.1:0-20592 GCA_964622715.1 uncultured Hyphomicrobium sp. | reverse complement strand
GCATCACCAAAGACGTCACGGAAGCCAACCGTTGGTACCGCAAAGCCGCCGAGGCTGGCAATGCGGACGCCATGCATAACCTCGGGCGGGCGTATCATGAGGGCTTCGGCATATCCAGAGATCAGCGGGAGGCAGCACGCCTCATTATTGCGGCGCTTAAAAAAGTCATGCGTTCACGCTTAAACAGATGACGACGAATTCCAACGCCTGGACAAGGAGTTTCGTCGTGAACTGCAGCGTCTGTTGCGCGAAGCGGGCTATTATGAAGGCGACATGGATGGCAACTTTGGGTCCGGAACGCAGCGCGCGATCAAAGCCTTGTATGCCGCCGGCAAAAAACCCAGGCCAGCATGGGTCCGTCACCCGGTAGAAACCTCTGGCTTCCCCACCGTCAGCCGACCTTGGCGGTTTGTAGATTTTGGACTGCCCTGCCCAACGAAGCGGTACCAGTCTCTCGGTTAGAATCCGGCGTAGTCTTTTTCGTGTTTCAATGCCCGCTCACGTTCCGGCGATCACCCGACCTCATCGATAATGTACCGCGCGATCGCGCTCGGGCGCACGCCCTCCTCGCTACGCGACCAACTGCGTACCGAAACGCCCGCCTGATGTACCGTGTCGGCATCGCCCGACACCAACGGGTGCCACCACGCCAGACCATGCCCCTCGGCGATCCGCCTGTAGGCGCAGCTCTGCGGCAGCCAAGAGAGTTTTTGCACGTTATCGGGGCTGATCACCACGCAGTCCGGCACACGGGCATGCCGGTTTGCATAGTCACCGCAGCGGCAGGTGCCTGCGTCAAGGAGGTGGCAGGCAAGCCGCGTGAGAAATATGCCGCCCGTATCCTCATCCTCGACCTTGATGAGACAGCACTGGCCGCAGCCATCGCACAGGGACTCCCACTCAGTGCGCGACAACGCTTCCAGCCGCTTGGTCACCCAGAAAGGGGCGGCGTCGAGTGCAACCGTCGTCTCGGGATCGCCAGTATCTTCAGGACAGCTCATTGGCTATTCGCTATTTCTTAGTGCTTGAGAGTGAGCCTTGCGGCCACGATGGATTTGGCCGTCATCGTTCTTGTAGCACATAGGCTGAGGGCCGAACCTCCCAGCAATTCTTGTCCCCTTATCTGAAGCCGGCCAACCATCGTTGACGCAGTGCACCCGCGGACCATAGGGTGCCGCCCACGACGTCACCCGGCCCGCGCGGCCTTGCCCCAGCTCCATCCTCTAAAAGCTTGCCCGCAATGAAACGTAACCTCGAGCCTGCGCTTACCGCCGTCCTCAATGACGCCAGGGCCTGGCCGTTCGAGGAGGCCCGCCGTCTCATTGCCCGGCTCAACAAGCTCAAGGGCGGCAAGGACAAGACAGTAATCTTTGAGACCGGCTATGGGCCATCAGGTCTGCCGCACATCGGTACTTTCAGCGAGGTCGCGCGCACGACGATGGTGCGCCATGCCTTCGAAGTGCTGACTGAAGGCAAGCGCGCAACGCGACTCATCTGCTTTTCTGACGATATGGACGGGCTGCGCAAAGTGCCCGACAACGTGCCGAACAAGGAAATGCTGAGCGCGCACCTAAACAAGCCGCTGTCGCGCGTGCCCGATCCCTTCTCTAGCGAATATCCAAGCTTTGCCGCGCACAACAATGCGCGGTTGCAGGCCTTCCTCGATCGATTCGGGTTCGACTACGAGTTCTTCTCCGCCACACAGTGTTATGAGTCCGGCCGGTTCGATGAGACGCTGTTGAACATGCTGAGGTCCTACGACAAGGTCATGGACATCATCTTGCCAACGCTGGGACCGGAGCGGCGCGCAACCTATTCGCCGTTCCTTCCCCTTTGCCCGCGCACCGGCCACGTGTTGCAAGTGCCAATGATCGAGCGCCATCCCCAAAAGGGCACGGTCGTCTATCAGGACCCTGAAACGGGCGAGAAGGTGGAAACACCAGTCACCGGCGGCCACGTAAAATGTCAATGGAAGGGTGACTGGGCGATGCGCTGGACCGCGCTCGGCGTCGACTACGAGATGGCCGGTAAGGATCTCATCGATTCCGTAACGCTTTCGTCGAAAATCTGCAGAGCGTTAGGCGGCACGCCGCCGGAGGGCTTCAACTACGAGCTGTTCTTAGATGACAAGGGCGAGAAGATCTCCAAGTCGAAGGGGAATGGCCTCTCCGTTGAGGAGTGGCTTTCGTATGCTTCGCCCGAGAGCCTGTCACTGTTCATGTTCCAGAAGCCGCGCTCTGCAAAGCGGCTCTTTTTCGACGTGATCCCGCGTGCTGTCGATGAGTATCTGCAGTTCGTGGCAGCCTATCCCTCTCAAGAGGCCAAGCAGAAACTCGACAGCCCCGTTTGGCATATTCATGCTGGCCGCCCGCCTACCGTCGATATGCCGATCACGTTCGGGCTGCTATTGAACCTCGTCTCAGCATCGAACGCACACGATGCGAACGTGCTGTGGGGCTTCATCCGCCGCATTGCACCTGATGCCAGTCCTGCAAAGTTCCCCGTGCTCGACAATCTCGTCGGCTATGCCCTGCGCTACTACGCAGATTTTGTTGAGCCAGCTAAGCAGTTTCGCGCACCGACCGACGCCGAGCGCACTGCACTTCAAGCCCTCAACGCCGAACTGGCCAAAGCCAAACCTGGCGCTACCGCAAAGGAACTGCAGAGCATCGTGTATGAGGCCGGCAAGGCGAACGGGTTTGCTGAACACTTGCGTGACTGGTTCAAGGCCATCTACGAGGTTCTTCTGGGGCAGTCCCAAGGGCCGCGCTTTGGAGGGTTCATTGAGCTTTATGGCGTCGACGAAACACGTGCGCTAATCGACAAGGCGCTAAAGGGCGAGCTCGTGAAGGCGGCTTGATCGGTCGTGCCGAATTTTACGCGACGCCTTTGGCCTGTGGGCGCACGCCCTCGACATCGATACCCCAGATTTTGCGGATGATGCCCAAGAGCTCAGTCTCGCGCGCGCGGATTTGTTGCGCACGCCAAACCTCGGCGTCGACCGCGTCCCGGGTGATGGCGAGCACAGGAGGATCGTCGACCAAGCCGCGGTAGATCTCGCGTTTACGCGCAAAGGCCTGGTTGCGCGCGCGATCATTTTGCCGCTGCGTCACGGCCACCAGATTGCCGAGGCTCTCGGTACATGATTCACGTTCTTCAGCATCGGCGAACCACCGCCGCCACTCGCTATTCGCGCCGGGGCGCTGCGGCAGCACGTGCTCGACGCTGTAGTCGCTTGGATCGAGAACCGTCGTGTTCCGGGCAATCTCATCGTTGAGGCGCAAGAGCAACAATTTACACACTTGCTGGTCACGCCGATAAAGTGTGCGAAGGTGGTAACCGATATTGCGCACCTCTTCGCGCGTCAGCTGGAATGGTCCTTCACCTGGAAATATCGGCTGGTCGCTCTTAATTGCGTCGATCACAGCCGCAAAACGGCGCATCCGTTTCCCCTTGCCGTTGCACAGAAGGCGAAGCAAGTGCGCGAGACGATCAATCTCCTTGAGCAGCAGTGTCGCGCGAGCGGGATCGTCCTGATACTGCTTCAGCGCAAGAATTCCTGCGGGCGCCCAATCACCTTCGGGCAGTCGACCAAGATAGACGAGATAGCGGCGCGCCTCCGCGTCGATCGATAGTTCAATATCGGCCGCGCTACGGAGCAAGTGATAGGAATACGCCAGCGGCGTTACGATCGATTTCAGGAACGGTTCTGGCCCGCCCGTATCATTCACCAGACGACGAACGCCGGTAATGATCTTAGATTCACTGTGCCCATGGATGCTGAACAAGTGGCTGAAAAATGTCTCGAATGCCGGCCCTAGCATGCTCGACGCCTCTTCCCATCGCGCCAGTGCCTCGCCGGCGCGCTCGGGCGGCACGCCCTTCAATAGCTCCGCTTTAAGAATATCGTTGCGCTGCAGGCTCCTGCCACGCTCATTCAGCACCGTAAAAAAGTGGTGCGCACGGTCGATGTCTCGCGATAGTACGACGACGAAGTGACACTTGACGCACAGGAAGTCGGCCAAGCGACGCCGATCCGCCTCGCTGAGCGCAGCAAGCTCCCCAATGAAGTGCTCGCGCACTGCAAACAAACGCTCTTCTGCCTCGTTGGCTGCCTCAGTTTGCGGCATTGCCCCACAGCCGCCGCGCGTTTGCACAAAATCTTGGAGGAACTGCTGCTCCTGGTTTCGCAACTCGATGCGAAAACTCGCTGATTTCGATTTCACGGCTGCGGAATCGGCGTTGATCAGTTGATCGAGCTTACGCCCGCCCCATCGCCACCTTTCGGTTCCCAGATCGCGCAGAACGGCAGCCAGAATCGCGAGTGTTATGAGCCGCTGCTGCCCATCGATGACCTCAAATACGCGTGGATCTTTTTCTCTGGCCTTCGGCAGGTCTCCGCCCAAGGGATCGAGCAAAAGGATTGTCCCGATAAAATAATCCGGCTCAGCGGGAGTCCCGTCGCCACCTAAGCCTGCCGCCGCGAGAATGTCTTCGAGCAATTGGCCCGCTTCATTCGTGGTCCAGGAATATGGTCTCTGGTAGCAGGGGACCGTGTAATGAAATGGGGTTGAAAAGAGATCGAGGACCGTAAGCGACGCTGTCGGAAGAACAGATAACATTGAGATTCTTTGTGGTTTTTTACTTCACATGCGATACGCGCATGCGACCCAGACGCTGAAATATAAAGCTACCATGACCAGATCGATCGCAACAGACGCCTTACACCAAATAGGGGCACGTACTTTGGAACAATTGTCGTCCAGTGTTGGCGAAAAGAGACATCCGCACCGTCCCTCGGGCAAAATTTATCTGCGCTGCGGCGAAAGCTGCGAAATGCTGTTCTCTTTCGCTTCGAGGAGGCACCATGAGGCCGAATGCTAACGAGGCCCGACGCGTATTTAAGATTACAACGCGTGAATCGTGGGAAGCGGCCTGCCAGGAGGGGATCATTCCGGATACGCATGATGACCGCCGGGATGGTTTCATCCATCTTTCCGCGCTCGACCAGCTTGCCGGAACGCTCGCTAAGCACTTCAAAGACCAAGTAGATCTAATGCTCATCGAGTTCGACGCGGAGGCGCTTGGCAGCGATCTTCGATGGGAACCCTCACGTGGGGGCGAACTTTATCCACATCTTTATGCACCACTCCCAACGGCAGCCGCAAGCGCTGTACGCTCGCTGCAACTGGACTCAAAGGGGGTACCCGTCGTGCCGGAGGAAATGGCTTGATGTTGAGAGGGTTATTCGACCTCGCACCACGGCTTTTGACGCTGCTTCCACCGGAAGAGGCGCACGAGCTGACGTTGCGAACCATGGAGCGCGGGCTCTTTCCTCGCGCTCCCGGACCGGACCATCCCTCTCTGACGCTGGGCTTTGCGGGACTTATACTGCCCAATCCATTGGGCGTTGCTGCTGGCTTCGACAAAGATGGGCGCGTGCCCGATGCCCTTCTCGCCATGGGCTGCGGCTTCGCTGAGATTGGTTCCGTCACACCCCTGGCGCAGATGGGAAATCCGGGCACGCGTGTCTTTCGCTTGACCCAGGACCGCGCCATCATCAACCGGCTGGGCTTCAACAATGGTGGTCACCAAGCCGTTCTGGCGCGCCTGAAGAGGCGCTCGCCTGGCGGCGTGGTCGGTGTCAACATCGGCGCCAACAAGGATGCAGAAGATCGTATCGCTGAATTTGTGAAGGGGATCGAGACCTTCAGCGAACTCGCCAGCTATTTCACCGTCAACATTTCATCGCCCAACACGCCCGGCTTGCGCGATTTGCAGGCGCCGGAGGCACTGGGCGAGCTTTTGGGGCGCCTGATGACCGCGCGCGCTGCTCTGGTCTCGGCAGGCAAGCCCAAACGGCCCATTGTCGTAAAGCTCTCCCCAGACATCGCCGAAAAGGATCTGGGTGCGATCGTCGCGTGCCTAATGTCCCACAATGTGGACGGCATTGCCATATCGAATACGACGCTCACGCGCCCTGGGTTGCGTGACCCGACCTCACGAGAGGCGGGTGGTTTGTCAGGGCGTCCACTATTCAACCGGTCGACCGTCATGCTGGCGAAGGTCTACGAGGCGACCGGCGGCAAGATTCCCCTTATCGGCATCGGCGGCATCGATAGCGGCGAGGCCGCACTAGCGAAAATCGAAGCGGGCGCAACGCTTATTCAACTCTACACGGGACTGATCTATGAAGGACCGGGCCTCATTCAGCGCATCAAGGATCATTTGACCAAAGCCGTTTGTCGTGAGGGCGTGTTTGCCATCAGCGACCTTGTCGGCAAGCGGGCGCAGGCGTGGGAGGCAAAGCCGCTCGACGCGTAGCAGCACAGCCGTCAGCTTGGATCTTTTGAACGCCGCAGCGTGCTGAGCAGCCTTGCGATGAGCCAAACCGGCACGACCACCATCGCGCCGAGCAGCAGGTACCCCAGCATCCATTCGAAGGTTTCGAACCCCAGATCGTAGATCCGCCGCAGCAACACCTCGATCTGGTAGAAGAAATTGCGCGGCGTAATGCCAAGCGCGGACAAGATGACACCGACTACGACCGATAGTAGCACCAGCCGAATGAACACCCCGAAGGGGCTTCCGCCCAGAAACGTGTTGCGATCCATCGGCTTATTGCTCCTTAGCAAACGCTCCATGGCCGGCTTAACCGGCGGCCAACCATTTGCCGCCCGGCCCCTAACATAGTCGCGGGCCAGTTTCGACCCAAGGGGAGCGCGGCAACGAGACCGGCAACACGATGGACGTAAAAACGCAACACGTTAGCCAAAGACGTAGGCGCAGCAAGCGCGGCGGCCTGCAAGATGCGGCCGCGCTGCCAGAGACATTTGTGCAGTGGTTTGCCTCTCGCGGGTGGACACCAAGGACACATCAGTTGGCGCTTCTCGAAGCGGCAAGCGAACGCCGCCCCGCGCTTCTCATCGCCCCAACAGGTGCTGGTAAGACGCTTGCCGGGTTCCTGCCGAGCCTGGTGAGCCTCGCCCAGCGCGGTCGTGCCAGGAAGGGCGCGGGCCTCCATACGCTGTATATTTCGCCGCTGAAGGCATTGGCCGTCGATGTTGCGCGCAATGTGATGGCGCCAATAGCCGAGATGGACTTGCCGATCCGTACCGAGACGCGCACCGGCGACACGCCGCTGTCGCGCCGCCAGCGCCAACGCACACGCCCGCCACACATATTGATGACGACACCGGAGCAGATCGCGCTGCTGCTGAGCCACGAGGACGCCGGCCACCTGTTCGCGGATCTCGACACTGTCATTCTCGACGAGCTGCACGCGCTTGCCGCCTCAAAACGCGGCGACCTCTTGGCTCTCGGCCTTGCGCGGCTTCGCGCGCTGTCTCCGGGGCTAATGACGCTGGGGCTCTCGGCAACGGTAGCCCTGCCGTCCGAGCTCAGAGCCTATCTCGTTTCGCAACGCACGCCCGAACGTTACCTCGAACTGGCCGACCTGGTGAGCGTCAGCGGGGGCGCCAAGCCGCAGATCAAGATCCTGGAACTGGATGAGTCAGTACCGTGGGCGGGACATACGACCCGCTACGCAATCCACGAGATCTACCAGGCGATTGAGGCTCACGGGTTGAGCCTCGTATTCGTCAACACCCGCATGCAAGCCGAGTTGCTGTTCCAGGAACTGTGGCGCATCAACGAACTGGGTCTCCCGATCGCGCTCCACCACGGCTCGCTCGCCCCAAACCAGCGCCGCAAGGTCGAGGCTGCGATGGCGGCGGGCACACTTAAGGCCGTGGTAGCGACGTCGACGCTCGATTTGGGAATCGATTGGGGCGACGTCGACCTTGTGATCCACGTCGGTGCACCGAAGGGCGCTAGCCGTTTCATCCAGCGGATCGGCCGGGCCAACCACCGCCTCGAAGAACCCTCGCAAGCAATCCTGGTGCCTTCCAATCGATTTGAGGTGCTGGAATGCCGCGCCGCCGTCGATGCGGCGGAAGCGGGAGCACAGGACGTAACCTTGTCGCGTACCGGCGCGCTCGACGTGCTGGCGCAGCATGTATTGGGCACGGCTTGCGCCGGGCCCTTCGATCCCACAACATTGTTCACCGAAGTCACATCCGCCGCACCCTACTGCGCGGTGTCTCGCGCCACTTTCGATCGTGTCGTCGACTTCGTGGCGACCGGCGGTTACGCTCTCAAGACCTATGACCGCTTTGCTAAACTCAAGGCCACGACAGACGGCAGCATGCGACTTGCGCATCCGCGCTTCATCCAGGCCTACCGGCTCAACTCCGGCACGATCGTCGCCTCACCGCTGATCAAGGTGCGTCTCCTGGGGCGTAGAACCAGCGATAGACACAAGGCGCTGACCGGCGGCCGCGTCCTTGGCGAGGTCGACGAATACTTCATCGAGCAGCTGCGTCCTGGCGATGCGTTCGTCCTCGCCGGGGAAGTATTGCGCTTCGAAGGTTTGAGCGAGAACGAAGCCTTCGTGACGCGCGCCGGCGCGCGCGATCCCATCATCCCGAGCTATAACAGCGGCAAGTTCCCGCTTTCCACCCATCTTGCCGAGCGCGTGCGCACAATGCTGGCCGATAGGCACGCTTGGGCCCGGTTACCTGCTCCGGTCGCCGAATGGCTCAAGCTGCAGGAGAAACACTCCGTTATCCCTGCGCGCGATGAGGTGCTGATCGAGACGTTCCCGCGTAGCCGGCGCCATTATCTCGTGGCCTACCCGTTCGAGGGGCGCCTAGCACACCAAACGCTCGGCATGCTGCTGACGCGGCGGCTTGATCGCGCCGGCGCGCAGCCTCTGGGCTTCGTGGCCAACGACTATGGCATCTCGGTATGGGGCCTCGCTGACCTGTCTGGAATGATCGAGGCCGGCCGGCTCGATCTAGCAGCGCTTCTTTTGGAGGACATGCTGGGCGATGACCTCGACGCCTGGCTCACCGAATCGAATCTGATGAAGCGGAGCTTCCGTCAGGTCGCAATCATTGCCGGCCTTGTAGAGCGCCGCCACCCAGGGCGCGAGAAGACGGGCCGGCAAGTCACGATGTCGACCAACCTCGTCTACGACGTGTTGCGTCGGCACGAGCCCCATCACATTCTGCTGGAAGCGGCCTGGGCCGATGCGGCCACAGGACTGCTGCACATCGCGCGTCTGGGCGACTTTCTCCGCCGCATCAATGGGCGAATCAGGCATCAACCTCTTGATCAAGTGTCGCCATTGTCCGTTCCGATCCTGCTGGAGATCGGCAGGGAAGCAGTGGCAGGCCTGGCAAGAGAAGACTTGTTGCGTGATGCCGCTCAAGAACTCATTAGCGAGGCGACGGGAGGGGAGCCTTCATGCTCGAGTTAAAACCGGAGCGTCTCGACTTCGACGACTTTCAAGATCAGTTGATCTCTGTGTGCGGAAAAATCTTTCGCGCGGACATGACCGGCGCGCTCTATTGGCCGGCCGAGGACGCGCTGATCGTCGCCGACCTTCATCTGGAGAAGGGCTCAAGCCTGGCCCGGCGCGGTCAACTGGTACCGCCGTATGACACGCGCGAAACGCTGCAGCGCCTAGCCGAAGCCTTGGACCGTTACAACGCAGCCACCGTCATCTGCCTCGGCGACAGCCTGCACGAGGAAGAGGCATGCGAACGCATCGGCGATGAAGAGCTCCAGATGCTCAAGATCATGCAGGAGGATCGCGAGTGGATCTGGGTGACGGGGAACCACGATCCAGCAATCGGTGAGCGCCTTGGCGGCCACGTCACCGGCGATATTGAAGTGGAAGGGATCGTGTTACGCCACGAGCCGAGGCTCGGGCGCGTCACGCATGAAATTGCAGGACACATGCACCCGGCAGCGAAGATATTCCTGCACGGCTACTCGATGCGACGCCCTTGCTTCGTCGGTAACGGCACACGCCTCGTGCTGCCCGCATTCGCGACGTACGCCGGCGGCCTCAATATTCTGGCCAAACCCTTCGAGCCGCTGTTCGGCAATGACGGCCTGCGCGTTTGGATGCTTGGGCAGGAGGGCCTCTATCCCGTCGCCACGCGTTTGCTCAAAGAAGACTAGTGGGGATCAGCGCGCCTCGCGCCGAAAGTAGGCTGAGGCGAGAAGTCCTAACAGCACCGCCAGAACGATCGCGAATACGCCGTAGCTGAACGGGTAGCGGAACGCGAAGCTGTGCAGAAGCCGCTCCAGCCCGGCTCGTTCCAGCGTCACCCGCGCAATATGGGCGCTGATCACCTTGCCTTCTCGAAACAGAAAAACCCGCGCAACCAGCGGTCCGACCGGAACATTGGCTGGCAACGCGATGGTGCTGCGGAACAGGCTGCGTCCGATAAATGTGACGCCGTCTTTCGCCTCCATGACGTAGAGGCCTTCTTGCCGCTTTAAACGGATCACGGCTGCCTTGAACGCAGAAAGCTGCTCTTCGCCATAGCTCCATTGATAACCAGGCTCAGGCGTCAACTTGATGTGCGCAGGGCCGATCGCAATCTTGTCGAGCACATTCGGGCCAGCGATTTCGTCGATGGGGCGGGTGGACGCAATAGCGTAGTAGCTTGGCACCGAGGCGAAGAAAACGGACGACGTGTTGATCCAAAGACCAGCGACATGGCTTTTGCGCCGTACCACTGTCGGCTCAGGCGCACCCTCCACCACGACCACGACGTCATAGTAGCCGCTTTCACCGGCTGGCTGTTGGCTGTTGTCGATGGAGCCGAAGACGAGGATCTCGTGGCCAGTGAAAGCTGCGGTCACCTCCACGGAGCGGGTCGACACGTCGGCCTCAATCCTCTCGACCGGTTCTGCTTGCGGAGGTTGCGCCGATGGGGCTGGCGCGCGCACGGAGGGCGGCCTGCGTGGCCCCATTCGCCTATTGGCGCCTGCCTTGCTTTTTGTGCCATCGCGAGCAGCCCCCGCTTTTGCCTCGCCCAGCGTCCAAACGGTAGGAGCAGGTGACCAGGCGATCATCAGCACACACACGCCTGCCGCCAAGCGCATCACGCGGATCATGACGCCTTTGGCCCTCATTACGAACCTCCGAGCAAAGGACCAATCGAATACAGCTCGTCAGGCCGCGCCACGAGATCCCAGCCTATCCTCAGGCACACCAGCACGACCAGGGCCGCGAGCAGGAAGCGCAGTTGCTCACCCTTAAGGCGTCCTCCGGCCGCAGCACCTAATTGCGCTCCGATGACGCCTCCAGTGATCAGTATCAAGCCCAACACGACGTCGACGGTCTTGTTTTGCACCGCTTGCAGCAACGTGGTGACCAACATCACGAACACGATCTGGAACAGCGAGGTGCCAACGACAATGTTGGTCGGGACCCTGAGGAGATAAATCATCGCAGGCAACATCACGAAGCCGCCGCCTATGCCCATCACGGCCGCCATGAAGCCAACGAATGCCCCGATCAGTGCGGGCGGCACGGCGCTAATGTAGAGTTTGGAACGGTGAAAGCGCATCTTGAAAGGCAGGCCGTGCACCCAGCTGTGCTGGCCCGTTTTGCGCGTGGAGACCGGCTTGCCGGATCGTACCCTGCGAATCGTGCCCACGCTCTCTATCATCATCAAGGCGCCGACCGCGCCCAGGAATGTGACGTAGCTGAGGGCAACAAAGAGATCGAATTGCCCGATCTCGCGCAGAATTCTGACAATCCCCACGCCGATGGCCGAGCCAACCACGCCGCCCGCGACCAGCACCAGGCCCATCTTGATGTCGACGTTATTGCGCCGGTATTGCGCGATCGCACCCGAAACCGAGGATGCCACGATATGCATCGACCCAGTGCCGACGGCGACAGCTGAGGGAATACCCATAAAGATCAACAAAGGCGTCAGAAGAAAGCCACCCCCGACGCCGAACAGGCCCGAAAGGAAGCCTACAGCCCAACCCAATCCTAAGAAGAGCAACACACTGACAGACATCTCAGCAATGGGCAGGTAGATGTTCATCGTTCTCGCTCAGCACCGACCTTGGAGCGTGCGCACGTCATGAAGCCGAAGCATCCGCCCGCGACATGACCGGCGTCGGATGGGGGACAATAGGGCCACCGAAAACCCCTCGAACGACCCAGGCAGCATCCCCTGATGAGGCTGGATCATTGCGCAGGCGCGCAACCGGCAGCAAGGTGACGGCCTCGGACATCCCCCCAACGCGACCTTAGTCCTCACGAATGCTCCGACATCGCGCATCGTGTCAAGGCAAGAGGCCGGTCAGCGTCAACGCAGTTGTGCGCTTTGCGGAGAATGAGACACCGAGAGTCGGCATTCGGACCGCCCTCGGCGCAATCTCTACTCGTTGTTTGATTAGCCTCTAGCGGCGCTGCGATGCCAGGCCTGACCGGCGACTCGCGCGTCGTTGAGCATGGGATCGGCTGCCTTCGCGCGCCAGCGGTCTGCAAGCTTTTCGGCTTCGGCGCGGTCCTTCTTGCTCAACTTGGCACTTAGAGTCTTGCTGCGGCGTTCGGTTTGCTTGTCACCTGCCTTGGCGGCAAGCAGCATCCACTTGTAGGCTTGCTTCAGGTCCCGCCTGACCCCTAATCCGCTCTCGTAGAGCACACCGAGATTGTACTGGCTGTCTGCGAGACCATGCTCGGCGGCCTGCGAAAACCATTGCGCTGCGATCGTATAGTCCGCCGTACGCCCTTGGCGGCCGATGCTCAGCACGGCCAGGTTGTGCATGGCCTTTAGATTGCCCTGCTGAGCCGCCCGGCCGTACCAAACCTGGGCGCGCGCCAAATCGGCCTTCACGCCAAGGCCGCGCTCGTAAAGCGTAGCAAGACGATACTGCGCCATGGCGAAGCCCTGACTCGCGGAACGATGATACCAGCGTGCCGCCGCCTCAAGATTCTGATCCGTCACATCGCCTTTAGCGAGCAGCGCGCCCACCTCAAACTGGGCGGATGCGACGCCTTGAGTTGCTGCTTTGCGCAGAGAGGCTGAACCGATTTCGCGCGGCAGCTTGAGAGAATTTCCAGCTCCCGTGAGCATCAAGCCGTTGGGCTGGTCGCTTCCGGCGCGCTGCGCAAGGCTGTGCTCTTGCAAGAGCGTTGCGGACCTCTCGTTGGCAACCGCAATGTCGAGTGGATTCGGCAAAGAAGCCTTGGCTTGGGCCTTCCGGGCCCACGCGAATTCGATCGAACTTGGATTGGCTTGTGCCTGCAGAACAATGCCGCGCGGTATAACGGCTGTGTCAACGCGGGCCGGGCTGGCCATCGGAGCCACCTCCCCACCATCGTTGTCAATCTCGCCTTCCGATCCGGAAGCCGCAGGCATTTTGTTGGTCTGCGTGGGAGCCACTTCGCTACCAGAACCTATTCCCCTCGCGCCCGTCTCGGAATCACCCTGAAGGGCAGGAATCGATTGAACGGCCTCCGGTGCCACGATCACATCAGCATCCGAGGCCAAATGCGGCATCAGGAAGAACGCTACCGGCAGTACAATCAGCAGGGCCAGCGCGCCAACCAAAGCACGCCATGCTGACATACCGGCTGAGGGTAAGATCATGCTGCCAAACTTGCGGGAGGCCCGTTTTGTCTTCGGTGCCTCGCTGTCATCATTTGAGGCAACCAGCTCCTCCGCTTCGATCGCGTCCTCTTGCTTGCTCGCCGCTCTTAGTTTTGCCCGGTGTGCTTCGGCGATGAGATTATGTCGCATTTCATCAATTGAAACTGCAGCCGGCTGACTCGCTACAGCCTCCCCGCTCGCAGCGTCGGGTTCAGATTTGCTTGCCATCCCAAAGAATGCGCTTGGACTGATAGCCGCCTCCATGGAAACGGGCGGTGACCCTGGCGGCGTGTAGGGCTCATCGGCGCAATCATCTAAGGTCGCGACATAAGATGGCTTGCCTTCAGATCGCAGGAATGGCGGCGGCTCGTGCATCGTTTCCTCGCCCAAGTCTGCAAACGCCTTGCTTTCAGACAGATCGGGTTCGGGTTCCGCTTCCGACTTGGGCTGCGGATGGGTCAGTGACACATACGCGGATTTATTCGCCTCACCTCCAGATGACGTGGAGGGCTCCGCCGTTATCGCAGGCTCGGGCTGCGGATGCGTCAGCGAAACGTACGAATGCGCATCATCGCTCTCATCAGTGTGCGAGGCGACTGGCGGCGGATCGGTCGCCGCCGGCGCTTGCTCTGACGGCACCATTGCGGGAGCTGCGGAATGTTGCCCAAGCTCCAAGGAATCGAGGCGATTGAGAACGCGAATGACAACCTGCTGCATCGTCTCCAGCATGCTCGCGTTGTTCTCGTCGTTGATGCCGCGCTCGTTTATGAGGTTCTCGACCAAGCCGCGAACCTCGCCAAGGTCGCGCGACTGCGCTTCCCAGCGCTCGTGATAAGCAATGCTCTGGATCGTTTTTTCTGCAGCGGCCGCGGCCAAATTCTCAAGGTCCGGCATCGGTTGCGCGTGGCGTGCTGTCAGCTCGCTGAACCGCTCATCGGAAAGCTGCTCGGCAATCGATGCGAGTTGTGCGTCGACGGCGTCAAGACGTGCAGAATCGATTGCAGGCGAGGACACACTTCTAGGATTCGCCGACATCTTCTCATCGGAGAGCTGCCGCGTTAGCGTTTCAAGGTGGGAATCGATGGTGTCGAGACGAGATAGCTGAGCCCGGAATTCACCTAGTTGCGTAGTAATTTCCGCGACCTGCACCTCGGCATGGAGCAGCTCCTCAACTTCGGCACGGGTGGCAACCCCATCAAGCGCAGAACTCATGCGCTCCTCAAGTTGGTCAAAGCGTTGGCCAAGCTTGGAGAGCAAGCTTTCCGGTCGGATCTTGGCAAGGGATCCTTCGATACGCTGCGCGATCTCTGCGAACCGCTGCTCAAGTCGAGAGGGCTCGATCGACGCAGCTCGGCCTTGCCTATTGGGAGCCGGCCGTGTTGGTGCCCAAGCCTTGGCCGGCGTTTCTCCCCTGAGGCTGGCCTCGCCCGACTCGTAAAGCCGGACCAGCGCCGCAACAGAGGCCTCATCCCATGGGTCAGCCGGCTCGACGGAACCGTTCGATGCAGCCACGTCATGCTGCTCGAACGTCGTCTCTGCCTGACTGACCCTATTCTGCTCGCTAGCCATTTCGCCGACGTTTTCGTGAGGTTCGTCGCAATATTGCGCCAAACCTGCCTCGGACGTTGTGGTCTGCGCCGAAAGCGGGGCTGATCCTGCGTTTAGCTCGGCCAATCGATCGCGTAGAAACTCCATTTGCTGCTGGATGCATTCCACATCCGGCTCATACTCGCGTGGAAGCTGCGCACGAATGGAACCAGCTTCTGTGCTCAATTCGGCGAGCCGTTCCTGCATCTCATGCAGACGGATCGTTTGATCGCCTTGGGAGGCGGTCGCGTCAGCATGCGCACCGCGCCGCTCATTGGGAGGTAACATCGGCATGTGGTTCCTTTGCCGCACTAAAACGTATGGAAATCTGTCGCTGCGGGCTTTTGGCAGCGGTAATTTCCGGACTAATATCCTCCGCGTTGCTGATGCCAGCCAGGGTGCGTCAATTTCGAACGCGGCGCAGAATCACGGCCGCTCAGGTCAAAAACTGTCGGATCGAAGTAAATGTTCCGTTAAGCGCGTGCATCAACCGCTCCATTTTGGGACAGTTAATGCTCGCAAGCGGCAGGATCTCTGCTCACGTCGCGACGGCGGTTTTCGCCATAGTTGGTGGCTAATTTCGCGGGAAATAAGCCCCAAAGGGATCAACGCGGCATTCCGTTTGGAGGACATCGTGCGCACATCAAGATGGGCTCTTGCACTTTTTGCTTTCGCCGTTATGTCCGGAAACGCTGCGATGTCGGATACCACGAGCGGCCGATACACTATGTCTCCGACCGATGATGGTTTTGTCCGGCTCGACAAGCAGACAGGGGCCATGGCGCAGTGCACGCGCAACGACGGCGTGTGGGCCTGCAAGCCTATGGCCGATAGTCAGCGCGAACTCCAAGACGTGATGGACAAGCTTCGAGCCGAAAACAAATCGCTGCGCAAACAGGTCGATGACCTGGAAGAAACATTGGGGATTGGGCCAGGACCGTCAGATGATGACGGACCAACGACCAAATTCGCGCTGCCGTCTGAGGACGACGTGGATCAGGCCTTCGACTACTTGGAAGGAATGCTGGGCAAGCTGCGCGAAAGGATGGAAAAATTGGAAAAGCAGCACAAGAACCGTGGCGGGGGCACACCGCTTTAGAGCGTCAATCTAAGCGATGACAGACACGAGGCAATCGATGTCTGAGGCCGAGCTCGGTCAATCCTTTCGGACACTCGTGATGGACACGCAAGGTCCCAGCCTCACGGATGTGACCGCCGAGGTGCGCGCATGGCTCAACGAAATCACGGCCTGCGATGGCCTGTTGACGCTCTTCATTCGACACACGTCAGCATCCCTGCTTATCCAAGAGAACGCCGACCCTGACGTGCACACCGATCTCCTTGACGCGCTCGATCGTTTGGCGCCGCGTGATCAGGCGTACGTGCACGACACTGAAGGACCCGACGACATGCCTGCCCACATCAAGGCGGCCATCACGGCGACCTCGCTTTCCATTCCCCTCCAGGACGGGCTAATGGTGCTCGGCACATGGCAGGGGATCTATCTCGTCGAACACCGTGATCGGCCGCACCGCCGTGAGATCGTTTTGCACTATCTCGGCACGCACAGCGCAGTTTGAGCGGTCGCGGCTGGTTTCAGTGTCGATCCCGGTTTTTCAGACGAAGCAGCCGCATCTCCCGATCGTAGATGACCTCTCCGCCGGGAACGCGCATTTCGCGCACAAGTTCGAGGATGGTGCGATTTGGAGCCGGTGAGGCATAACTGGCGAGTGCCACTCCAAGCGCGGCAGCGGGGATACCTAAGAGACCGGCAAGGGGGCCTGCTAAGCCGATCGACGAACCAGTCAGCATTGCGACGACGGCAACCCCAAATCCAGAGGCCAGTCCAGCCATAGCGCCAAAGGCGTTCATACGCTTCCACCAAATCGACAAGACAAGGACTGAAAATAGCGTGGATCCGGTGAGTGCCAGGCATGTTAGCAACAGTGCCAGCGGATCAGTCGGCGCTAGCAGCGCGATCGTGCCGCCAAGGATAGCAACGACGCCAACAGCGCCGCGCGCAACCCAGAGCCTCGGACCACTTGGCAACGGCTCCCAAGAAAGCCCGTTGATGACATCCTCGGCTATCACATTGCCGAGTGCACCAATCACAGCGCCGGCTGAGACGAGCGCGGCCGCGATGGCACCGGCCGCCGCGAAATACACAAATACGCTCGGCAACCCTGCCGCAATAGGCAAACTCAGGAACACGGTATCGCGCCAAAAGCTGAAGCTCACGAAGGCAATCCGGGTTGATTGCGTATCGATCTGTGCGAAGCCCAACTCCGTCAAGCGCTGCATCCAATCGGGGACGGTGGCAGGACCTGCGACGGCAACGATATCCATCAAGTAGTCGCGCATGAACACCGACACGGAAGCAACCGTGAGCATCACCAAACCGAAGAATACGGTCGCCCAACCCAGCGATTTGCGCGTCTCGTAGACTCCAGGGGTCATCGTTGCACGCGGCAAAAGCCACGGCGCAGACGCTACGCCAGCAGCAACCGTTAGCATCGCCACGACGAATGCTGCAGGGCCGATGTTGCCGAACGGGGTGGTGAAGCGTTTGGCTATGGGCAGCATCCCATCGCCAGGAAGCATGAATGCCAAGCTAGAGACATCAACGACGGGCAGTCCCTGGATCGCCTCGTTGCGGACCAGCTCCCGCAGAAGCGGACCATGCGTCAACTGCGGCAATGGGAAATTGGTGGCCAAGACGGCGACGATCGCCACAGGCACGATCAGCGCAAGGATGGCTGTAATCGCCTGGGCGCTGCTCGACCATATAAACGAGCGCATCCCGCCGACGACCACGCCAAAAACAATGCAAAACACCAGCAGCACAAACATCAGGCTCTGGGGCTGTCCGACGAGCCAGGCAGCCACGAAGGAGCCCATTCGCAACTCGGCAGCTAAAAGTAGCAGCATCGGAACAGCGACCAGCGCCGCACATAGAATACGCACCGCGCGGCTGTCGAAGCGGCGGCCGAGGTAGCTCGGCACCGTAAACGCGCCAAACTTGCGCAAGAATGGCGCCACCATCACTGCCATCAAAACGAACCCGGCAAGGCCACCGATGACAATGAAAAGGGCGTCAAAACCTATGATGAAAAACACGCCGGTCATTGCAACAATGCCGGTGGCACCCATAGCCGAGCTCGCGATCCCAAGCCCAGTATAGCCGGCCGGCACGCGCCTTCCGACAACGAAGAAGTCAACCGGATCGTTCGTGAAAACCGAAGCGGCAATGGCTGCGCAGAGCAACAACGGCCCGGCGAGCATGACCCATCTCAGCGAGGCATCCGGCGCGCCGAGTTGCTCGAAGATGATCAGCAGCAGGACGAGCCCCGCAAGTGTGCTGACGAAGATGCCGAAATAGGTGCCAAGCCGCGGGTTCACTAGGCGAGAGCGAGACATAAGCGACATGGAGTTGGACCCACCGGCCAAAGCTAGATGTCCTCGTGAGCACCGTGCCAACGATCGACAGCGTCCTGGCGATTGACGAAGCTCGCCACTGTAAAGATGGCGATCACAGCAATACCGTGCGCCGACAGGAAATATCCCAACGGAAATCCGAGGAATTTCTCGGTATTCAGACTTTCGGCATACAGCGGCAGCACGATAATAACTGCAAGAAACGGCACGATGCTCGCCAGCATCTGCCACTTCGTGTGCCGCCAATACGGTTTGCGTTCCTTGCTCTCAATCATGCTTGCCCCTCATTCAATTTCGGACGCCCATGGGCGCTCCTTCGGTCGGCGCATCAAAACACGCTAACAGTGCGACACATATATGGCGCGACGCCGGCCCCTTCGGCCATTTGTCCCAATTGGCCGTAGACGGCAGTTAGCCTAGCATCCAAGCTCGGTCGACTCACCCTCTGGTACCATCTTCACAGAAAGGATCGAAAGGTATGTGGCAGGAATTCAAAGAATTCGCGATGAGAGGCAATGCGCTTGATCTTGCCATTGGCGTGATCATAGGGGCGGCCTTCGCCCCGATCGTCGCAACGCTGGTCGCCAACATCTTGATGCCGGTGATCGGCTATGCCACCGCAGGCATCGATTTCTCCAGCCTTGAGGTTACACCTGTCGAGGGGGTCAATATAAAGTACGGCCTGTTCCTAAATGCGATCGTCCAGTTCCTGATCACGGCAATTGCCCTGTTCTTCATCATCAAAGGCATCAATACGATGCGCAAGCCCCAAGCAGCACCGGAGCCGGCGGGACCCCCGCAGTCGGAGATCTATCTCAAGGAGATCCGAGACGCGCTGGTCAAAGCAAAGTAGTGGGGCTCACGAGCAGCTGCCGCCGCCCAGAACGCAGAACTTTGCGCAATGCGGATGGCAGAGCTTGACCGCGCCATTCGCAAACATGCCGCCGTCCGCGGTGGAAGCGGTGGCCAGCGTCGGCCCCATCTCGAATGCCTGGTCGTAGGGCAGCAGCGTACAAGGTAAAACGACCGGCGCGCTGGCGCCCTTGCGCTTCACGATCATGCGGGTCGAGGCGCACATCACCTCGCTCGGTGTCTTGTTCAATAGGCCCCAACAGCGCGTGGAAATCTCTGGAACGTCGTCTACGCCATCCATCTCCGGAAAGAGCATGAGCTGTGCAGGATCGTGCGGCTTGATGCGCCAGCCATGCTCTTTGATCAGCGCGGCATAGCCGGCACGCGCTTCCACCTCAGCTTCGCCCCAGCATGTCCGCCCGGCAATCGCGATCTGAAATCCTCGAGCAGACAGCCAGTCCATGCCTTGCAGCGTGATCTCCCACGTGCGCGGACCACGCTCTGTTTCGTGCAGCTCGCGCGTGTAGTGATCCAGGCTGACGCGCAGGGTGAGCTTACCCTCGTAGCTCTCATTGAGTCCTTCGAGGCCCCGCTTCAGATGTGGCCGCTGCATGGGTAGCATTGCGTTGGTCAGCACCAACACCTCGAAGCCGCGCGCCAACGCGTCAGTGAGCATGTCGAGGACGTCAGGGTTCAAAAATGGTTCACCCCCAGTGAACCCGATCTCGCGCGCACCCAATGCTTGCGCCTCTTGCAGGAAGGGGGCGACCTCTGCCGCGGTCAGGTAGACGAGGCGATCATTGGAGGGGCTCGACTCGATGTAGCAGTTTCGACAGGTGATGTTGCACAATGTGCCGGTGTTGATCCAAAGCGTCTGCAAACCATCGAGCGGTACGATTGCGCGGGGCTCACCGCTGGCGGTCCAATCCGAATCTTCGAACTTGCTCCGCGTGAGTTTTCGTGGCGCGGTAGTTGTCATCGACAAGGGAGTATGATCCTCGAATTGAGCGCGGTCGAATGCGGCACACCACCTTAGCATGGGGCCAGAAACGGCCGCTAACAACATCAGGCGGTCAAGCGAGTGTGCCACGCCAGCCCCGCCAAAGCCCGACACAGCCAAACTTGGGCTTTTCGTGGGGCAAAGGGATATGTTACATCGGCCCGATGAGCGGGCGTAGTTCAGTGGTAGAACGTCAGCTTCCCAAGCTGAATGTCGTGGGTTCAATTCCCATCGCCCGCTCCA
>CAZURR010000041.1:15782-20656 GCA_964622715.1 uncultured Hyphomicrobium sp. | reverse complement strand
AGCGACCGAAAGCCGGCGCGGCTCCTTTCCGAAATAGGTCAACGAGGCGGCCCGCACACCTTCGATGTTGCCGCCAAATGGTGCTATCCGGAGATAGAGCGCGAGAATTTCCTGTTTGGTCAGGTGCCGCTCGAGCTGCAATGCGCCCAGAATCTGCCGCAGTTTTCCGCCGGCCGTACGCTCATGGCGACCTTCGACAAGGCGGGCAACCTGCATGGTCAGCGTGGAGCCGCCCGAGACAATGTAGCCGTTGTGAACGAGCTGCCACGCCGCGCGCGCCAGCGCACGTGCATCGATTCCGGAGTGGGAATAGAAGCGCTTGTCCTCAAACGCCATCAGCATGGCCAGGTAGCGTTCGTCGACCTGATCGGCTGCGACGGGGAGCCGCCAGCGGCCTTCTTGCGTGGTGAAAGCGCGCAAGAGTTCGTCGCGGCGGTCGAGTACTGTGATCGAGACTTCACGCACTTTATCGAGGTCAGGTGGCCCTAGGCGCTCGACCGCGACATAAAGCGCCGTCGCACCAATGCCGACCGCGATGGCGCTGCCGCAAAATGCAAGTGCGAGCCAGCGCACGACTTTTTGGCGCCACGATCTCCCAGTGGCAACCCTTCCTCGCGAAGCGGGGGTCGTCAAGCTTTTGAGCCCAGCCCGCATCATCAATGCCTCACTCGTTCGCCGTTACAGACAGCTCGCCAGCGGCGGTACGCGCGTAGCGTTCCGGCCGATACATATCCTCCACCGTTGCGGCGGGGTGGATGAACGTGCCCGGTGTGACGGCACGTACAATGTAGGCAACGGTGGTGGAGGTTCCCGCAGTATTCTCCGCGCTGGCCTGCCCTGAGTTACGATTTCCTGAACGGCGCGCGAAATCGAAGGCTGCAACAAAGCGGTCGTCGCGGAATTCGCTGTGCTCGGGGCTGTGGGTGGTCTTGAGCCAACTTAGAGACTTGATATCGCCATCGTCGACAAGCCGCGGGTTCTCAATCTCGAACCCGGCCGGCAGGCGATCGACCAGCAAGACGCGACCGCCTGTCTTATTCGACTGTAGCTTCAAGACGGCGACGAAGCGGTCGTTTTGCTGCACTTTACTGGTGCCGCCCGTCGCGCTTGCCAGCTCCACCGGCTCACCGGCAAGCGTGTAGTAGCTGCGCTCAATCGTGAAGCCCTTCGACGCGGGCGGCTCAGGCGTTAGCGCCGCGCCAATCACTGTGATGACCGCCTCGACAGGCGCATCGCCCTCGTTGGCAACGACTAACGGCTTTGAGCTCAGCGCGGCGGCTGGCAGTGACCGCATGAGCGCGCCAACCACAGGCGCGCCATTGACGACAAGCTTCGTCTGTTTGGCCTGTTCGCTGAGCGCGTTCGCCGCCAATAGCATCCACGCCTGTTCTTGCGTCGAGGTGTAGTTGCGTGACGTGTAGGCCTTGGCGATCACGTTGACGAGACGCGGGGCTTCTGTTTTGGCAATCCCTGTTTCTACCGCAAGCGTAACTAACGCAGCACTGTCGCGTAGGTCGGAGCCATAGTCGGCGCGATACACTTGCTCGCCCGCGGGAGCCGCCACCGCATCGAGAGTAGCAAGGGCTGTCTTGAACGACGTCTGTGCGCGCGTCGTGTCGCCCATCATCGCCAGCGCAGCGCCCAGCTGGGCTTGCGCTAATGGCGTCGCGAAGCGATCGAGACGTGTGTCAGCGTAGTAGCGCAGCTCACCGATCGGCGATCGGCCATTGCGCGCGAGAACGTAAAGCGCATACGCTCTGTCCTCGCCGCCCTTCTTGAAGTCTTGCGCATAGCTCACGTAGTTCTGCAACCGGTCGAGCGCCTGCGAGAAGCTCAGCGGATTGACCTTGAACCCCTGCTCCTTGGCGCGCGTGAGGAAGTCGGTCACGTAGCTCGTCAGCCACATGTTGGCGTTGCGCGGACCCCACGAGCCGAAGGCGCCGGATCCATCCTGCATCTCGAACACGCGGTTGATCGCCTGCCGTACGCGCTCCTTGAGTTCCTTGTCAGTCGCGATACCGAGCTGAGCCGCGACGGCGTTGGCATAAACCAGCGGCAGTGCGCGGCTTACAGTCTGCTCGGCGCAACCATAGGGGTAACGGTCGAGCGCGGTCAGCAGTCCGGGCACATCGAGCGCAGCCGTGGGCCCGACACTCAAGGTGACACGTGTGCGATCCGGAATCAGGCCATTCACGAGGTCAGGGGACAACGTGATATTGCCGCCGTTGGCTTTCAGAGACGCCACCGTCGTGCGCTTGATGTCACCTGCCGGAGGCTTGACGTCGAAAGTCAGTTGTCGTGCAACGTCGATTCCGCCTGGTCCGGAGACGCGAATGTCGTAGGCGAGCTCGCCGACTGTCGTTGGCTTAATGCGAATGGCTTGCGAGCGGCGCTCGCCAGCCTTCAGGTCGAGCTTGCGTGCATGCACTGTCTCATCAGCAGTGTTCACCTCAAGCGAATAAGGCGCAGTCGGTCCCTCGACGTTGTGAATAGCGATATCGAGGCGCGCCTCATCGCCAAGCGTTAGGAAACGCGGGCCGGACGCCGTCAGCGCCACCGCGTCGCGCACGACAACGTCGCGGGAGGAGTGGCCAAGCTTGCCGGCACTCCAGGCGACTGCCATCACGCGCACGGTTCCGTTGAAGTCGGGCATTTCGAAGTCGACCTTTGCCGTACCCTCGGCATCGACCTTGACGATGCCGGAGAACAGCGCGACCGTGTCCTCGACCGGCATGTTTCCTTTCATACTCGTACGGAGCGGGCCGCCGCCGCCCGAGCGCAGCGTGCCACGTTCAGCGCGCATGCCGTCGATGAGACGTCCATAAAGGTCGCGAATCTCCAGCCCCATGCGGCGCTGGGCATAGAACCAACTCTCCGGCGCCGGTGTCGTAAAGCGCGTCAGATTGAGGATGCCGAGGTCGACGGCTGCAATAGTGATGCGCGCGTCCTCACCGCTCTCAAGACCCGACACCTTAACGGGTACGGTTAGCGTCGTGCCGGACTTGATCTTTTCCTCGGTATCAATCGCGACGTTCAGCGTGTTTGCGGACTGGTCGAGCCCCAACCATTGCACGCCGATGGCGCGGCTTGGCAAACGTTTCAGGTTTTCGTCCATGGGCCGGTAGAGCACGGCCGTGACGTAGGCGCCGGGGCCCCAGTCGTCGCCCACATTGACATCCACTTCGCCGCCGCCGTCAGCAACGGAAACTTCCTGCATGGACAAGAGACCGCTGGAAAGCACGGCAACAAGCGCCTTGCCGCCCTTCTTGGTCGCGATGCGCAACTTGGCTGTCTCGCCCGGCTTGTAGTTGGCGCGATCGAGCGCGACGTCGAGGGTTTCGGGACTTTCGGCATCTTTGCTGGCGGTGTACCAACCGGCGTTGAAGGCGACGCTCGAGGCAGGGCCTGTCGGATCAGCCGAGGTCACCTCGAGACGAAAGCGGCCGTAACCCACGCGTGTTTCGATTTTTGCAGGCGTGCCGCTGGCCGTCGCTGCGATCGTACCGTCCGCCACCTTATGCGTGAGTGTTACCGGCTCGTAGTTCCACCGGCCATCGCGGCGATACCACTGCCAGTTCGTATCAAGCCGCATGAGCTTCCAATTGAGGTCCGGGGAAGCGGCGCGCTGGCCCTTGCCGTCTAGCAAAATCACATCGAAAGCTGCCGTCTGGTTTTCATCCAGGTCCTGGCCTTTGAACAGCGGCTTGATGCCGATGCGCGGTGCCCGCAGATCGACAGGCATTGTGATAGTGCGCTCAATCGTGCGCCCACCTGTTTCGCGCAGGCGCAGCATTACGGTGACTTCGAGCGGCTTGGCCGTTCGCGTGACGGGCGGCAGCATCACAGGGATTTCGGCCTTGCCTTGCGCGTCCGTCGCCACCTTGACGTCGAGAGGCTTGCGTACGGGATCGACACGCTCGCTGTCGTTACCGAACTTGTAGCCAGGATAGCCCGTGACATCCTTCTTCGAGGCTTTGACGACAATGTCGCCATCGATGGCGAGGTCTGCGGCGGGCGGGCCATAGAGGTAACGCCCGGCAGCTTTGATGGTTTGCGTCTGCCCCGGTGCGAGGGCAGCTGCGGGCGGTTCCAGAGTCATGTCGAGACGCTCGGGCAAAAAGTCCTCGACCAAGAACGACACTTGGATGATCGGATCGCTTTTGGGATCGGCGTGCAGCTTGGCGCGCCAGGTTCCTGTCATGGCGCCGCCGCTAAGCGCCATGGTGACGTCGCGGCCGCCGAGGCCTTCATCGTTCAGCGTGAAGCGGTGGTGCTCGACGCCGTCTGGACGCGAAACAATTAGAGTAACGGGAAGCGTTGCGGCCTTTCCACCCTTGTCGCGCACAATCGCTGCAATGTGTACGTCCTCGCCGGGGCGATAGACGCCGCGCTCGGTATAAACGTAAGCATCGAGCGGACCCAATGCCTCGCGGCCCTTCACGCCGCGATCAGTCAAATCGAAGGCGCCGACCGTCAGATCGAGAAACGCGTACTCGCCATTGTCGCTTTCAGCCACGACCAACGATGGCCGCAGGCCGCCCTCGCCGCGTGCAAGGCCGGCCTCAAAGCGGGCATAGCCATTGGCATCGGTTTTTGTTGTGCCAAGGATCTCATTATTGTGGGCGATCAGCTTGACGCTAACATCTGCTGTCGGCTGGGCCTCAGCCAGCGAACGCACGAACGCATGTACGCCGTCGTCACCGGAAAAGGCCGTTAATCCGAGGTCGGAGACGATGAACCACTGCGTAGCTTCCGTATAATAGTCATTGCGCGACTTCTGCGTCGGCTTGGCAATCGCAACATAGACGCCTGGCTTTAGGACGCCGACGGCGTCCGTCACCGGCAGCGCCGTCGTCACCTCCTCATTGAGCTTG
>CAZURR010000041.1:0-15682 GCA_964622715.1 uncultured Hyphomicrobium sp. | reverse complement strand
CTTTTGCAGATCTTCATCGACGTCGGAGGGTAAACCAGCGCGCAGTTGCACTTCGTAGCGCTGGCCGTGCACCAAGCCATCAATGCACAATTGCTCACCCTCTGCCGTCACGCCCTGGGGGTCCTTGCCATCGATGGAAATAAACTTTGCGAAGTCGACCCGCCCTCGAGACAGCCGTTCGGAGAATTGCAGGCACAGGCGCGGCGAGATCGCTTCCGACTCCGTCTTATAGTCGGTCATTCGGAAGCCACGCTCCGTGCGCAGCTTCTCATATGCCGCGCGAACCAGCCCGTCGTCGGACAATGCAAGGCTTGCTTTCAGCGCGTCGATGGCGGGGCGCCAATAGGAGCGCCGCTGCAACGCGGCGCCAAGAACGGCGAGCGCGTGCGCTTCCTGCTCGACATTTTGCGCGCGTTGGTAGGCCAGATAGGCCGCACCTGACGCGTTGACGGGCAGGTCATAACGCTCGCTGCCCCTGTTGGGGTCGACCTTGATGGCGAGCAGGGCGCGGGCCAGACCGATCCATCCCTCGACGTCTTTGTCGTCGGCAACGATCGCGCCTGCATAGGCACGCGACGCCGCGCGCGGGTCATTGGCTAGAGCGCTCTCGCCGGCTGCTCTTAGCTCTTCAGGGGTTTGCCCGGAAGCCGTCCAGTTTTGTTGCAGATATTTTTCGTAGCGCTTCGCGTCGCTTTCGACGCCTTGGTGCGCAAATGGTCGTTCCTCAGCGCTTACGTTTATGATGGGAACGAAGAGGAAGAGAGCAAGCAGAGTTGGTGCGAGAAATCGCATGGGGGGCCACCTTCAGGGGCTATGCCGGAATCGATCCAAGGGCATTATCGACAAAGGGAGTGTCGCGCATAGATCAACAAAGGCCAATGTCCGAACAGCGGCGATAACAAGGGAAATATCCGGAGTTCCCGCTGCTTGCGGCCTTATTTCGTGATGTAAGAAAAAGGACGAGGCCGGATCGATGAGCCGGCCTCGAAAAATCGCTTCGATGCGAGTTGTGCGAAAGCGCGGACTACTGTCGCGAGGGCGTCTGGGGCGATTGCGTATTTGCTCCGGCGATGGTGGTCAGCTGCGACGCGAGAGCCGTTGTCAGCGACACATCGATCCTGAGTGGTTCGGCCGCTCGCCAAATGCGCTTAAAGGAGGTGGTTGCGAGCGCCGCCGTATGTGCGCAGCTGGCAGAGTAGCGTTCAAGTGCGTCGCGTTTTTGCGGATCGCGGCGCATGCTGTCGCCGATCCATGCGCACATCGGGCCGAGCACCAGTTGCTCATGAGCTGCGAGCAAACGGGGATCGCGAAAAACGCGGCAGTCGTGGGCTAGTTCTGGTGCCTCGCCGGGTTTCAACGCGCTGAAGATTGAATGGACGGTTATGCCCGCCGCGGTAATCTGTGGGGCCAGAGCAAGCAGCGATTGCGCGACGGGGCTATCCGACGAGCGCGCAATGAGCAAGTAACAGCCACCCATAGCCTTCGGCGCAGATGCGGCGCGGAGTTCTAAGTCCTGGCTGATGAATTCACTGAGCTTTGCAACTTTCTCTTCACTCGACACGCAAATGGATGGTGAGGAGCCCTTCGGTAGCATTAGCACAGTTCCTTTTGTTGCTTGGGCCATGACGAGCGAAAGCGGTTGCGACCGAAGTCTTCGCTGTTGGGCTCCATTAAGCCGGCATTTAGGTTAATCAAGTGTTGAACGCGGTGGTGTTCAGGCCGGGCTTTGCCGCTCACTCCATTATTTTGCGCAAGACCAGTGGAGGCTCGAAATCCGCCGGTTCCTCGACAAAATTGCGACCGTCCACAGTCACATCAGGCGCTTGTGCTCCGTTTGAAACCTGAGTAGGGGCCGGCAGTGTCAGCTCCAACTGCGGTTGATCGCTCGCCACCGGGCCTTGTCCGGGCAACTGTCCTGCTAAGCTCGCCAGGGCATCAGGCAGCGATGCCTGGCTGATCGGCACGTGGAAGGTCGCCGTTTCGCGGCGCAGCTCGACGCCAATCGTAGCAGTAGCGTCGGCCGGCTCAGCAGCAGGTTGCTGCTGCAAAGTTTCCATCGTCGTCGTTGTGCCGTCGGCGAGGCAATAGTTCGCGTGACCCTTGCCGGTGGAGCGCGGAGAGGGAAACGGCACAATAATGTCGGTTGAGCTCTGCACGTCTGGACGTGCAGAGTCTGCCGGCATTGCATTGTTGTTTGCTGCCGGTTCGATTTCGGAGTCGGGCTCGTTGTAGGCCCCTTCGTCGAGGTCGCGATAAGTCGCAAGCTCGGCTTCCGCCTGCGTGGCATATGACCCGAACCGCTCACGCAAGCCTGGATCGACGGGCTTGCGAGGACGACGATCAGTGTCGCCTTTCACGGGTCGCTGCAAGTCGATGTCGGATCTGCCGTTCACCACTTCGTGCTTCACGTCTGGATCTGTGCCATTCACCGCGTCGCGCACTCGCGTCGTCCGCGCCACCGGTTCGGGGTCAAGCCCGGCAAGCTCTGCGCTTTGTGCTTGCGTCGCTTCATCGCGTGAGGTCTCGACTGCTTCCGACGTCTCAGCGGTCTCCACCGTGGGTTGGGTGTGGCGCCGTTCCGCCTCGATGCGCCCGGCCGCGCCCATTACGGCGCCTAGGATCATCTCCGGCCACGCCCCGCTCTTGAACGCATAGATACGAAATGCTGGCGTTTCGTCTTGGTTGTGATCGGAATGAAACAGGCCCTTCAGCGTGCGCCAAGCCCTGGGCACCGGCGCCATCCGCTGATCGCGGTAGCATTCGATGAACTTGCTGCCTTGACGGCGTAGCTTGCGCCGGGCGACCAACGATGGGGTCAGCTTCCAAGGGCGCGTCAAGACGCCTTGACCCTCAAGCGCGTAGCACAGGTTAGCCAAAGCCTGGGCATCGAGTCTTAACTGCTCCCTTTGCGGGTGATCCCGCGGAGCATTGAGCGGCACCGCCACGTAGTACGTCCCGCCCGACTCAAAGATCACCTCCCGGAACACGTCGAACGTGCGCCGTAGCTCGTGATTGTGGATCTCGTTGAAGCGCGACAGGATTGGGAACACAGGGCCGCGTTCGGCCTCAATCATGCTTTGGCGCGTTGCGATGAAGCGGTTCATCGGCCGGCCGATGGACACGAGCAGCAGACATAGATCCACGAAAAAGGCGATGCCCAAGGGGATGTAGTCGCGCTGCGATAGGCCAACTGTTTCGTTGGCCAGGGCGCGCAATGTAGCGGGGTTCTCGACCGACTGGACCGCTTTCTGCTGCAACTCGCGCAGTTCGTCGGCTGAAGGCGGCAGTTCCAACGACAACATCCCATAGAACGTGGACGTAAGGCGGCGGAATGCCTCGATGGTTGCCTCCGAGCCTTCGACGGCGGCTATCTTGGGTTTCTCCAGATTGGGCAACTGATCGATCGCGCGTACGACGCCACGCAGCGCAAGCTGGAGCTGAGGGTCAGGGCACGAGATCTTTCCGCCGCGACCATTTGGGATCGTGGTGCGCTCTGCTCGGTCGGCGAGATCGGTGCGGATCTGGCGCAATTGTGGATCTGTACGGAACGCGTTGAATCCCGTGACCGTCAAGTCGAGCCTGCGCCCAAGAGAACGCATGAACTCATTGCGCGTGCCGGACTTTGGATCGATGATCGAGGCATCGTCGCTGGTGATCTTGGCGAGTTCAACATCAAGCGCGCCCATATCGCTCTTCACGACGCCAACACGGCCCTTGACGAAATTGGAGGCGAACAGAAAACGGGTGGCGTCTTCATCGCGCATCTTGCGGCGCGGACCATCGCCTGGCGAGCTGTTGGGACACGAGGTCCCTTTGGCACGCTCCAACTCAGCCTTCTCAGCCGAAATTGCAGACAGCTGAACGAGCGTGGTCTGCAGCTGCTCCAGCCGCGTTGAGGCGGCATGCAGGGACGATTGTACCTGCCCGACCGCGCTCTCAGCAGAGCGCGAGGCCTCTGAACGACTTTCCAACACCTTCCAGTAAAATCCAAACCCAAAGCCGATCGAGATGATCGTCAAAAATAAATAACCGCCGACGTAGGCACCCTTGGTGAACCAATCGAGTGGCGCAAACAACTGATCCAGCAACCACACGATCATCGTCATCAGCATGGCGACCGAGAAGCCGATGATCACTTTGTGGGTGATCGGCAGCGAGCCCATATTTGACTGGATAAGCTCAAGCATGCCGACGTAGGTCGCAACCCACGACAACGACGCCAATCCGACGATGAGGACGATTTTTGTCCAGTCGCGCCGTGGCTTATCGGGCTCAGCCCACTCTTCGTTTCGGTCTAAAGGAACGCTGAGACTCTCAGCGGGAGTCCTAGCACGCGTCGACGACGCGCCCGACTTGAACGCCATAGGGTGACCTGCTCAACTCTTCGCAGCAAGAGATGACTGGTCGAGCCAGCACAAAAAATGCGCGGGACCGCTCAGCCACCAAATACGCGAAACGCCTCTTTCGCATTTAGTGTCTGCCGATCAACCCCGGCTATGTGATCCAAGTCTTTCGTATGTGCTGTTTTTGTCGTGAGTGCGGCGCTCAAGTGACGAAAGACAGCAGCGCGCGTCTTCGGCTGTGTTGCGTTAATTGGATTGGAGGCTGCGCTTGAGCTCTTCGGCCGCGGTCAACGGGCCGTCTGGCAGTTGCGAATTCGAAACCGGTAGCGTACGACGCCTACGTGGCATCAAGTCAGGTCGCGGTTTTGCCTTGGCGTCTGTTTCCAACTCGGTGAGCAACACGTCGAGCAGAGGGGCCGCCACTTGCGAAGAATGCAGGCGCCGCGCCCACGGTTCACGAACCGATCCTGTACCGACGACGACCACGTAGGAGTAGGCTGCTCCGTTGGTAAACTGCAGACCGCCTGCAATCCACGCATCAACTGTCGCGTCCGGGTCCTCGGTCACCTGCGTGCCGGTCTTGGCGAAATGAAGCCGTAGGCCCTTGCGCCGTGGGGCGCACCAGGCGTGGAGACTCTTAAGCGTGCCGACAGCACGCCCACCGGCCCGGTAGCAAAGCGGGGCCTGAAGCACGGCCTTTAACAAGGCGCGCCCACCCCGCTTGATGATCCTATCGGGGACGATCTCGCCGTCGCCGCCATGCGCCGCCCCGCTCGTGCCTTCCAAAGTTGTGTAGTCGTAGGTCTTGACCAGCGACGGTAGTGGCACCGGTTTGCTCCCTTGGCCAATCAGGCTCGCTAGTACCGTCCCGGCAAGTTGATGCACACGCCGCGGAGCCGCCGCGACCTGGCCAAGCACTACCGCGGTCGAGGGCGGCGTACCTTCGCCGAGAGCGTTGGGCGGCGGCATCGTGAAACCTAGTTGGTCGATGAGCTTGCCGACGCTTCGCTGCCCCACGCGCGCGGTACGGCTTAGCAGCGGATTGTTCAGTGAACAGGCGAACGAGACGATCGCCTTGCGCCCGCGTCGCTCCGATCCTCGCCGGCACGTCTCCAGGCCGCTGGCGGGCGCTTGCGTATCGACGTAGAGCGACCCGGTTGTGTCGCGCCGCGTATTGGCAATGGCGATCGCGGCAATGATCTTGCCAGTTGACGCCACCATTCGGCTTTCGCGCGTGATGTCATAGAAGCCGGTAGCGGTATTGCGCGCGAACGGCGAGCCGAAATAGGCTGCCGTTTCACCAGCTTCGAAGTAGCGCACGATCTCGCCCGACGCATTGGCGGCAGCCACGATTACACCCGGGCTTTTCCTGTCTTGTGTGACCTTGGCGGGGTCGAGCGTATATCCAATGTCGATTCTATCGCTCCATTTCGTATCGAGCGCGGCAAGCCGAGTCTCCATCTTGCGCCCAAAGGCTAGATTATCGCCTGCCGAAAATGTGGTCGTCACGCCGCGCACGTGGTCGCGCCAGGAAAATCCATAGGACTGCTTCATTTCCTCGCGAATGCCGTAGCGGGCCGACGGCATCAGCGCATTGGCGCGGATGATTGGATTGGCTTGCGCGCGTTGGGCAAGGGCTGTCGCGTGGCGATCGAGTGCATCTTGTAGTTTGGGGCGGACTTTGGGATCGGGTGGGCCGCCAGCGAGCGCAACAAGATCGAATACGACCTCCCTTTGCAGCGCTTCGTCTGCGATTAGGCTCTGGGCGCAAGTTCGCGCGCGCACCTCAGTAATATAGCGCCAGCGGTCGAGTCGTACCTCGTTCAGCCGGTCGCTGCCCTCAAGCAAAATAATGGGGCGGTTCACCGCTGAAGCCAGCACAAACTGCTCAGCGATGCTCAAGTCCTTCGCCTCCTTGCCGAAGACGATGCGGCTTGTCACCTCAATACCGTGCAAGGGCGCGCCGCCGGTACGTTGGGCCAGCCACAGGTGGTTTGCGGCCCACTGCTTTAGGGCCGTGTTGTCGCCATCAAGAGTCAGTTCGTGGTAGACGACGGGCGCAAGCCACCATTCGCCGAACTTGCGTTTGAGCTTTGCCAATCCGCCCTCGTCGACATGAGGGGGCGTCTTGTAGATCACCCTTACAAATTGCATCGCAAGCGTTGAGCCGCCGACACCGAAGCTTGGCCGGCCAGCGGTGATCGAGCGGCGCAGCGTCGAGATTGGGATCTTGAGCACGCCAGCCAGATCGATGCCAAAGGGGTTGAGCGGGCCGCCGACGTTGCGATCTTCGTGAAATACGAGGCACTGCCAGTAGTGCTCGGGCACCTCGCGAACCGGAATTGACTTGTGGTCGGGATTGGCGGTGTAGTCACCGATCTCAATCGCCTTGCCGGTGTAGTTTACGTCACGCAGGCTATCGAGACGGGGATCGAAGGTACCGACGAAGTTGCCCTCGGCATCATATATCGCCGTCGCAAGCCAGCGCTCGGCGTCGTAGTGAAGCTTTTCACCGAGCGTGTAGTGGCCGACAAGCCCGCGTATTGGAGCAACGACGTAAACAAGCGCAATCGCAAAGAGAATGTAGAAGAGTGCTGCGCTCGTTACATAACGCAAAGGCCCCAGCCGGGGATTGAACGCCACCCAGTCGAGGAGCACCTGTAAGAAGCGGAACGGCAAGAGCACCAGAAGCTCTAGCGCGCGGGAGAGCACACGAAAAACGATTAGCATGTCGGCGGCAAAGCTATGAACGACGACGCACGCGCGCCTGCATGCTCTATTCGTATCCGACCATTATGGCGGTTTTGGCCCGCCGAATGCAACGGTTGCTTAGCAGCACTACGCCTGTCTGATCGCCAGCTAAAAGGTCTGTAGCAAGACGAACAAGCCCACGCCAACCGCTGGCCCCAATACGGTCGCCAAGACCAACATCATGAACGACTTCGTAACCATAACACTCATACCCCGCACAACTCGCCGCTCGATAAGCTGCAAGGCACCCCCATGCCCAGGATTGCAGCTGTCAACGGAGACCCCCTACAAATTTCCGATGACCACAGAAATTTACACGAGAAAAAATGCATTGACACGGCCTCATTGCGCTACGAAGGCATTTCTGCTTCGCAGCCGCGAAATGGCTGGGGACATATGCGGCATGCGCGGAGAATATCTGTGGGGAAAAACTGAAATTGTCGAATAAGTTAGGGAAAACTCTAACGTGCACACATGGTGCTGCTTTGCCGATGATCCCGACACGTCGGATTGCTATAACAACCTGTTAATAGGTGGCAAGTGAGCACCACTTTCGCTTTGTAAAACCGAGATTATTGCACGTCAAAGAGGGGCAACTGGCCCTCGTTCTGACCCTTCGTTTCGCGCGCCAATTGCTCGATGCGATCGAACGGAACTTGCTCGGCCGTGATGAGCGAGCGCTGTGCTTTCATTGGACGTACGAGCCCTTCCTGCACCAGGTGGAATTCGCCAACGGTTTGCCCCGGTAGGGCGGCTGCGGGCTCCAGACCAGACTCGCTCTGGAACGCGGCCTTGAGCTTTCGAAGCGCAGTATCCTCCCTCACGCGGCCGATGAACCAACTCGTGATCTGGTCACGGCTCTTGTAGTCGAGATCGCCCGGCGACTGAGTGGCGAGCATCATGCCGAGACCCGCGGATCGAGCCCTCTTGAGCAAGCTCTGCAGGGGCTCGGCCGTCGCCGGCTTGGCGTTTGATGGAATGTAAAGATCAGCCTCGTCGAACATGACAACCGCCTGCAACTCATCGTTGGGGTTGCGCTGACAGAAGCGCAGTGCTTCTGAGAGGAACTGCGAGACCCAGAAGAGAATGTTTTCGTTGTCGCCAAGGAAGCCTGTGTAGATGATCGAAAGCCGCGTGCGTCCGTCGCGAGAATATGGACCCAAGCCCAGAAGCGATTCCATGCGTAGGGATTCACCGCCTACGTCAAACAGTGCCGCGTTTCGAAAGCGAAGGCTGTCAAGCTGAGCCACGAGATCGCGGCGGATCTTGCCAGAGGGGTCCATGCGCTGCGTCAGATCGGACAGTTCCGGGTCCTCGTCCTCCAAGAGGTGGATGAGGTCGGCAAGCGTCACCTCGCGGCTATGGCGCGACCCCAGGATGCGCAACGCGACGGAAAGGGTGCCAGACTGCTTTTGGTGCGTGGCCGATTTTTTTAAGTGCAGCATCTCGCCGAGCGCCGCGGCGGAGAGGTTGGCGAGAAGCTGCTGCTCGTGATCGGGAAGCTCGTTGATCCCGTTGGGGAGCAGCGTGATAGAAATTGGGCGCCCCGAGGAACGCCCCGGCGTGAAGACGGCGACATCAATGGCATCGGCGAGCTTTTCGCGCTCACCGCGACGCTCGGTGAACTCGTCGAAGTCCTCACGCCAAACGCCGGGATTAGCGTAGCTACACAAGTCGCCCTTGCGATCGATAAGCACTGCCGGGATGCCGCGCAGCAAGAGTTGCTCAATAAGACTGAGAGCAAGCGTCGTCTTACCGGAACCGGAGCCGCCAAGCACCGCCGCGTGCCGCTTCAGCACGTCCGTGTTGAGCGTGACCGGTTTGGAGGTTCCGGTAAGTTCGCGCCCAGCGAAGATGCTTGAGCCGTGACCTCCGTTCTCATCGAGTATAACGGAGAGCGGCAGCTCGTCGTCGTCGGACAGCGCCGCGCCGCCACTGCCGTTGGTCGACGTTGCCGGAGGTGCGTTCGCTCCTGGCGGCTTGTATACGGCAAGCCCGTCTGCCCCGTTTGCGGTCCCATTGGCGCGCCCGTTCTCAACTCGCGGAGCGCCTGTGACAGGCGTGGGAAGCGTGCGCCCGAGCAGGTCGAGACGCAGAAGTTGGATCATAGACACGAGGTTCGATAGGAGCTTTGCGTTTGCAAACCACCTATCAAAACCTGGATCGTTGCGATGATGGGTGTGAAACTCGCGCACCATCATCATGCGTTCCCACTCAGGAATCGGCACAAGCACCTGGCGGCCGCCTGCGTCACGAAACTTGCGGAACGCCTGTGCCGTCTGGTTCTTGCGGTTGGGCGGGAAGTCGCTTGCCCGCAGCATGAAGCAAGTCTTGCCCTCCATGGCGGGAAGAACCTTGTCGAGCTGCCGCTTAAGGCCGCCGCCCTGTGTCGGCCGGTTGCAAAGGAACACGCGCGTCTCGGCCGATAGCCCGTTGCGGTGCTGAATGTTGAGATCGACGACGGGGATGTCGGCGGTCAATACAAGGCGCTCAACGGTGAGCGAGACGTCACCCGTCCACTCTTCCTTGGCGAGGATGAGGGTCGCGGCGAGGATGTCGAGAAGCTCACCGTCGTCGGAGGGCATTTCTGCTTCCGAGCCGCTCTGGAAGTGCGCCCACATCTCTCGATAGTCGACGTCGACTGGCGCGTTGGAGGCAGGCTCGACTGCCATGCCGAGACCCAAGGCGGCGGCGAGCTTTGATATAAACCCGCCCCTTTCGTTATCGCTCTCTCCGGGCTCGTCGGGCTCCGGCGCAGTCTTGGACTGCAAGCGGTTGTGGGCATGTTCCAACAGACGCCGCGTCGAGAGGCCGCCAAACTCATCGTAAAAATCAGGCCCAAAGTAAGCGGACGGGTCGGGGAAATATGTACCCGGTTCGCCTGTTTCCGCTAAGTGCGATAGGCGCTTTGCGATGATGAGGCGCGCCTCCTCTGGCGTGCGGCTCTCCAGCAGCGCGACGGGTCCGGCCTTCTCGATGCGGTCGATGTAGGATCGGGCCAGAACGCCGCGCACTTGGCCGTAAAAGTCTTCCAAGCAGGAGATGATAAGAATGGCGTTGGTCAGCCTGTTAGCGATTTGAATCAGATCGCGCACGGCGCGCTGAAAGCGCTCCTCTGCGTCGCCGAAGAAGCGCAAATCTTCTACTTGGTCGACGCAAAAGACGAGCGCAGCTCCGTCGACGGTCCACATTATCGAACCGAGCGCGGCGATGATCTCAAAGGCGCGGTCCTCGCCGGTGTTGGGATCGAGTGCTGCCACGGCCTGATGCGCAAGGTCGGTCAGCGGCCGGCCGTGGAGGTATTGGCGAACACGCTGGTCGATGCGCGGGTCGCGGCGCTCCAGATAAAGCAATGCGCGCACGACGTTGATATCAATTTCCTGCGCCAAGTACTTCGGGCTTGAGACGATCTCGTCGGCAAGCTTCAAGACGAGACTGGCAAGCTTGGTGTCATCGAGGTTCGCGTCACGCAGCGCCGCCAGGTCTTTTGGCGAGATAACCGAAGCATTCGATAGAATCTTACTCGTAAGTCGCGAAAGCCCGCTTTCTCCCGAAGTATCCGGGTCATACGGCTTCTCCAGAGAGTGAACGAGGCGACGCAAATAGTAGTCGGCGTAGTTGGTGACATCGGGTGTCATTTGCGCATAGCCGAAATAGGCTGCGCCGCTGCGATGGGCGGTCGTGCGCAATGCACGGATGAGGTGCGTTTTTCCCGCGCCCGATTGACCATGGAACAGCAGGATGCGGTCCTGTGTGCCCGAGCCGCGCTCACTGGTGATAGCCGAAAGCAAGTCGTCAAATTTGGATCGAGCCTTGGCGTGCACTGCGGCCACGTCAACGGGGTCGGCCCGCCAAATATCGTCCTCCCACGTGATGGAGTGCTCAAAGGCTGCAAACAGCCTCTCAGGAGCCAGTTTCGCGGGAGCTTCTTGCTGCTCTATCAATCGACAGTCCTCAACGTCCTAAACGTCAACGCGCACGAAATGCCACACGGTGTTCTTGTAAGAGATCGCCGATGCCTCAAATTCCTTAAGGCTCTGCTTGTTCTTGAGGTCGGCGCTCGTCAGCACCACCTGGCCCGCTCGGTGAGCGCCGGCCAGCATGTCCTTGAACTCAATCTCAGAAAGTCCCCACTCGGGATGCGACGAGCGAATCGCTTGCCACACTTGAGAGATAAACGCCTTGCGGCTGCCCGGCCAGCCCTGAGCACACGACCGTGCCGCTGTGAGCACGCCTGTAGAAAATTGTGCAAGCCCAGGCCGCTTCACCTCCTTGGGTGTAGATCGGCCAGCGTTATCTGCGGTGAGGGGGGCGATGCGATCCGGTCTCGGCTTGGACCGCGCCTGTTCCTCAAGGGCACCGGCTGCAAGCCTTCTGAGAAGTGCCAGACGCAACATCTCGACATCTGCGCGCGTTGCACCCGCCCGTTCGGCGCTGAGCATTGAAATAAGGCGCGCGTCCGTATTGAAATCGCGTGGCTGCTGCAAGAGCTGGCCAGCCAGCACGCGGCCAGCCTGCGCCGACAGAGTGGAGCGGCGATTGAGGCCGCTCTTGACGTTGTCGCCGAATGCGCGCTCCAGCGCGAGAAGGGCGAGCGCCGCCCTAAGCTTTGATGGCGATAGCGCCTGGCAAAGATTCAGTCCGAACGCGCTTTGCACGATGAGGGCGCTGAGACCTTCCGGCCGGGTTAGAGCTTTGCGGATACTGGGCTTAGCGGCGTTGACGCCGAGTACCTTGGCGACGAGCCAAATATCGCGTTGCTCGCTCCAAGCACGCGCGTGCGATTCTTTCTCGCGGAGGAAGCGAGCCGTTGCGTCGGCGCCGGCCTCGGTTGCCCGGTAGCGGCTGCGATCGTTGCGCACGAGACCTGTTGATAGCAGCCGAGTCAACTCGGCGTCGATTGTGCTGCGCAATTCAGCCGGCGACAGCTGGCTTGAAACGAATGGCCCCAAATCGCGCACGAGCTGCGCCCGAGTGCCCCCGCCTGCACAGGCGACGCGGGCAAGCAGAAGGCTGCCAAGCGAGCCCGATTTCGCGCGATTGGCTGTTTCGGGCATCGCGTCCGTACTCAAGGCCGACATGCAACCCGTCTCCTCGTGCGGTTAGCTTGAGCCGTACGCGCGAATCACCGGCCTATTGGGGCGGATTGTGTGTGAGTTGGCCCTGACTTCCAAGTGCTGACCGTCATCTTCGATCAGTCGAGTTGCATGCGAGAAACAAGGTTCCGCACGACAAGAACGTTTAAGTGCCTGCCTTTTGCCGCAAGCGCGTCAAATTGGCGACACCATGTTGAGGGGAAATCAGGCCCTAAGCTTTTTGTAATTCGCCCGAGCCTCGGAAGTGCGAGGGCCGGAAATTTTAGGAGACCAGGACGTTCAACGAAGGGGCAGCCTTCGCGACGCGAATACGAATTGGCCGGCACTTTTGAGATTTTGCTGCCAGTTCCGAACAAGCGGTGGCAATTCCTTAGTTTTAACGTCGAGTTAACGGGTTTACGCGATGTTCAGCCGAAATGCCACGCGCCATGTTGCAGGAGTAAATTGTATGTTTCGCGTCGCGTTATCGGCAGGGCTCATAATATCTTTGGGCGCCTGCAGCCTCGGTTCCGGTTCGATCTCTTCGGGTTTCGCCGATACCCCCAGCTATTCCACCAATTCGATTGGGGCTTCACCGTCCGTAAGGGGCATTGCCCTTGGCGGAGACCCCAACGCATCGCGCAGTGGCTCGTCGTCCGGTCTGAAGTACGCCAAGCTCGATGATAAAGCGCCGAGCGGCTCCTACGAGCGCGCTCCTTCAGGTGCACTGTCCGACCGTGATTACTCCTCAACGGCGCTCGACGCTGACAAGGCGCGCGATATCATCAATCAATATCGCCACGACAAAGGCCTCAAGCCTTTGAAGATCAACACTGAGTTGACAGCCGCAGCAAATGCACATTCGCGCGATCTCGCCAAATGGGACAGAATTTCCCATTATGGTTCCGACGGCTCAAACCCTTGGGACCGCGTCAAGCGCACCGGCTACCGAGCACGGCTGGCCGCAGAAAACGTTGGTACCGGCCAGATCGACTTCGCAGAGGTCATGCGCGGTTGGCGCGAGAGCCCCGGCCACAACAAGAATCTGCTTCTCCCCGATGCGACGGACATGGGCATTGCGCTCGTGCGGGATCCGAAATCAGAGTTCAAGACATTCTGGACCCTGGTGGTTGGCTCGCCGATGTAGTGGTGCGCTTAAGACCGTCTTGAGCAAATTACGCCTCTAATACTGCTCTTAACGCCGAAGCGTGTGCTCGCTGGCCACGCCGCGCCGTTGGGTGTCTGCCTAGGCGCACCAGCTTTGGTCAGATCAGCCCTCAAGTCGTTCACATTCGCGATGGCGGATGTGTTCTGCGACGCCGGCCCAGGCGCGTGATCGGCTCTCGTCACCAAGATTCGTATGCAGACCGGTGAATAAGTCCGCCACTTCGGCCGCATACAATCCGTGCTGCGCCTCGAGCACGATTGCCATGATTTCTGGCCCTAGCGCGGCCGTAGCTTGAGGATGTTGGCAGTTGTTTGGCATCGCCAAGTCCAGACACTTGTGGTTTTTCTGCCTGTTGGGAGCAAGATCAACGCCAGACAAATGCTCCAAATTGGGACGTGATCGAGTATCAGCGCTCGACATTCCGCCGCGAGGGCATGCTATGTTTCGTATACAAGCGAAATCGGTCACTGAAGGAGAGCGTGCAGTGTCACGATTGAGATATGTGCTTCTGGCTGGCATGCTGATGGGGACCATTGGCGCCAGCGCGCCGGCGCTTGCCAACGATGAAACACGAGATGGCGCCGCTGCGCCGCAACGGGTTCAGCCTCCGTCCAAGGATGCAACCAGCAAGCCGGGGAGCGGCCAACCGCGCACGCCGCAGGTCGCACCGCCGATGACACCGGGGTGTCCGTACCGTGGCGCCAAGCTCGAGCTGATTGTGTGAATACCCGCTGATGAGCGCGGTGCGCAGCTGGGCTGCTGCGTGCCTACTATTGGGACTTGCGGGTATTGGCCTGGGCGCTGTCGAGCGTCTTTTTGGATTTCTTGGCTGTATTGTTTTTCTTGCGCCGGCGCTTTCTGGCGGTCCGCGCCTTCTCCGGGTTGCAGCTCCAGGAGGCGATACTCTTGCGGACACTTCTAACGCCGCTGGCGTTGGGAGTCATGGGCAGGTTGTCGATGGTCGTCGAGTTAAACAGCTGCTTCCACCCTGGCTGAGCGAAGCCGTACTCCAAAATGCTCTTGGCGCGCACGTTTCGTTCAGCGCTGCTCGAATCGCCGAGCACGACGGCCACTAGCCGCGTCTCATCGCGCGTGGCGCTCGCGATGATATTGAAGCCAGAATCGCAAATGAATCCTGTCTTCATTCCATCTGCGCCTTTGAAGGACCGCAAAAGCCCGTTGTGCGAGCGCAGCTTGGTCTTGCCGATGCGCATATGCGACATCGACCAGTAGTGGGCATACTCGGGATACTTGGTGACGACGGCGCGAGCCAGCTTGGCCAGATCGCGCGCTGTTGTGAGCTGCGCGGCTGCCGGCAACCCATGCGGATTGACGAAATTTGTTCGCGTCATACCAAGTTGCTTAGCCGTGGCGTTCATACGCGCAACAAATGCGGCCTCGCTGCCGGCAACTGCCTCAGCCAGCATGACGGCGACGTCGTTTGCCGATTTGACGATAAGCGACTTGAGCGCGAGATCGAGCGACATCGCGCCACCAACCTTCAGGCCGATCTTACTCGGTGGTTGCTTGCGGGCATTGGCGCTGCATGAAATCTTGGACTTGAGCGTAAGTTTGCCACTCTTGATGGCCTCAAACGTTAAGTAGGCCGTCATCATTTTTGTAAGCGAGGCCGGATACCAGAGGCTATCAGGCTCCTCGGCGTAGAGCACCTTGTTGTTGCCCACATCGAAGAGCAGGGCCGGGCCAGCAATGACGTCTTTGCATCCCAGGCCGGCGATGAGAAGCAGCGCTAATAATGCGGCGCGATAACGCATCCAGACCTCCGATGGATACCAGACCGTGCCCGATAACACATTCTTAGATGCCGCGGCAACGCGGGCTTGAGGTCTTTCCCAGGCCTATGTGCCCCGACGCGCACACATGATGCGTGGGAACATATTTCGGCCGCAGGTGGCGCCACTTACCTCCGGCCCAAATTTGTCCTGCTTTGCGCTGTTTCCAGTCACTGATGACTCAATGGTGCCCCAGGCCCGACTCGAACGGGCACGCTGTTGCCAGCACCAGATTTTGAGTCTGGCGCGTCTACCGGTTCCGCCACTGGGGCTTGAGCGCAGAAGGCGCGCATCATAACGGCCGCGCTTTGGCCGTCAACGCGCCATTGGCGGTGCCCGCGCAGAGATGATAAACGCGATTGTCCCCTTAGACTTACCCCATCATCGCCGTGCCCTCCGATCCCTGCCTCTCAAACAGGAATCAGCATTCGCCCCAACGATCAACTGACTTTTTCAACACTATCGGCAGTTAGTGGACGCGCGCCGCCCCCATCCCAATGTCCGTTTTTGATGCTGTGGACGGCTCCTCCACCGGGCGCGCAAGCGCCTTGG
>CAZURR010000040.1:0-20970 GCA_964622715.1 uncultured Hyphomicrobium sp. | reverse complement strand
CCATTGGCGAAAACACCGATCACGGCCGCATCGTCATGCAGACGTCGTTCCGGCCGGGCGTGCGACTTTCTGTGCCGGGTTCGGGCAAGCGTGTCAGTCTGCCGTTGATGATCCAGATTGAGGACAATGGCCCCGGCATCCCCGAGCATCTCAGGAGCCACCTTTTTGATCCATTCGTGACGACGAAGCGGTTGGGGACCGGACTTGGACTGGCGCTAGTTGCAAAAATTATCCGCGATCACGGTGGCATCGTCGAATGCGACAGCGAGCCTAGCCGCACAATATTTCGCGTACTGCTCCCCATGCAGGAACGCATGCCGTCTCCCAATTTTCGCTCCAGCGCGAGGTAGCACATGGCCCGTGGAACCATTCTCATTGCCGACGACGATACGGCAATCCGCACCGTTCTCAATCAGGCACTGGCGCGAGCCGGATATGCGCCCCGTGCAACGGGAAACGCCTCGACACTATGGCGCTGGGTAAGTCAAGGCGAAGGCGACGTCGTTTTGACTGACGTTGTGATGCCCGATGAGAACGCCTTCGATCTTATTCCGCGCATCAAGAAAGTGCGCCCCGACCTGCCGATCATCGTGATGAGTGCGCAGAACACATTGATGACGGCGCTGACGGCAACTGAGAAGGGTGCATATGAGTATTTGCCCAAGCCCTTTGACCTCAATGAGTTGGTGGCTGTTGTCGGGCGCGCGTTGACGCAGCCCGGCCGTCGTCCGGCGCGATCGTCCGAGGATATGGAGAGTGAACAATTGCCGCTGATCGGCCGCTCTCCGGCAATGCAGGAAATCTTTCGCGTCCTCGCCCGGCTAACGCAGACCGATCTCACAGTCATGATCAATGGCGAAAGTGGCACCGGTAAAGAACTGGTTGCGCGCGTGCTGCACGACTACGGTCGACGCCGCCAAGGTCCGTTTGTTGCGATCAATATGGCCGCGATACCGCGCGAGCTGGTGGAAAGTGAGCTGTTCGGTCACGAGAAAGGCGCGTTCACCGGCGCGCAGACGCGCACGCATGGCCGTTTTGAGCAAGCCGAAGGCGGCACCCTGTTCCTCGATGAGATTGGCGATATGCCGATGGAGGCGCAGACTCGTTTACTGCGTGTGCTGCAGGAAGGCGAATACACGACCGTAGGCGGGCGAACGCCAATCAAGACCAACGTGCGGATCATCGCGGCCACGCACCGCGATCTCAAATTACAGATTCAGCAGGGACTCTTCCGTGAGGATCTGTTCTACCGGCTAAACGTTGTGCCCATACGCATTCCGCCCTTACGTGAGCGGTTGGAGGACGTGGGCGATCTCGTGCGACACTTCCTGCGGCTCGCGTCTCGTGAGGGCCTCGGCCAAAAAGCCATCGAGACGGGCGCCATTGATCGCCTAAAGACCCACCCGTGGCACGGCAACATCCGCGAGCTGGAAAATTTTGTGCGCCGCGTCGCCGCCCTCCACACGCAAGACACGCTGACGACAGAGATCATCGAACAGGAACTAGCCGAGGCGCTGCCTAGCACGTCGGGCGAGCACAGCAACGAGGAAGCTAAAGATCTCAGTGAACGGGTGGAACAATATCTGTCTGGGTATTTCGCAAGCTTCGGCAACGAGCTTCCCCCCGCAGGACTCTATGACCGGGTGATCCGCCAGGTGGAGTTGCCGTTGTTGACGGCCGCGTTGGCTGCAACCCGGGGCAACCAGATACGGGCCGCAGAGCTGTTGGGGCTCAACAGAAACACCTTGCGCTCGCGAATTAGGGCCCTAGACATCAGGGTCTTTCGTACGCCTCAACCTTGAGGTGGCCCAGTCTTCCGGGATTCATCACCAGGAATATCATTTTCTTCGACCGCTTATGGGCTTGCCATGGTGATGGCAGCGCGTTACCCATCTGCCACGTCGCGAAAATGTCACGGTCTGGGCCTTAGTTGTGATCGGTCCGCGCCACTGCAGTACCAAGTCTCCGACCCTCTCTCCCTGGGCGCGAGACCGCGGCGCCCGATAAATGCAATGCCGCTTGTGGCTCCTGGGACAAAATTTGATGCCGTCAGTCGACGTTGCACCGCAGCAGGGCCAGAGTTTGGATGAGGGTCACTCGCCCATCAATCCGGGCGACCGTGCTTTCTGGATCGGCCTTAGCGTCGTCGTCCTTTCGCTCGTCTCAGCGCTTGCAACCTATTACATCCTGACAGGTCTGACGCCCATCGCTCCACGCGGCGACGTCGTGTTCGTGGTTCTCTCTGTCAATGTCGTCCTCATCATCGCGATGATTGCGTTGCTCGCCTGGCAGATGGCGGGGCTGGCACGCGCGTGGCAAGAGAAGCAACCCGGCGCGCGGCTTCACATCCGCATCGTCGCGCTGTTCAGCCTGATCGCTGCACTTCCTGCCCTAGTGTTGGCGGTGGCCGCGACCGTAACCTTCGCACGTTCTCTTGACGGCTGGTTCTCTAGCCGCACACTCGCAATCATCACCAGCTCGCGCGAAGTCGCGACGTCCTACCTCGACGAGCACGGCCAGGTGATCCGCACGGACATCGTCAACATGGCCCGCGATCTCGATCGCACAGCAGAGACCGTCGGAGATGATAAGCGTCTACTGCAACAACAGGTCATGGTGCAGGCAGGTTTAAGAGATCTGCCCATGGCTTACATCATCGATGCCGAGGGGCGACCGCTCATCGAGGCCAAGGCCAGCGAAAAGTACAGCTACGAGAAGCCGCCGATAGGCGCCCTACGTCTGGCGGCGGAGGGGCAGGTTCCTTTGCTCATGCCGACGAGGCAGCGCTTTGAGGTCGCTGCGATCGCAAAGCTTGAAAAGTATCCTGGCAAATATCTCTATGCTGCCCGCCCCGTCAGCCCGATAGTTATGCGCTATCTGCGGCGAACGGCGCGCAATGTCGACGAATTCATTCGGCTAAGGAAGGCGCGCGGCGGCCTGAAACTTGCTCATGGGCTTATGTATCTCATGATCTCGATGACGGCGTTGCTCGCTGCAATCTGGGCCGGGATGTGGTTTGCGGGGCGTTTCGTGGCGCCCATTAGCCGCCTCATCGCCGCCGCACAGCAAGTGTCGACCGGCAATCTGATGGTGGAGTTGCCAGAAATACGCGGCGAGGGCGATCTGCGCCGGCTGTCGAACACATTCAATACGATGACGCGCGAGCTCAAGCACCAGCGCGACGCTCTCGTCACCGCCAACGAGCAGTTGATCGAGCGGCGCTATTTCATGGAAGCCGTGCTCTCAGGTGTTTCTGCTGGCGTAATTGGGCTAGATAGCCACGACCGCATCACGCTCGTCAGTCGTTCGGCGCAAAATCTGCTTGGGCTGACAGAAAGCGATCTCGTCGGCAAGAAACTCAAGGACGCGGTGCCGATTTTCAGCGCTATCCTCGAACAAGAGGGCGAGCAGCGCCTGAAAGGCCGCTCACAGGAGGAAGTCACGTTCACCGTGGGCGGCGATGAGCGCACGTTTGCCGTCATCGCAACGCGCGAACGCGAAAGCAGCGGCGATGTCGGTTCGGTTGTGACTTTCGACGACGTTACCGAACTCGTCGTTGCCCAACGCACCGCGGCTTGGGCGGATGTGGCCCAACGCATTGCGCACGAGATCAAGAACCCGTTGACGCCCATCCAGCTTTCGGCCGAGCGCTTGCGCAAGAAGTATGCTAAGTCGATCACGCATGACCGCGAAACCTTCGACCGGCTGACGACAACAATCGAACGCCAGGTCGGCGACCTCAAGGCCATGGTCGACGAGTTCGCAGCATTTGCACGCATGCCCAAACCAGAGATGGCGCGCCACGATTTGCGTCATGCGGTGCAGGAGCCTGTGGTTCTGTTTCGCGAAGGTCATACCGACATCCAGTACAATTTGACGTTGCCTGACGAGCCGATGCAGATGTCATTTGACTGGCGCCTCATGACGCGTGCGGTCACCAACCTGATCAAGAACGCGAATGAAGCCATCGAGGCGGCTCGGGGCGATCCCGATAATCCGACGGACTGGGAAGGGCGTATTGATATCATCGTGACACCGCGGGACGATCGCGTCACTATTGAAGTCATCGACAATGGCATAGGGTTGCCCAAGCAAAACCGCTCGCGCCTGCTGGAGCCCTACGTCACGACGAAAGGTAGCAAGGGCACCGGGCTCGGCCTCGCGATGGTCCAAAAGATCACTGAGCAGCACGGCGGCGTGCTAACGCTGGAAGACGCTCCGGCGGCGTCCGGGCGTACGCGCGGCGCACTCATTTGCATCACTTTGCCCAGGAAGAACGAACCCGGAGTCGCACTTCACAAACCCTCGACCGCGACCCCACCGCCACCAGCACCGGCCGAGTAGGCCTTTGCGATATCGACCCAAGGAGTAAACGATGGCAGCAGACATCCTCATCGTCGACGACGAGGCCGACATTCGTGAACTCGTGGCCGGAATTCTTGAAGACGAGGGCCATCACACGCGGCTTGCACGCGACAGCGACGAAGCCTTGCAGGCTATCGAGGAGCGCCGACCTCAATTGGTCATCCTCGACATTTGGCTGCAGGGCAGCCGCCTCGATGGACTGGAGGTATTGTCCCTAATCAAGCGTACGTACCCCGAACTCCCCGTCGTCATCATCTCGGGCCATGGTAATATTGAAACTGCCGTTACTGCGATCAAGCGTGGCGCCTACGACTACATCGAAAAGCCATTCAAAGCGGACCGATTGATCCTGGTGACGCTTCGCGCACTGGAAGCGTTTCAGCTGAAGCGTGAGGTGCGCGAGTTGAGAGAGCGCTCCACCTTCAGCGCCGACATGGTCGGCAAGTCCACATCAATCAATCAGCTGCGTAATGCCATCGACCGGGTGGCGCCGACCAATAGTCGCATTCTGATCCGCGGCGGGTCCGGCTCAGGCAAGGAACTCGCAGCCCGCGTTATCCACATGAAGTCAGCCCGCGCCGAGTCGCCATTCGTTGTACTCAATGCAGCAGCCATGGCGCCCGACCGCGTGGAGGAGGAACTGTTTGGCACAGAGGACCGCACCGGCGGCCCACGCAAGGTCGGCGCACTTGAAGAGGCACACGGCGGCACCCTCTATATCGACGAGGTCGCCGACATGCCCGTTGAAACGCAGGGCAAGGTGCTGCGCGTTCTCGTCGAGCAAAAGTTCATGCGTATAGGTGGCGCGCAGAAAGTAGCCGTCGACGTGCGGATTATTTCCTCGACGAGCCGCGACTTAGAACGCGAGATCGCCGAGGGAAGATTCCGCGAAGACCTCTATCACCGGCTCAACGTGGTGCCGTTACGCGTGCCCGGCTTGGCTGAGCGGCGTGAAGACATCCCCGAACTCATCCAGTTCTTTGTTGAACAGCTCAGCAACGCCTCGGGCCTTGCACCGCGCCGCATCGGCGAAGATGCCATTGCTGTTCTGCAGGCCCATGACTGGCCGGGCAACGTGCGCGAGCTGCGCAATAACATCGAACGCCTGATGATCTTGGCTGGCGGCGACCCCAACGCCGTCGTTACCGCCGATATGTTGCCCGATGAGATCGGCTCCAATGTGCCGCTACCCGTCGACGGTGGCGCCGAACACCTCATGTCGCTGCCGCTACGCGAGGCACGCGAGATTTTTGAGCGTGAATATCTACTGGCCCAAATCAACCGCTTTGGCGGGAACATCTCACGCACCGCAGAGTTCGTCGGCATGGAGCGCTCCGCGCTTCACCGCAAGCTGCGCGCACTCGGCGTCTCATCGGAAAATCGCGGCGCAGAGTTGCGCCAGGCGTGACGCGTACGCAAGGGCAGTTTGATCTACAGGACCTTTCCTTGAGGGCTTCGTGAGCCGCATCGTCTACGTCAATGGGCGCTATCTACCGTACGCGCAAGCCGGCGTGCACGTGGAGGATCGCGGGTTCCAGTTCGCTGACGGCGTTTATGAGGTTTGCGAGGTGCGCGACGGTTCTCTCGTCGACGAAAAGCCTCACATGGCCCGTCTTGAACGCTCACTTGCTGAGCTGGCGATACCGGCACCCATGAGCATGGCGGCACTCGCACATGTTATGCGCGAGACTATCCGCCGTAACCAGGTACGCAATGGTCTCCTCTACCTTCAAGTAACCCGTGGCGCGGGACCGCGAGATTTTACTTTTCCAACGTCGGAGGTGGAGCGTACCGTCGTGTGCATCGCCCGCCCACTCGCGCCGGAACCGTTGGAAGCGCAGGCAACACAGGGCATCTCGGTCAAATCCTTGCCAGACATTCGCTGGGGCCGTTCCGACATCAAGACAGTGATGCTGCTGCCAGCGTGCCTTGCCAAGAACGCTGCGCGCGAAGAGGGAGCAGATGAAGCGTGGTTCATCGACAACGAGGGATTTGTGACAGAAGGGGCGTCGAGCAACGCCTGGATCGTGCTCGATGGCGAAACTGTCATTACCCGGCAAATTGCTCCCGCTATCCTCGCCGGGGTTACGCGGGCGACTTTGATTGAAGGGTTGGCAAGGGAGGGTATTTCGCTCGTGGAGCAACCGTTTAAGCTAGTAGAGGCCCAATCGGCCCGTGAGGCATTCATTACATCCGCCACCAACACGGTAATGCCGGTGGTGCGCATCGACGGGAGGGCGGTCGGCGATGGCAGACCCGGTCCTATCGCCCGACAGCTGCGCTCGAAATTTCATCAATTTGCCGCGATTTCAGTCGGCTGACCGGCTTCATTTATCAAGGAAAAATGCTATATCTAGCGGTAGTGCAGTGCGAAAAATAGCTATAACATAACAATTGCCCGGATCGTGCGAATACGCGGCCGGGGTACCCTCAAAGCAGACCTAGAACAGGCGGAAAAAATCAATGGGTGCAGACCGAGTCCAGAACCTTCAGGACACGTTCCTGAACCACGTGAGAAAGAATAAGACCCCCCTCACAATCTTTCTTATCAACGGTGTGAAACTCCAGGGGATCGTGAGCTGGTTCGACAACTTTTGTGTGCTGTTACGTCGCGACGGTCACTCGCAGCTCGTATATAAGCATGCGATCTCGACCATCATGCCCGGACAGCCCGTCAATCTGATGGAGACGGAGACGACCGAGGTTTAACCGAACGGCAATCGCGATCGACGAGCGCGTTGACATTGGGGAGATCCCCCTCAAAGAGCGACGGTCGAAGCGCGCCGATGACGTGCGCGCCCTCGTTCTCGTGCCCGGCTTGAAGCGAAGGGTACGCACAGTCTCCGTCAAGGACGAAGCTGGCGATCGCTCAAGTGGTCCGATGCATTCCCTGCAAGACCGGCTGACGGAAACGACAGGCCTTGCCGAGGCGATCGATCTGAATGTCATCGAAGGCCAGATTGTTCCTGTGCCTAACCCGCGACCGGCCACGCTGTTCGGGAAAGGCAAGGTCGAGGCGCTCGGCACCTTCATCGCCGCGCACGAAATTGCATTGGTCATCATCGACCATCCCATCTCACCCATACAGCAACGCAACCTGGAGCGGAGCTGTAACGCAAAGGTTCTGGATCGCACGAGCCTCATCTTGGAGATCTTCGGCCGGCGTGCGCGCACACGAGAGGGGCGGCTGCAAGTCGAGCTGGCGCACCTGTCCTATCAAAAGAGCCGTTTGGTGCGCACCTGGACGCATTTGGAGCGCCAGCGCGGCGGCTACGGCTTCCTAGGCGGTCCGGGCGAAGCACAGATCGAACTCGACCGACGCATGATCGATGAGCGCATTATGGCGATCCGCAAAGAGCTGGAAGTCGTCGTCAAGACCCGCGATTTGCATCGCAAGGGGCGCCGGCGCGTGCCGTACCCCGTCGTCGCCATCGTCGGCTACACCAACGCGGGAAAGTCCACGCTGTTCAATCGCATCACCGGCGCCGACGTGTTCGCCAAGCAGCAAGTATTCGCTACGCTCGATCCGACCATGCGCGAGGTGCGCTTGAAGAGCGGGCGACGCATCATCCTTTCCGACACGGTCGGTTTCATCTCAGACCTGCCAACAACTCTAATCGCCGCCTTCCGTGCCACGCTGGAGGAGGTGGTCGAGGCCGATCTTGTCTTGCACGTGCGCGATATCTCGCATGCTGAAACGCAGATGCAGGCGCGAGACGTGGAGGTGGTGCTGAGCGACCTCGGCATCGATACGGTGACAGCCGATAGCCACATCCTAGAAGTATGGAACAAGATTGATCTGCTAAGCCCTGTCACACGTGACGAAGCTAGGAGTGCGGCGCAGTGGCCGGAGAATCGGCCCGTACTCGTCTCAGCGACGACGGGTGAGGGCATTGATGATCTGTTGGCCGCCATCGACGCGCGGCTGGGACGCGGGGATGAAATCTTCGATCTCGTGATCCCGGTGCACGAGGGGCGGCTTGTAAACTGGCTTTACGAAGAAGCACAGGTGCTCAAACGCGAAGCGTTGGACACCAGCGAGGTGCGTGCACTCGTGCGTATTGCCGGGGAGAAAAAGGAGCGCTTCCTTGTCCAGGTTCGACGGGCAGGGGCACAGCTAAAGGGGCTCACGCCGGCACGCGTATGATGCGGCACTACCGGCTCCGTTCTTTTGCCTTCGCTTCGTCCCAAAGCGCGTTCATCTCAGCCAGATTAGAATCAGACGGCACGCGGCCATCCGCGGCCAGGCGATCTTCGATGTAGCGGAAGCGGCGGACGAACTTTTGGTTCGCGCCACGCAAACTTGTTTCCGGATCGAGCTTTAGGTGGCGCGCAACGTTGGCGATGACGAACAAGAGATCGCCGAATTCATGCTCGATCTCCTGAGCGTTGGCCTCAGACCCAGAGGCTCTCTGGGTCATCACGTCTTCCAATTCGGCCAGCTCCTCCTTGAGCTTGGCAAGAACCGGGGCAAGTGAAGGCCAGTCGAACCCGACCTTTCCTGCTTCGCTTTGCAGCTTGACCGCACGTGTGAGGGCGGGGAGGGCGGCCGGCACCTCGTCGAGCAAACCGGCGCCGGCGACGCTCTCACCTTTCTCCTGCGCCTTGATGCGATCCCAAAAACCGGGTGCGGCACCGGCTGCGCGCTCTTCAGCCGTCCCAAACACGTGCGGATGACGTCGGATCATTTTGCGCGTAATGGCATCGACGACGTCGTCAAATGCGAAGGCCTTTTGCTCTTGCGCTATGCGCGCGTGATAGACAACCTGGAGCAAGAGATCGCCCAGCTCATCTTTAAGTCCTGGAAGATCGTCTCGCGCAATCGCGTCGGCCACCTCGTAGGCTTCTTCGATGGTATAGGGCGCGATCGTCCCAAACGTCTGCTTAAGATCCCACGGACAACCTGTGCCAGGCGTGCGCAGCGCCGCCATGACCGCTAGGAGGTCGGGAAGGGTCTTCTTTGCACCGTTGTTGTCCACCAGCATTCCTCCGCGGTAAAGTGCGCCTTGAGCAGGGGAGGGCGTCCTGAAAGACGCCGGCCATTCCGGGGGCGATATGATCGTGATGCGTATCCTCGTCAACGCCTTCATCATGGCGGCCGAACTGGCGACCGTCGTGGGGATTGCCGCGTTCGGGTACCACTACCCGTTCATTTTTGCAGGTGCGACCGCGGCTTTGAGCTTCGTGCTGGGGCTTCGCCTCGAAATTGCCAGGCTGCGTTACGAGCTGCCGTTCTACTTTGCTGGCCTCATCAAACGCGGTGCGATCTTTACCGCCATCGTGGGCAGCCTCGAGGCGGTTTTCAAAGGGGTGCTGGCGGGCGTTGCCGCCCTGTTCACCTTCTCAGGCACCGACCACAACCGGCTATTCTGGGTCGCTATCCTGTTCGGCGTCTGTATCTATGCCGGTGCCAGCGCGTTGCGATTCCTGTCGATCCGAGCCGACGCGTTACCGATGCGGTGGGGCTATTTCCGGCTCGCTCCCATACTGGGGCTATTGTTTTCGGCGGGGCTCGCGCTGTTGACACTGATTGCGGTGCTACCGGTTCCAAGCGTCGCCGATATCGGGTGGAAGATCATTTTCGACATGCCACCGCGGCCAACGGTAGAGCAGGCTAGCGAACTCCTTTTCCAGATCAAGCAGGCATTCGACGACTTCATCGTTACCGCACTGAGCGCGGTCGCAAATCGGGATGCCGCGCGGCTCATCGGCATCGTCATTAGCGTCAATGTGCTGTCAGGATTCGTCAGCGCGCTCTATGCCTCGATCATCTCGATGGCCGTGCGCCGCGCAGAGAACGCTTTGCTGTGAAGCAGCAGTCTGAACAGTTGGCGAGCGAAATCATCTCAAGCCGCCGTAGCTCAGGCCCGTATGACCGATCGGGGCCAGGCCCGGAAATACGATCCCGCCAGGTGTTCCATTTGCTATTACGTTCGCATAATATATATTATGGAAAATAATACATTTTTAGTGTTTATTATTAATGCGTTAATCGGCCCATCCTGAGGCCAGAATCTGGGGCCCATGAGACCCAGCCATACCCTACTTCTCGTACCTGTCAGCGATAAACCGGTCCAAGAGCCGTACGCCCCAGCCCGATCCCCAGCTCGGGTTGATCTCTGACTTGGGCGCATCCATCGCGGTGCCAGCAAGATCGATGTGTGCCCACGGCGTGTCCTTCACGAAAGATTTCAGGAAAGCTGCCGCGGTGCACGCACCAGCCCAGCGCCCGCCCAAATTCTTTATGTCGGCGTTCTTCGACTCGATCATCTTGTCAAAGGCATTATCGAGCGGCATACGCCACAACTTCTCGCCTGTTACGGAAGAAGCGTCGAGAAGTTCGCTAGCGAGTTTGTCGTCATTGACGAAGAGCCCAGCGTACTCCTTGCCCAAGGCCACCATGATGGCGCCGGTGAGCGTCGCCAAATCGATGATAAGGCGCGGCTTAAAGCGATCCTGGACGTACGAAATCAGATCGCCGAGAACGAGACGCCCTTCCGCGTCCGTGTTGAGCACCTCCACCGTCTGGCCTGAGTACGACGTCACGATATCGCCGGGACGCGTAGCCGTGCCCGATGGCATGTTCTCCACCAACCCAATGATGCCGATAGCATTGACGTTGGCCTTGCGCTCGCCGAGAGCATGCATGAGCCCGACGACGCAGGCGGCTCCGCCCATGTCACCCTTCATGTCTTCCATACCGGCCGATGGTTTAATGGAGATGCCACCGGTGTCGAACACCACGCCTTTTCCGATAAAGGCCAGGGGCTTAGCGCGTTTCGATTTTGCGCCATGCCAATGCATGATCGCGACACGTGCAGGCCGCACACTGCCCTGAGCGACGGCAAGTAGCGCACCCATCTTTAGCTCGGCGATTTGGTCTGCATCGAGGATCTCGACTTCCACGCCCACCTTTTCCAACTCACCCACGCGCTCGGCGAACTCGATAGGACCCAAAACGTTGGCCGGCTCATTAACGAGATCGCGGGCGATGATGACTCCATTGGCGACCGCCTCATAACGAGCAAACGCCGCGCGCGCCTTCTCCGGATTTGCACACTGGATGACGAGCTTCTTTAGGGAATTGGGCGCAGCATTGTCCTCGTCGTACCCTTTTTTCGTCTGGTATTTGCTGAACTCATAAAGCCGTAGCGCCGCCCCGAAGGCCAAAAGCGCAGCAATCGTTTCCGCCTTCGCTTCGCTTGCGCCTGCCGCGTCGACAATGAGACTTGCTGTCTTCACCTTGCGAGCCGAAATTGCTCCGGCTGCCGCACCGCCAAGGGTCACCCAATCGCTCTCTTTTAGATCGGGCGCCTTGCCTAATCCAATCAGCAAAAGCCTGCTGATGCCGATGCGCGGGGGTGCCAATAGTTCGGCCGTGCTCTTTTTCTTGCCCTTGAATTGTGCCGCCTCCACCGCCTTGCCAATCGCGCCACCCGAGCGCGAGTCAAGCTCACTGGCGCGGGGTCCGAGTACGACGTCATCGCCGACAAGTACGACGCACATCGCTTCCGGGTCGGCTCCAAGTAAGGCAAAAATTATCTCAGGGCGGTCTGCCATCGGGCGGGCTCCCAGGTGGTGAACTGTTGCTTGGCTGCCCGTTAGAGCGGCATGAGCGGGGGTATTCGCGGACGGATCATCCGCGAGACAACTTCCGCTGTAGAAGTGCGGAAGACCCCGAACCTTGGATGCAGGCAGGGAATTTACGACGGTTGCGTCGCACGCCGAGCTAAGGCAGTCGCAGCATAGTTGCAACCATGACCGGCCCAACCCACGAATTTTTGAAACTTGGGGCAAAAAAAGTTCTGGCTGCGTTCGCGATCGTGACTTTGATGCCACCATGCTGTTACCCGACAGCCAAAAGTCTGGTGCCGAGCCCAATTTTGCCATGCTGCTATGGAATTAACGGATCTGGGACTGAGTCAGGGCTCACAAAGAGGGAAAGCCCCATTTCACCTCCCGGGATACGATGACGATCTTCGAAAGGTATGTCTTTCGGCAGGCCGGCGGAGCGCTGCTGATTATCCTCTTGTCGCTGTCGGGGATCGTTTGGGTTGCGCTTGCATTGCGGCAACTCAACGTCGTGACGTCACAAGGTCAAGACGCGTGGATGCTTTTCAAGATGACCACGCTGGCCCTGCCCGGGCTGATTGCGATTATCGCGCCCTTTTCTTTGCTGATTGCCACCATCCACACTCTCAATCGTCTTAACAGCGACAGCGAATTGATTGTGCTGACCGCGTCAGGTGCAACCATCTGGACCGCAGCCAGACCGCTCTTGCTACTGGCTGCGCTCGTCGCACTCGGAGTGGGATTTGTCAACCACGCCGCCATGCCGTGGAGTCTCAGGCTCGTACGCGAGTACATCATACAGGTGCGCACCGATCTGCTGACCCAGGTCATTCGGCCCGGCCGCTTCTCCAGCCCCGAGCGCAATCTGACATTTCACATCCGAGAACGTACGCTCAATGGTGAGCTCTTAGGCCTCATAATGCACGACACGCGCGATCCGGCGCAGAGCCAGTCCTACCTGGCTGAGCGAGGCGTGATCGTAAAGCAAGAGCCCTCAAGCTACCTCGTAATGAGCAATGGCCACATTCTTCGCCGCAAAGCCGGCGACGAGCCCTCGCAAGTGATCGCGTTCGATAAGTACGCAGTCGATCTGGCACGCTTCGAACGCAAGATGGACGGCAACGAAAGCGATTTGAAACCGCGCGAGCGCTACTTGGGAGAACTTCTGAATCCGAAATCGACGAGTAAACAGTACCGAAAATCGCCGGGAAGCTTCTCGGCTGAGTTGCATGAACGCTTTTCCAATCCCCTCTACCCTATCGCTTTTGTCTTGATTGCTTTGGCCTCGATTGGACAGGCGCAGAGCACGCGTCAGAACCGGATGCAATACGTCGCGGCGGCATTTGTCATAGCCGCAAGCTTGCGCGTTGGTGGCCTTGCACTCAACAACGTGGTCACGCTGCAAACGGCCATGACACCATTGCTCTACCTGCTTCCACTCGCGGCTGCAGGTGGTGCGCTGTGGTTCATGAGCCATCCCGCGCGTGAGCCGGCCGCCCCCGCCTTCATCGGAAATCTTTATGAGGCGATCGCATGGCTGTGGTCGTCGCTTCGGGCCACCCTTCCATGGGGAAAAGCGGGCGAAAAACCACTTCGCCAGCTCGCAGCCCCAAATAGCGGAGCTCGTTCGCGATGATCCGAGCCAGCACCCTGCCGCGATACATCGCGAGGCGGTTTCTCATAGCGATTCTGCTTACATTCGTGGTCTGTTCTCTTCTCATCTTGATGATCGATTTGGTGGAGCTGCTGCGACAGTCGGGCAAGTCCGGCGGCGTCTCAATGTGGACATTGGCCCTCATCGCGATGCTGAGGTTACCGGCCTATGCCGAGTATCTCGTCGCCTTCGCCGTACTCGTCGGCAGCATTGGGGCGCTCCTGATGCTCAGCCGCAAGAGCGAGCTAACAGTGATGCGGGCTGGCGGCATGTCCGTGTGGCAGTTTCTGCGACCCGGGGTGATTGTCGCTGTCGTTTTAGGGGCGCTCGGTATGGCCGTTTTTAATCCGATGGCCGCCGTCGCAAGGAGTGAGGCCGAGACCCTGCACGCTGAGGCTTTTGGTAAGGAAACCAACTTGTTACGGTCGCGCTCGGGTGGCTCTTGGCTGCGCCAGGATGGGGCCGATGGTCAGTCCGTAATCAGCGCAGCTCTTGCCTCTAATCGAGGCTTGACGCTAACCGGTGTGACGGTGTTCGTTTTCGACGGCGGAGGGCGCTTTATGGAGCGCGTTGACGGCGCGCGCGCAAACTTGCGCCTTGGCTTCTGGGAAATTGAGGATGCCTGGGTCGCCAGGATCGGTCAGGAGCCGGAAAAGTTCGAAAAATATCTCCTGTCCACGTACCTAACACCAGAGCGTGTAACCGACGCTTTGGGTTCCCTCTCCTCGGTATCGTTCTGGGAGTTGCCAGGCCTCATAGAAGTGGCGGAAAAAGCTAAGCTTTCGGCTGGAAGACTGCGCATCCAGTACGAATCCCTTTTGTCCAGACCATTTCTGTGTGCCGCGATGGTTCTTTTGGCCGCCACTGTGTCGTTGCGGTCATTCCGGTCTGGCGGCATCCAGACTATGATTATCACTGGTTTGGTGGGGGGTTTGGGCTTTTTTCTACTCGCAGAGGTCTCCCGACAAATCGGAGTGGCTGGATTGCTACCTGCTTGGGCAGCGATCTGGTTACCCATTGTTTTGGTTATCGTTGTCTCGGCATCAGTGCTGTTGCACCAGGAGGATGGCTGAGTGATGCGTCTTACGCGGACACCGCAAGAGGGCTGCGGATGGTCACGCGTTCCTTGCCGGCGCCGAAAGGTTGCCGGCCGGGAGCGTATGGTCATGCTCGTGGCTCTTGTTGCTATGCTCGCGTTCGGCGGCCGAGAATCCTTAGCCCAGGATCCCAGCATCATCTTACCCAAGACACCGGCCACGAACTCGTTCGGCAATATCAAACTTGCCCCTAAACTTAAGATTGATCGTTCGCAGCCGCTCTATCTGCAGGCCGATGAGCTGATTTACAACAACCGCGGTGACAGTGTCGTCGCGCGCGGCAATGTCGAGATCTACTACAACGACTACATCCTGACCTCCGATGAGGTCGTCTATAACCAGTCGGCCGGCACGCTGCACGCGGTCGGTAATGTCGTGCTCAAGGAGCCCAATGGAAACATCGTTCGCGCCGACCGCTACACGCTGACGGACGACTTCCGGGACGGATTTGTCCAATCGTTGAGCATCGTCGCCAAGGACGACACACGTATTGCCGCCGAGCGCGCGATACGCCGTGAAGGCAACGTTACTGAGTTCATCAATGGCCGCTTCACACCGTGTAAGAGCAAAGACGGGATGCCGCCGCTTTGGTGTATCAGCGCCGAGCGCGTCATCCACAATCAGCAAGACGCAACGATCACCTATTACGATGCGCAGTTTGAGGTCTTTGGAGTTCCGATCCTCTACACGCCGTATTTCCAGCATGCCGACCCATCCGTAAAGCGCAAATCGGGATTCTTGATGCCGCAAATAGGCACCTCTGACGCATTCGGCTACAGTACGACGATCCCTTACTACTTTGCGCTCGCGCCAAACTATGACTTTACGTTCTATCCCACATACATGACCCGCCAGGGAGTTCTGTGGCAGGGCGACTGGCGCCACCGGACCGCCAACGGGCAGTACCACATAAAGCTCGCCGGTATCGATCAGGATGCCAACCAATTGCCCAGTGATATAACAGACCGTGACCAGTTCGAAGGCTGGAGAGGCAGCATCGAGACGAAGGGCCTATTTTCGCTATCAAGCTGGTGGAGCGCCGGCTGGGATGTCACGATCGAAAGTGACGACGCCTTTCGTCGCTTCTATAAGCTCGACAACATCCTGTTGACCGATCGGGTAAACCGCGGATTCCTCGTTGGCCAATCGGACCGCAACTATTTCGGCCTGAACGTCTATCAACTTGGTGGGCTTCTTTTCAACGACCCACCCGAGTCCAATTCGTGGGTTCATCCCATTATCGACTACAACTACGTGGCGGCCGACCCAATTTTTGGCGGAGAGCTACGTTGGGATACCAACGTTCTGAGCTTGGTGCAGAAAAATGACAGCTCCGTCCCCGGTCAGCAAGAAATGAATCGCGTGATAACGGAGCTCAACTGGCGTCGGCGACTGACCGACGCTATCGGCATTACATATACGCCCTTCGGTCATCTGCGTGGGGATGTTTACCAGCTCAAAGATTATTTGAACCCGCAATCTGGACTTCCCGTTGACGGCAGCACATCGCTGGCGCGCGGGCTCGCTTTCGGCGGCGTCACAGTGGCGTATCCCTGGGTGGCCAATTCCAGCAGAGGCTCGCATGTTATCGAGCCCATCGGCCAAATCATTGGCCGTCAGAACAGCGTCAGACAAGACGATCTGCCGGACGAGGACGCGCAAAGCCTTGTCTTCGATGATACGAACCTTTTCGAGACCACGAAATTCTCCGGATACGATCGCATCGAGACGGGATCACGCGCCAATGTCGGCCTGCAGTACACGTTCCAAGCTAATAGAGGAGGGTACGCACGCGTCTTGGTGGGCCAAAGTTTCCACCTCTCGGGCGACAACCCCTACGCTGATCCCGGCATTGATGAGGAAGGAAACCCCGTCTTCACGCCAGATAATGGTTTGGAGACGAACCGCTCCGATTACATCCTGGGTGTCTACATTGCGCCTTCGGAATTCTTCCGGGTCATTTCGCAAAGCCGCTTCAATGAGGACGACTTTGCCTTGCGTCGCCAGGATGCAAGCGCGATTATTGCGTACGGTCCCTTCTCCTCGACAGCAACCTACTCTTTTGAGTCGAATGCTCTGGCCGCCGGTTTCACAGACCCACAGCAGGATCTCCTGGCATCTCTAAACATGGCGATCACCGAGCACTGGAGCATTACGGGAGGGGTGCGCTACGACATCGATGAACGTGAGATGTTGCAGAACGTCGTCCAGGTGCGTTACGGGGACGAATGCTTCGTTCTCACCGCCTCCTATACGGACAACCGCTTTGAGAACGACGAGATTGCGGACGGTAAAACCTTGATGCTTCGTTTCGAGCTGAAGCATCTCGGCGCATTTGGCTATAAGACTGACGCGCTTGCTAGCACGTTTTCCGAGCAACAATCTGGCGGGTGATTATGTGGCTGTTGGCCTCGTATGGGCCCTCGCCGCTCGCTGACAGAGATTGTGCCACGGCTCTGCCACGGTTCGTGTGGATAACGTGATTAAGACGCGAGCAACGGGACCAAGAATCTCTCACGTTTGTAATGAGCCCCGAACACGGAAGATGCACGCAATGAGATTTGCGCCGCAGCACTGCATTCGACACCAGCCTCTAACCTGGCGGACTTGTGCGTTGCTCGCAGTGAGCCTCGCGCTTGCCGGAGTACCACTGACCGGAAACGTCTTTGCTCGTGCCCAGGGCGCCTCGTCTGGCGCCGATCCGAAAACACCGGCGGCCTCTGCCACCCAGTCAACGGTCGGCAAAGACTCAACGGCTACAAAATCGACTGCCAGTAAGCCGCGGAGAAAACATAAGCCCTCCAAAAACAACCTGGCCATCGTTGCGCTTGTCAATGATGATCCAATTACCGGCTACGAGGTCGAACAGCGTCGCCGCATGATGAGCCTCGGCAAAAACATCAACAAACAAGTGAAAGCAAATTTCAATCGGCTCATTAAGGACCCCAAGACCACCGAGCGACTGAAAGCCATTCTCAACGAAATCGTCAAGGCGAACCCGGGCAAGTCGCAGGACAAAATCCTCAAGATTTTTGAAACCCGCAAGAGGGCCTATGGCCTCCAGCTTCAAAAACAGGCGGTGGCTAGCGCGCGCAATGCCATCTTGCCTTCGAGTAAAACCGCGCTAAATGAGCTGGTGGATGAGCGCTTGAAGCTGCAGGCGGCCAAGCGCCTCAATGCGCTAGCATCCGAAGAGGACGTTAACCGCGTCATTGCCGGAATGGCCAAGAGCAACAAAGTGACACCAGAGCAGTTTGCTCAACAAATGTCCAGGATGGGCGCCAACGTCGAAGCGATGAAAGAGCGGATAAAAGCGTCGCTCTCTTGGCGCAACGTTATTAGCCGTCAGTTCGGCCATCAAATTAGGGACGCAACGCGCGGCCTGGATCGCATTTTGGCCAATGTAGAGGGTGACGACGGTGTGGAGCTGCGCCTCCATCGCATTCTGTTTGCGTTGTCGGGAAAGGTCGATCCGAAACGCCAGGCGCTTCTGTTGCGGGACGCCGAGCTTATACGCGCCAAATTCAAGGACTGCAAAGGAACCTCGTCACTGGCCACGGGCGTAGCTGGGGCTCGCTTCCAGGACCTGGGTCAGCGCGCGTCCTTGAGCATCCCCGAGCCCACACGGACCCTCTTGTGGAACGCACAAGACGACGAGATGCTGCCCGCAACCCTTAGTACAGCTGGCGTTGAGTTGTGGGCGGTTTGCGGCCGCAAGGTCATTCCGGCGCAAGAAAAAGAGCGCGCATCGGCACAGAATGAACTCCAGCAAAAGGAGTTCGAGCTCATGGCTAAGCGCCATCTTAAGGACCTGCGCCAGGACGCGCATATCGAGTACCGCTAATGGGCGTTACGGCCCAAGGCCGGTTTGACGCGCCGATCGCAGTTAGCATGGGCGACCCGGCCGGGATTGGCCTGGAAATTTGCCTGAAGGCATGGTCACAGCGGCGCGAGCGCGGCCTTCCCCCATTTGTGCTCTTTGCCGATCCGGATGCGCTCACCGAGCGTGGCCGCCAGATCGGTCTTCCAGTGCCGCTGCAGAACATTGGCTCCCTAACAGAGGCGGTCGACGTTTTTGCTGCGGCCCTTCCTTTCCGACCTGTCCCCTTGGCAACCCGCGTCACACCTGGCGTGCCCAATCCCGCCAACGCCGCAGCTGTCATCACCGCCATCGAACAGGCAACTGCAGCTGTTGGTGGTGGTGAGGCCATGGCCCTTGTCACCAACCCGATCGCCAAGAGTTTGCTGGCCGCCTCTGGCTTTGCCTATCCCGGTCATACCGAATTTCTGGCCGCACTCGCACAGCGCCATTTTTCCGACCAAAGTTTCCACGCGGTTATGATGTTGACCTCACGCGAGCTGCGCGTTGTACCGCTCACCGTTCATATCCCGCTCGCGGATGTCCCCAAGGCCATCACACGCAAGACCATCATAGAGACGGCACGCATCACCTTTGAGGCACTGAAACGCGACTTCGCCATCGCTACACCGCGTGTTGCGATCACCGGTCTTAACCCTCATGGCGGTGAGGACGGTACCTTGGGTAACGAGGAACGAAATATTATCGCACCGGCGATTGCAGATATCCGCAAAGAGGGACTTGCGGTCACCGGTCCGCACCCGGCCGATACATTGTTTCATTCGGCAGCGAGGGGCCGCTATGATGCGGTGATCGCCATGTACCACGACCAGGCACTCATACCCTTCAAGATGATTGCCTTTGACCACGGCGTCAACGTCACACTGGGGCTGCCCTTCGTACGCACATCTCCCGATCACGGCACGGCATTCGACATTGCAGCACAAGCGTGCGCCTCGCCGCAGAGCTTGATAGAAAGTTTAAGACTTGCAGCCCAGATCGCCGCCGCGCGCGCCGCATCTCAGCCCAAATGAGCACGAGCAACAGCCACAAGACACGCACCGGCGCGAGGCCCGATGGTTTGCCGCCCTTACGCGACATCATCGCCTCGCTTGGGCTCACTGCCAAGAAGAGCCTTGGCCAGAACTTTATTCTCGACCTTAACCTGACGCGCCGCATCGCCCGCGCTGCAGGCCCGCTGAAGGGCCGCACCGTGGTCGAAGTAGGACCGGGCCCTGGCGGGCTCACGCGCGCGCTACTTATGGAGGGCGCATCCCGAGTGATCGCGATTGAACGCGACGAGCGTTGCGCACCTGCGCTCGACATGATCGCGGAGTGCTATCCTGGAAGGCTTTCGATCCACTTCGGCGACGCGCTAAAGGCTGATTGGCCGCGATTGTTGGGAAAAAATTCTGGTAAGGCGACCATCGCGGCAAACCTTCCCTACGCGGTAGCCTCACGCCTCCTCATTAGCTGGCTCGAAACGTCGCCGTGGCCGCCCTGGTACGACCGCATGGTCCTCATGTTTCAAAAGGAAGTAGCTGAACGGATCGTGGCACCCCCAGGGACGAAGGCTTATGGACGCCTGGCAGTGATCTCGCAGTGGCGCACCAAGGTGCGCATGGTGTTGACGTTGCCCCCCGAAGCGTTCACGCCGCCGCCTAAAGTTGCCTCAGCCGTCGTTGATTTCATACCGAATACACAACCCTCGCCCCCCTGCTCGGTCACAGCTCTGGGCCAGGTAACGGCCGCCGCCTTCGGACAGCGACGAAAAATGCTGCGCACGAGCCTGAAGCAGCTCGTGCCCGAACCAGAAGAGTTGCTCGATGCATCTGGAATTGCGGGAAATTTGCGGGCCGAGGACGTCAGCGTGAGAGACTTTGCGCAGCTCGCGCTCATCTTTGAGCACTCCAAAGCCGGCCGGTCATAGGCAAACTGGCCTAACCGAGAATTAAGCCCGCTCTCAATTAAATCGGTGCGCCTTATCCCGAATTCAGCGTGAATGATGGGCCGAAACGATTCATTACTTAAGATCGGAATACAATTCAGGGGTGTTCATTTCGCTCCAATTGTCTAGACTGTTACCTAGGGAACAGGTCTCGGACTAGAGCAGGGGTACGATTTTAGCTGGCCTCTAGCAGACGGTTGGTTCGTCATGCGTCCCAAAATACTAATATTGTTCAGCATCATGCTGCTCTGGAGCGGCACGCAGGTGCTTGCCGCTCCGGGCGATAACATCGGTTCGACCGTCCGGGTCGTCAACCTTGTCACGGCTGAGTACGAGGCTGACGCGCGCAAACTCGCAACCGGCGACAACGTCCGCCAAGACGATTTGATCGAGGTCAGCGCGGAAGGCACGGGCGAGCTGAGGCTGCGAGACGACACTAAGTTGGCGCTGGGGCCTGGCTCCCGATTGGTGCTCG
>CAZURR010000039.1:0-21302 GCA_964622715.1 uncultured Hyphomicrobium sp. | reverse complement strand
GGCGGCGTTGCAGCCTCAAGACTTGCGCGCGCCGGCAAGCGCGTCGCCGTCTTAGAGCGCGGACGCGAGGTTCTCACGGGACAATTCCCCAACCGCTTCTCCGATCTGAAAAACGAAATGCAGGTCAGAGGCAAGACCATGCATACCGGGCCGTCCTCAGCGATTTACGACGTACGCTTAGGTGCCGACATGCACGTGCTGGTGGGCTGCGGGCTCGGTGGCGGATCGCTGGTTAATGCGGGAGTCGCGCTGAAACCTGATAGACGCGTCTTTGCAGATGAAGTTTGGCCGGGCCAGATTGCCCAGGACGGCCTTCTCGACGAAGGCTACGCCCGCGCGGAACGTTGGCTGAGACCGCAAAGCGACCCCAAGGCGCACGAGCTTACAAAGTTCAAGGCCTTGGAGGCGTCGGGAAGGGCGATCGATAAAGCGCCGATCGCGCCACGCGTCACCGTGAGCTTCGAAGAGAACACCAATCCAGCCGGCATCACGCAACCAGCCTGCACGCGTTGCGGCGACTGCTGCGGGGGCTGCAACGTGGGCGCCAAGAATTCGGTGGCGCTGACCTACCTACCCGATGCGGCGCGCCACGGTGCAGAGCTGTTCACGCACGCTGCCGTGCGTCACGTTTCGAAGTCGGGCGATGGGTGCTGGAACGTGCACGTCCAGCGCATGGACGCCGACGGTTCCGAGCCGACCGACAGAATTTTGAGCGCGGAAGTGGTCGTTCTGGGCGCGGGCACGCTTGGTTCCACGGAAATTCTTTTGCGCTCGCGCGAGCAGGGTCTGGCGCTGTCAGACCGGCTGGGCCAACGGTTCTCCGCCAACGGCGACATCATCGCCTTCGGTTATGGCGCCAAGATTCCAGTCGATGCCGTTGGCATTGGTCATCCTCCCAAGATCGAAGGCGTTGAGATCGGCGCAGCCGTATCTGGCCAGATCGAGATCGACGACGCGAACGAACTCGCCAATGAGCTGCGCGTGCAAGAAGGCGTGCTGCCATCGGCGCTGGCGCCCGTGCTGCCGGTGCTGTTCATACCGAACGGCCGCCTGCTCGGTGCATTGCAGAGCCTGATCAACGGTGTCTACAAAGGACCCTTCTCTAAGCTGCAAACGTTCTTCGCGGTTTCGCATGATAGTGCTTCGGGCCGTCTCGTGCTTGACGATGACCGGCTTTCGCTGGCCTGGCCGACGGCCAAGGATGAGCCCGTTTATGAGCGGCTCGATGCCATTCTATCGGCCATCGTGACCGAAGCGGGCGGCTCTTACGTCAAAAACCCGCTTGCCGGCACTGTCATGGGGCACCAGCCTGCCACAGCGCATCCATTGGGTGGCGCTGGGCTAGGACGCGAGCGCAATGATGGCGTCGTCAATCACAAGGGCCAAGTTTTTGATGCAAGCGCGGGTCGTGGTTCGACCGCCGTGCACGAAGGCCTCTATGTCGTCGACGGCGCCGTGATGCCGCGCTCGCTTGGCGTCAATCCGCTATTCACGATCACCGCACTCGCTGAGCGTGCGCTGTTGCATATGGCGCAAGACTACGGGTTGAGTTTTGACGATGCGGCCGTGAAGGGAAGCATCGCCACCCCCGCCGATCCCAGCGCCTACGTCACACCATGACAACGGCGCAACTTGATGCCCGGGCACCAAAAATAGTGTCCGAATTGCCAGTCCCCTCGGCTCGTATGGCTGCCTTATTTGTTTGGTTGCTGACAGTTGGAGCCCAAATACGGCATATTTCATTGGCATCAGAGGGGGCACACACCCTGGAGGGACCGACATTTTGAAGGGAATGGCCAAAGCCCTGGCGGTCTGCACTCTTGCCTGGACCCTATGCCCGCAGGCGGCCTTTGCTGGCCCGACGCTGGTGTTCAACATGGAGGACGGCCACGTTCTCTATGCGGATGATCCAGACGTTCCCTGGTATCCCGCCTCACTGACCAAGATGATGACCGCCTACCTCGCGTTCGAGGCCATACGCGATGGGCGGGCAAACCCGGGAACCAGAGTAATCATGTCGCGGGCCGCGCGACGAAAGCCACCCACGAAATTGGGTCTGGCGGTCGGCAAGTACATCACGCTTGAGGAGGCTCTGCGCGCAATAATGATTAAGTCGGCCAACGATGTTTCCGTGGCGATCGCGGAAACGCTGGGTGGCCATGAGGAAGCGTTCATCAAACAGATGAATCAAAAGGCAGCTGAGCTCGGCATGCTGAGCACGCACTTCGTCAATCCGCATGGATTGCCCGCCATAAAACAAGTAACGACCGCGCGTGACCTGGCCCTGCTTGCCCAGGCGTTGCTGCGCGATTTCCCCGAGCGCGCGCCGCTCTATGCCGCAATAGAGGCAAAGGTGGGCAATAGGGTACTGCACACCCACAATGCCATCATCGTTAGCTATCCCGGCGGGGACGGCATCAAGACAGGCTTCACGTGCGCGTCCGGCTACAACCTTGTCGCCAGCGCAACGCGTAACGGAAATAAGATCATCGCCGTTATATTGGGTGAAACGTCGGGTGCGAAACGCACGGTGAGGGCGACGGCACTTTTGGAGCACGGGTTCAAATATCTGGACTGGAAGGCTCTCTTTCCGACAGCACGCATCGACAACCTCCCAAGCAACTTGGTGAACCCTACCCTTGAGCCCAGCGAGGATATGCTCACGCGCTATCGCGAATGCAAAGCGCCGCCGCCTAAGACCGCCGCAGTTTCGAAAAAAACCAGCAAAAAGAAGTACCGCGCAAAGCGCCGCCGTAAGAACTAGCGTCGCGGCTTTGGATTGGCCGCAACCTTGCTCTCGATTGCGTCCCAGATGAGCGCGGCAATGTCGGGCCCACCAAAATCCTTCACCTGGCGAATACCCGTCGGCGAGGTGACGTTGATCTCGGTGAGATAGGGTCCGATGACGTCGATGCCGGCAAACAAAAGGCCACGTTTTTTGAGTTCCGGCCCGAGCCGGGCGCAGATCTCCTCATCACGCGGGGTTAGTGTCGTCGGCTTCGCCACGCCGCCCACATGCAGGTTGGAGCGTGTTTCGCCGGCGGGTGGCAGCCGGTTAATCGCACCGGCCGCCTCGCCGTCGACAAGGATGATGCGCTTGTCGCCGTCCTCAATTTCCGGCCGGTACTGTTGCACCATGAAGGGTTCGCGAAACACTGTCTGGAACAGTTCCACCAGCGAGGCGACGTTGGTATCGCCAGGCGCAATGCGAAAGATGGCTGCGCCACCGTTGCCATAGAGCGGCTTGAGAATGACGTCCATGTATTGGGCCCGGAATTCTTGCACGTCGTCGAGCGACCGCGTGATGATGGTCGGCGGCATCAGGTCGAGAAAATCGAGGACGAATACCTTTTCCGGCGCATTACGTACGTGCGCGGGATCATTGACGACGAGCGTTCCGGGATGGATCCGCTCCAGCAGATGCGTCGTCGTAACGTAACTCATGTCGAAAGGAGGATCTTGGCGCAGCAGCACGACGTCGAGCGTTGATAGATCTTCAACGCGAGTGTCCGAAAGCATGTAGTGGTCGCCTTCTTTGTCCTCGACGGTCAGCCTCGCACCGCGCGCAAGCAGTCGATCCCCGTGTAGGGCGAGGTCCTGGGGCAAGTAGTAGAACATGTCGTGCCCGCGCCGCTGCGCCTCGAGCAGGATCGCGAACGTGGAATCGCCGCGGATGTCAATCCGCTCGATTGGGTCCATCTGACAGGCAACGCGCAGGCTCATGTGTCAGGACGTGCCCTGAAACCGCTGAAATCGCAAGGCCGCAATGGTTGATGGGTCAACCCCCGCATCACAACCCATTCTCAATGTGGCGTGGCCACTGACGCGGCACCAGAAACACAACGTCAAAGCCGAATTCGTGCCCGTGATACGGCGGGTGGCGAGCAAGCCACAGATTGGCCGCGCGGCGAATGCGACTTGCCTGCTTTTTCGTGATGGCGGCCTCGGCGTCTTGGCGTGTCAGCCGCCGCTTCACCTCGACGAAGGCAAGGCGCTTAGCCCGCACCGCGATAATGTCGATTTCGCCAGCGGGCGTCTTCACACGGCGGCCAACAATTATGTAGCCCTTTGCCAGCAAGACACCGGCCGCGATGGCCTCCGAAACGCGACCACGCCGCAAGCGTGCCCGGCGCTCCGCGACGGCCGAGCCGGCCGTATTCTGGCGAAAGAGGCTGAATGCCATCACGTATCCCCACGCGTCAGGCGCAGCCCCAGATCATAGACGCGGGTCCTGGGCACACCGAGCGCTTCGGCAATTACCTTCGAGGCATCGCGCAGGCTCGTATCCGCAAGTGCGGTTTCAAGTTGCACGGTGATGTCCGCATCGGTGACATCTTGTTTTTGCGGCGGGCCGACGACAATGGCCACCTCGCCCTTGATCGTCTCGCCCTTGACCGACTCGGCCAAGTCGCCAAGTGGTGCGCGGCGTACCTCTTCGTGCAGCTTGGTGAGCTCACGCGCGATCGCCGCGGGACGGGCACCAAATTCCGCGGTGAGATCAGCCAGCATCTCCGCAACACGTGAGGGCGCTTCGAAGAACACCAGCGTCGATGGAATGTCTTTCAGTTCGGCAACACGCTTACGCCGCGCCGCAGCCTTAGTCGGCAGGAAGCCGGCAAAGAAGAAGGCGTCGGTCGGCAGCCCAGCCACCGAGAGGGCCGCCAATGTGGCAGACGCGCCCGGTAGGGACTCGACCCTGTGTCCGGCATCAAGCGCGGCGCGCACGAGCTTCAGCCCCGGGTCGGAGACAAGTGGCGTTCCAGCATCGGAAATGAGCGCGACGCGACGACCAGCTTCCAAGTCGGCCAGAATACGAGGGCGCTCGCGCGCAGCATTGTGCTCATGGTAGGGCCGCGTCGGTGAGCCGACCCCGAAGTGTGCCAGAAGCGTGCGGCTGTGCCGGGTGTCCTCACACAGGATCACATCGGCACGTGCGAGAACCGATAGTCCACGCAAACTGATGTCGCCCAGACTGCCAATCGGCGTCGCGACCAAATAAAGTGCGGGCGCGAGATCCTCATCAAGATGCCGCTGCATCTCAGCCGTGGTGCGGTCGATCGTCCCGCGGAGGTCTCGTTTGCAGTTGCTCATTTCCTGCTCATTCAACCGACGCTGCGACGTATTTCACCGTCTACGCACCAAAAAACAGTGACCGTGGCACGTGGACACTTTCGCCGCAGCGATCGAATGTCTAACCAAATGTTATCGATTCGTTACACTGTCCCTGCTGCAGAGACCATAAGGCTCTCGGCGGCTTAGGGTGCGGGGCTCTGGGGGAGCGCCACCTTATGCGCATCAGCTTTGGAGTGGCAAGGGGCAGCGCGTGGGCCTGGCGTGCCAGCGCCGCGGCGGTTTCGGCAGCTTTGCTTGCCGCCTGCTCTACGGGCGGGGGACCAACCGATGTCCCAACAGCGGCAATCGTGCCGCCGCTCAATACGGCTGGCTCGCAGAACGATCCTCCCGTGAAGATTGCGCTACTGTTGCCGATGGGGGGCATGGGCGAGACTGCGGCCGCCGCCAAGAGCATGAAGCGCGCGGCGGAGTTGGCGCTGTTCGAACGCAACGACCTTTCTGTGCAGCTCATAACAAAGGACGACGGAGGTACCGCTGCCGGTGGACGGGCGGCGGCTGACGCGGCTGTTCGAGACGGCGCAGAAATCATCCTCGGGCCACTGTTTGCGAAATCCGTGGTCGGCGTCGCCCCCGTTGCACGCCAAGCACGCGTGCCTGTATTCGCATTCTCCAACGATACGCAAGTCGCCGGCAACGGTGTCTATCTGATGAGCGTCCTGCCCGAGCAGGAGGTCAAGCGTATTGTTGCGTACGCTGCCTCGCGCGGAAAGCGACGTTTCGCAGCACTCATTCCCGACACGGCCTACGGCAGCGTAGTGGAACCAGCGTTCCGCCGCGCGGTTAAACGAGCGGGCGGGTCCGTTGCCATAGTCGAAAAATATCCGCCTGGCGCTAATGGCATGCTGGGGCCAGCCAAACGTGTGGTCGATGCGATCAGGAACAACTCAGCGGCAGGCGCACCGGTCGATGCCCTGTTTCTGCCGGGCGACCGGGAAGCGCTGCCGCAGATCGGTCCAGTGATTGCCTACTCGGGCCTTGATACCTCGCGCGTCAAACTGTTGGGCACGGGCGCTTGGGACTTCCCGTCAATTGGCCGCGATAGCGCCTTCGTCGGCGGCTGGTTCGCGGGCCCGGACCCTGTCGCTTGGCGCGCATTCTCGGAACGCTTCGCCAAAACGTTTGGCAGCACGCCGCCGCGCATCGCGAGCGTCGCCTATGACGCTATGAGCCTTGCCATCAATTTGTCGTCGAACCCACCCGGAACCCGCTTCACGCCCGGCAACCTGACGCGCAAGAACGGCTTTACCGGCATCGATGGAGTTGTACGCTTTGAGCCGAGTGGGCTCAGCCAGCGCGGTCTCGCCGTGCTTGAGGTGCAGACATTCGGCGCCACCGTCATCGACCCGGCCCCGCGCTCGTTCTACGACACGCAGCTCTCGTCTGCTCAGTAGAGCATGCTCTGACGCTCTAGGCGGCGACCGCATCGTCCTCTTCTGCGACGACTGGCTCAGCACGCGCGAGGGGCTTCGACTGCGGTCCCATCTCGGCAGCCACAGCTGGTATCGCCGACACCAGCTCGGCGACCAATTCCTGGAGCGCGTATTCGGCCGCGTTGAGCTGCCTAGCGGCCGCCCTCTGACAGCCCCGCACCCCGTCAAAGTCGGCCACGGCGTCTTCGATAAGCCCAGCCGTGCAAGCCAACTGGTCCTGGTGCGACAGAGGCGGGTGTTCCTGATCGACCGGCCTGTTAGCCGGGCGTTCGAAGATCGAATGCTCTAGGAGTAAATTGTAGCTGGCTGCAAGCCTCGTCTTCCAAGACGTAAAAATTCGTCGGATCATGAATATTCCAAGTTGCAATCAAAATACTGAAGCTCATGCAGCTGCTACTACGTAATATTTTCAGACAATTATTAACGAAATGCTTACCATGACGTACACGCCATGAACCACGTGGAGCACAACTCTCGCGCTGTCCTTTTGCGTGTCTAGCTGAGCGAGCAGATCACTTGCCGGCCGAAGCCGATGCCGCGCTGTTTGCGGGGAAATAGCGATAATGGCCGGTGATCTTTTCGGCGAAGAGCCGGTTCTCTTCCAGCACGCCGAAACCGCGATTGTGGATGATGAGAGGGGCACCACCAGTCGCCTTCAGGTCCGAGACGATGGCGATGTGCGACTTCGAGAACCAAGCCGTAGGTACATAGTACGTCACGATATCACCCGGCAAGTAGTCGTCCGGGTTGTTGGTGATGGGTAGTGACCGGCCCAAGCGCGCGAAGAACTTGCGCAACACCGAGACGCGGCGGTGATCAATATTGGCATCACCCGAACCTACGCTTGCTTCATGCACCTCCACTTGCAAATCGATGCCGAGCCAGCGATAGGCGCGCACAATGACATCAGTGCACACGCCAAAGTACCAAGGGACATCCCCATTCGGGTAGGGGATTTGGCGGTAGCTGGGATTGTAAATGACGGGTATCCAAGTCTGAGCTCGTGCGGCCCAGACGAGGTCGGCTCCATAGTCATGAGACTGTCCTGCTTGCTGCGCAGGCACAGCACGCGCAGTTTGTGTCCACTTGGTGAAAAGCGCAGAACCAAAAATGAGTGACATCGTCACCAACACGATGGCACCAAAGCGAGCGGGTGGCCGCATTCCTATTCGTTGGCTCCTTGGTTCAATCGGACGCGTTCGGCCTCGAACCGTCGCTTCATGACAACACTTGGCAGTGCCGGTGATCAAAATATGGCGTAGACGCCGGCTCGCAACTTAGTCCAGCTGCGAAAGCCAGTTGTAACGACGGGGTTAGCGCGCGCTCAAGACTGTGCCTGGCTTTCGCGCCGGATGCGAACCCTGAGGCAAAGAGCGCGGGGAAGAGGCGTTTTGCTCCTGAACCGGGCCGGAATAGCGATAGTGGCCCGTGATCCGATTGTAAAACAACGCGTCCTCAAGCTGCGGACCCCAGCCTCGATTGTGCACAATCATAGGACGACCCGAGGTTGCAACGACATCAGACACGATAGCGATGTGTAATTGCGAACCTCGCCCCAAGGGCTGGTGGTAGATGACGATGTCGCCAGGTCGATAGTCCTCGGGAAATTCCGTTACCGGAATCGAAACGCCATTCTGCGCGAAGAAGCGGCTCAGCGTTTTGGTGCGACGATGGTCGATGCTCGGATCGCCTGTGCCTAGTCTTGCCTTGTGAACCAGTGCCTGCAAGTCGATGCCGAGCATGCGATAGGCTCGAATGACAACGTCGGTGCACACGCCGTACATGGGCGGCACGTCGCCCATTGGGAAACTAATCGTGCGGTACTTATCCATGTAAACTACGAGGTCCAGCGTCTGCGCCCGCGCCGCGCGAGCCAGCTGTCGCCCGAATTCCGCCGGCTCCACCACAGCAACCGCCGTCCGCACGGGCTTCGCGTTAGTCGTCCGACGCGCATTGCACCTGCTGAGCAGTGCCGGAGTTGCCGTCCATGTGGCGACCTCCGCCGGCTTGGATGCTTCAAGCGGAAGGGACGAGAGCGAAACTTTGAGCGGCAGGGGCGAGGAAAACTCTTTTAACCGCGCGAAGGTCGGCGAGACTTGTAGCGTTTCCCGCGGCCAGGACGGGTCAAGCGGCAAGGACGTCGTAATCTTCTTTGCAGCTTCGAAAACTTCCGAAGTCGCCAGCGCTGTTGCAGAGCCAGCTGAAGCAAGCACAAGCTCCGGCGGGGAAACCGCGCGAACGACGTTCGTTGGGCCCAGCGAGCGTGCAACCTGCCACACGGCAGCGCCCCTTTGCATGAACACCTGGCTCATGCCGACGACAATCGTCATGACCGCGAAAGGCGTCAGCAGGAGACACAGCACCTGGCGCTCATCGGTTGAATAAGACTCAGCAACCAGCGGAACCCTCGGGGGCGGCATCGACATTGAGCGTGAGCGTGAGCGCTTGGGCGTTCGCGCCTTAGCCAGCGGATACTTGCGCGCACGGGATCCACGCGCAGGCTCGGCCTGCGACGGTGCGCGCGACTTTCTGGTCGCTTGCGCGGGTTTTCGCTTCAAACTCGAGGGCTTCTTCACGCGTTACTCGCCCTGATACTCTGGTTCCATAATCCGTATAGACCGTATCTGGCGCAACCAGCAGCTTAAAAGTGGCGCGCAATATCAGCGTAAACGGATAGTTCTTGGCGTTAACCTAAACCGACCAGAGTGCGGATTTCGCGCGCCGGGACGCCAGAAGCCCTGAGATTGCTCAATCCAGCGTCCGCGGCACTCTTTGAGAGCTTGCGGCCTTCGTCATCTGTTAGGAGGCGATGATGATGATAGAGTGGCTCTTGCAACCCGAGCAGCACCTGTAACAGGCGATGCAGGTCGGTGGCGGCGAACAGGTCGCGGCCCCGCGTAACGTGGGTAATACCCTGGCGCGCATCATCGATCACCACGGCGAGGTGGTAGCTGGCCGGCACATCCTTGCGCAGGATCACCGCGTCCCCCCACTGTTCAGGCCGCGCCTCTATCGTCGTTGGGTGTCCGTCCTCATCGAGCTCAGTAAAGGTGAGCGGCTGGCCACCAAGCCGCCGCCTGGCCGCGCTTACAGCGCGGTCCATATCGAGCCGCAAAGCAAAGGATTCGCCCTGGCCGATGCGCTTTTCTATTTCGGCTTTCGAAAGGGATTTGTGCAGGCCAGGGTAGAGCGGCGCGCCGTCGGGATCGAGCTCGTCATGCTGCGCCATATTCCAGATCTCCGAACGCGACGCAAAGCAAGGGTACAGCAACCCTTGGCCCTCAAGCCTCTGCGCGGCTTCGCTGTACACAGCGAAGTGCTGCGATTGACGCAGCACGGCTCCGTTCCACGTGATACCGAGCCATGCCAAGTCCTCCAAGATCCCCGAGACGTGTTCCTCGCGGCAACGCCCGATGTCGATGTCTTCAATGCGCAGAAGCAAGTCTCCGCCCAGTCGTGCCGCTGCATCGGAACAGACAAGGGCAGACAGCGCATGGCCGAGATGGAGCGGCCCATTGGGGCTCGGGGCGAAACGCAGCACCGGTGATCGTGTCATGACTGGGAGCATGTGCCCCAGCTCACCGGCAATTACCAGAGCTTCCGTAGCCAGGCTTGTAGGTAGGGGCGATGGCCTCAACCACTCGATCGTAAAATTTGTTTTCCGCTTTAGGGTAGATCATGGCCCAACTGTTGATGAGCCGCCCGCCGCACGTGAAGTTGACGCGCTGGTAGAAAGTCTCGTTTCCGATCGTGCCAGATAGAATAAACCAGCGCTTGTGCACCGGCGCGTAGTCGATATCGGCGTCTAGATAGTTCTCTTTGAGTAGAAACCTACGGTAGGCCCGCAACGTCGTTGCATGTTCGTTGACAAAGGCTCCGACAAGCAGCCGTGCCCGGGCATCGCTAGAATAGAAAACCTGCCCTTCGTCCGTTGTCTGGTTGGCTTGCTGCGGAAAGACTTTGGCCGGATAGGCGATCAGGAAGCCGTGGCGATCGTTGCGCAACTTCGCCCAGTCTCCGAACTTCTTGCTTGCGGCCCATGCCGCGTTCGCAGAACACAAGAGAATCAAAAATAAAGCACAAACTGCGGCATGCCGCACAACGCCGCGCACCATCACTTTTCACTCCCGCCGCGGAGATTGGATGCTTTAAGACGCTATTTGATCATCCTACTCTCCATTCTGCGCAGACGGAAGAGCGAAGCGAAGGACTTGCACATGAAGCGCTCCGGTAAGTCGCGAGTTGTCGAAACGGACGCCGACATTCGTGCAGGCGTGCGCGTTCTGCGGCGCAAGTGCACTTATCTGCGTCGCGTACACGACAAAGCAGGCGACCCGCCGTTGCGCCGCTATGCGCCGGGCTTCGAAGGATTGGCCCGCATCATCGTTGGACAACAATTGTCCATCGCTAGTGCGGAAGCGATTTGGCGCCGAGTGAGCATTACCCTCACGCCGATGAAGCCAGCGTTCGTGTCGACACTCAACGATGAGGATCTTCGCGCAGCAGGACTGTCTAGGGCCAAGGTACGCACCTTGCGCGCCATCGCCGAGGCGGTCGATGACGGTCTCAATCTGGAGCAGCTCGCTGAAGAACCGGAAGGCACCGTTCGCGACACGCTCACCGCTGTTCATGGTGTCGGGCCGTGGACGGCCGATATCTTTCTGCTCTTCTGCATTGGCCGGGCGGATGCCTTTGCCGCCGGCGATTTAGCGTTGCAGATAGCAACCCGAAATGCCCTCGGCCTCAAGCAGCGCCCCTCCAGCGAGGAGCTTCTTGCCATCGCCGAACGCTGGCGCCCATGGCGGGGTGTGGCCGCACGGATGCTATGGAACTTCTACATGCTGCCGCAGGAACGGTAGCTGGCTGCCAAAGACCCTGAAATTACAGAGGATTTGGCAGATAGGCCAACTTTGGCTGCAGCTCGACGCAACGGTTGGCGGAGACCTTCACAGAGTTGATACGCACGGCTAGTATCCCGGCCGAAACGTTTAGGAGAAAGCGATTCGGTTACGCGAACCGACAGGACGCTAGAAACGTGAATGCGCACGCTGTCATTCCGGACTCATTTCCGGCCCTAGTCTTGAATGCCGACTTCCGGCCACTGAGCTACTACCCATTGTCGCTCTGGTGCTGGCAAGAATCTGTGAAGGCTGTTTTTCTCGATCGCGTCAATATCGTCTCCGAGTACGACCGCTACGTGCGAAGCCCCAGCTTCGAGATGCGACTGCCCAGCGTCGTTTCCCTCAAAACCTACGTAAAACCGGCGCTCTATCCCGCATTCACCCGATTCAACGTGTTCCTGCGCGATCGCTTCACCTGCCAGTACTGCGGCGGCAAGGACGACCTGACCTTCGACCATCTTGTTCCTCGCTCGCGAGGCGGACAGACCCGCTGGAACAATGTCGTCGCAGCGTGCGCACCTTGCAATTTGGATAAGGGCGGCGAGATGCCGGACGAAGCGGGCATGTATCCAAAGCAGCTGCCCTACCGTCCTACGGTCTTCGAGTTGCATCGTAACGGCCGGCTCTTCCCACCGAACTATCTGCACAAGAGCTGGCTCGACTATCTTTATTGGGATACCGAGCTGGAGCCATAAACCACTCGCCTGGATCAATGAGCGCATCCGGGCAACAAAAAGGCCCCGGCAAACGAGCCGGGGCAATTCCCTCCTAATGCGAAACGATACGCATGAGACGAGTTCAGGCCGCTCGTTTCACGTTCTGCGCGCAAAGAACCTCGGCGATAGCCTCCACCGCCTTACCCCAGTCGTTTGCCGCTCGCTCGTCGTCGCAGACGTCGAAAGCACGCACGGCGTCCATCGGTGTGCCACCATCGCGGAAGAAGCGCGCGCAGGATTGGCGCGCGTACCCTACCGCCTGATGCCACTGCATAGGATTGACGTGACGGGGGCTCATCAAAACACCTCCTCGATTTGGTTACGCAGCCGGCTCATGCCGACCAGGCGCACCCCTACATAAGCGGGGGCGGCAGACACACAGAGCGCAACGGCATCACTACGCAGAACCCTGTCACGTAATGCCTCGAGGAGAATTTTTACTCCAACACTCCATGTGCCTGCCATCTCACTGGAGGGACACTCACCCTCCAAATCCGTCGAAGTTCACCTATCCTTGTGGGCCTCGGCTGACATTTCTGCCGGCGCGGGAGACGAGCCTTGGATGGAATTCAACACCGAAGCCACCACTTCTGGAAGGGAACGCCACTCATTCAACTGCGATGTCACTAAAAACCTCACGCTACTCTTAGACGCAGAAACTCTGTCCAATACATTCGGACTTACGAACCCGCGGGCGTGCAGCCGTCAGGCTGGCCCTCGGATAAAACGCGGTACACAACTGGGAACGCCAGACTCGGTCTAATTCTGGGCCTAGACCTGAAACTCGGCCTTGGTCGGCAAACCGCTCGAAAATAAGCCTAGACACTGTCCTCCGAGCGGTTCGCCTTATTTCCACGAACACGCGCTTCAGCGTGCTGCAAGGAGATTGTCGGTACTCAAACGATACCGTACGCAACGAACACTCATGGTTACGCTGTACTGATATTGGTCGCAGAACACGTGACGCAACGAACTCGGACGCGGGGGTTCCCGTCCTTACCGACTTACCCAACCGCGATACGCTGCGGCACAAGGCAACCAAGGACGGCGCCGGAAACCGGCGACTACGCAATACGCTTGTCACTGACCGTCCCCCCTAACTTGACGGGTTCGCAATGTGTTCCGCGAACGAGGTCGAATAGACCGTTCCTTTTTGACAACCGCGTGGCGCTCTGATGGCTGACCAGCGGTATTTCGCTTGACAGTTGCTGAACGCGAGGCGGGGCCGGGCAGACGCCGCGTCGTGTCTGTGGATAAGCTGTGGGAAACCTAAGTCTTGGCTACTCTGAGGGCACAGAATCGGCCGCCGCGCCAATGCTTGCCCCAAATACCAAAAGCGAAGTCACGACGTTCCAACCTGCAAACGATAGCCCAGCAAAGCGCCAAGCTGCCTCATCGCAGCGGACAACGTTGGTATTGGGCAGCGATTCAAGAAGTCCGCCTGCCGACGTCGTGAGTTCCTGTATACCCGTGCATGAATCAGGGCCCGGCCAGAAACCCCACTCCGCGCCGGCGTGATAAACGCCAAGCCCCGCATTCGCCAGAAATGCCAGCGACACGAAAAGAAAGATGAGGCCAGCTGGGTAGCGCTGGCCCGCACTGACGAAAACAAGCGCGATGAAGAGGAGCGGCAGCCCTACATAATAGGCATAGCGCTGCTGCAGACAGAGTGGACAAGGTGCGTAGCCGCCGATGTACTCAAATGCCAGCGCTGTTACGATCGCTCCACCGGCAATGACGAGGGCCAGGGCACCGGCCTTGTAGGCTGTGCGGGCCGTTTCATCCGTTTTGGCAGTCGCCATGACATGCTCTTTCGTCATTGTCGCTGGCCTAGACCAGATATTTGATCACGATGAATCCGCCCACCAAAAGCAGCGTAAAGATGGTGGTAGCGAGGCCGAGTCGCTCCTCGATGAAGGCGCGCACCGGCTCGCCGAACCAATAAAGCAGTCCCGCCACCAGAAAGAAGCGCAAACCCCGCGCTAACAAACTGGCGATCATGAACACGAGAAAGTTTAACTGGGTGGCGCCGCTGGCGATCGTGATGACCTTGTAGGGAAAGGGGGTCACCCCGGCGATGAACACGATCCAGGCCCCAAATTCGTTATAGCGAGTAGCAAAGTGATGGAACGAGTCCGTCAAGCCGTAGAAATTCAGTATTTGAGCGCCAATCAGCTCGAACAAAAAATAGCCGATCGCATAGCCAAAGACACCGCCGATCACTGAGCCCACTGTTGCGATAGTGGCAAACCACCAGGCCTTTTCGCGCTGCGCCAGCGCCATGGGCACCAGCATCACGTCAGGCGGAATGGGGAAGACCGAGCTTTCGACGAACGAGACGCCGAACAGCGTGGCGGGCGCGTGCCGGTGCGCCGCCGCGTTCATGGTCCAATCGTAGAGACGTCGCAACATGTCGGGGCGTGATTAGTCGGCTGCGGAGCGAAAGTCCATCGGCGAATGCGTGCCTTTATCGGGCTTAAAGCTCATAGACAGCCGCAGCACGATCTCATTCAGGACGAAGCGGCCCTTACGTGTCGCGCCCAAACGCCAGGACCCCACCGGGCCAGGAACGATCTCAACGAGGCCGAGTTCAGTGAGTTCGGTGATCGCTGCCGCAGATGGCCGCACCTCGCCTTGGCGAGCGAGGCGGTCGAGATCGACGCCTTCGGTGAGCCGTAGTCCCATCAAAAGAGTCTCGTCGGTTGCTTCCGCGGCCGTCAATGGGATAGAATCCACGTGTCCATGGCCGTCGCGCTCGACCAATTCCAACCAGCGCTCCGGGTTGCGCTCCGTGCTTGTCGCATGACGCGCGCCGGACAGTTTGAGACGCCCGTGGGCCCCAGGTCCTATCCCCGCATACTCACCCGTACGCCAGTAGACAAGGTTGTGCCGGCTCTCTTCACCGGGCGCGGCGTGATTGGAGATCTCATAGGCGGGAAGCCCGGCCGCATCGGTCAGCTCTTGCGTGACATCGTAGAGCGCTAGCGCCACATCGCCGTCAGGCACGTGTAGCTTGCCTGCCGCGTGTAACGTGGCAAAGGGCGTCTCTGGCTCGATCGTCAACTGATAGAGTGAGAGATGATCGCTCGCCAGCTTGAGCGCTTCGCGCAACTCAGGCGCCCACGCAGCGGCGTTCTGACCGGGTCGCGCATAGATGAGATCGAACGAGAAGCGCTCGAAGGTCGCGCGCGCAAATTCGATCGCTGCCTTCGCTTCAGCAACCGTGTGGATGCGCCCAAGCGACCTGAGCACGTCATCGCGCAGCGACTGAACGCCTAGTGAAACACGATTGACACCAGCCTCGCGGTAGCCGCGAAAGCCTTGGGCCTCAACGCTACCCGGATTGGCTTCCAGCGTGATCTCCGCGTTCGGATCGACTGTCCAAAGGTGCGCGATGCGATCAATGATCGCGCCAACTGTATGTGCCTCCATGAGTGACGGCGTGCCACCGCCGAAAAAGATGCTCGCCACCTTTTGCGGCCCGAAAAGGCCGGCCGTGTGGTCGAGTTCGCGCAGGAAGGCGGCAAGAAAGCGCTCTTCGTCGACGCCGCCAAACCGCACATGGCTATTGAAATCGCAATAGGGGCACTTCTGCGCACAGAACGGCCAGTGCACGTAGACGCCAAAGCCCGGATCGTCAGTCGGACTTGGCATCGAGGCAGGCGCGCTTGAAGGCGTCAAAGGCGCGGGTGCGGTGCGAGATTGCATACTTGTTCGCAGGCTCCATTTCGCCGAAGGTCCGATCGTGTCCGTCGGCGACGAAGATCGGATCATAACCGAAACCGTTCGTCCCACGCGGCGGCCATATTAGGTGCCCTTCGACCTTGCCCTCGAAAAATTCTGTCGTCCCGTCCGGCCACGCAAGGCACAACACAGAGATGAAACTGGCCCGCGGGCTTGCAGCATTCCAGGCGCCACGCTCGCTCAGTTCATCATGCACACGCTGCATAGCGACGGAAAAGTCCTTATTGGGACCGGCCCAGCGCGCCGAGTAAATTCCCGGCGCACCATTAAGCGCGGCGACCTCCAGGCCCGAATCGTCGGCAAGTGATGGCATCCCGGACCCTTTGGCGGCGATCAGCGCCTTGTGACGGGCATTGCCCTCAAACGTCGGCTCCGGCTCCTCAGGCTCGCTCAATCCCAGGTCGGTCGCCGCCACCGCATCCAGGCCAAACGGTGCGAGAAGCTGATTGATTTCCCAAACCTTGCCAGGGTTGTGGCTTGCGACCACCAACCTGCCACCGCGATTTAATCGCCGCATCGTCAAAAATCCCAAATTCTAGGTTCGGCAAACTCAAGGCAGTTGCCGGCGGGATCTCGAAAGTAGATCGAGCGGCCGCCACCTGGCCACTCGAAATCGGCTTCGATGGCGATCCCTTTATTTTCCAAATGATCACACCAGGCGGCAATCTCGCTCGCGCTCGCGCGAAAACACACGTGCCCTGAACCGCGCGCACCGTGCGGGGGAACGGGAAGCCGCACCTGCGGCTCTGTGGGCACCTGGGTTGCATCCGGATTGAAGTAGAGCAGCATATGATCGCTAAACCGGAAGAAGACCTGACGTCCTTCCATCTTCGCGTAAGGCTCCATTCCCAGCACGTCCCGGTAGAAGTGCTCGATTGCGCCCAGATCCCGCGCATAGAGAATGGTTTCAAGGATGCCTTGCGGCGTCATGGTAGAGCGTCCCGCTCGCGGGCCGGCGCATTTCAGGTCACCGTCAGCTTTTGTAGCGCAACCAGCTCTCCAATACCCTTCTTGGCGAGTTCCATGAGCCGGTCGAAGTTTTCTTGACTGAATGCAACGGTCTCGGCCGTGCCCTGCACTTCGACGATGCCACCCTCGCCCGTCATGACGAAGTTAGAATCGGCCTCAGCTGCCGAGTCTTCGACATAGTCAAGATCGAGCACCGGAACACCCTGGTAAATCCCGCAGCTCACCGCGGCCACCTGATCGCGCAGCACGTCGTCCTTAACCATGTCGCGCAGTTTCATCCACTGGATGCAGTCATAAAGCGCCACCCAAGCGCCGGTGATCGACGCTGTCCGGGTGCCCCCATCTGCTTGGATCACATCGCAATCAACGCTGATCTGGCGTTCGCCAAGCCTCTCCAGGTCGACGACAGCACGCAGCGATCGGCCTATCAGGCGCTGAATTTCCTGCGTGCGCCCGGACGGGTGGCCCACCGTCGATTCACGCCGGGTGCGCTCGGTCGTGGCCCGGGGCAGCATTCCGTACTCGGCCGTGACCCAGCCGCGCCCCTGGCCCTTGAGCCAAGGTGGTACCCGCTCTTCCAGGCTGGCCGTACAAAGAACATGGGTATCGCCGAACTTGATCAGACAGGAGCCTTCAGCGTGCTTGGAGACCGCGCGCTCGATGGAGACACGGCGAAGCTCGTCGGGATTACGTTTGGATGGGCGCATTGAGATGGATTTGGAGCGTGTTTATCGCCACCGGCGGGCTAGAATTGCCCGAACCCTAAGGGAGGGCCACGACTCCTTCAACCAAAACCAATAGAGAATTTGACGTGGAAGGGCAGGCATCCATAATCTTCCCCGTGGCATCTCAAGCCAAAGACATCCAAAATTATGACCGAAGGCATCAGCGCGCTCAATAAACTCAGCGATCGCTCCCGCACTATTCTCCGGCAGATCGTTGAGACATACCTGACGACGGGCGAGCCCGTCGGCTCGCGGAATCTATCGCGCGTCCTGCCGATGACCCTGTCGCCGGCCTCGATTCGCAACGTGATGTCAGACCTGGAGCAGGTTGGCCTCATCACGGCGCCCCACACCTCCGCAGGACGCCTGCCAACCCAGCTTGGCTTGCGCCTCTTCGTCGATGGCCTTCTCGAGATCGGAGATCTGACTTCGGAGGAGCGCCTCAAGATCGAGGCGCAGATCGCGGCCAAGCGTCAACGCTCGATAGATGAAGTGCTTAGCGAAGCCAGTGAGATGATTTCCGGCCTATCGCACTGTGCCGGCGTGGTGCTCGCTGAACAGCAAGTTGCCCGTTTAAAGCATATCGAGTTTGTACCCCTGGAGCCCGGCAAAGCGCTCGTGGTGCTGGTGGGAGAAGACCAGGTCGTCGAGAACCGCATCATTTCGTTGCCCCAGGGTCTGCCGCCGTCGGCGCTGATAGAGGCGGCGAACTACCTGAATACGCATATTCGCGGGTCCACCATTGCGGAGGCACGCGAACACATCGAGAAACAGCTGCAAAGCTCCAAGGCGGAACTCGATGAGCTGACGCAGAAGGTCATCCAAGCAGGTTTGGCGAAGTGGTCCGGACCATTCGATGACCGTCAGAGCCTGATTGTGCGTGGCCAGTCTAACCTGTTGAAGGACGTGACGGCGCAAGACGACCTGGAGCGCATCCGCCATCTGTTCGATGACTTGGAGCACAAGCGCGATCTTGTGCAGCTCCTCGGCCTATCGGAAAATGCGGACGGCGTGCGCATCTTTATTGGGTCTGAGAACAAGCTGTTCTCGCTTTCCGGCTCGTCGCTAATCGTTGCGCCCTTCCACGACGAAGGGCGCAAAATTGTCGGTGTATTGGGTGTAATCGGTCCCACGCGCATCAATTATGCCCGGATCATCCCTATGGTTGACTATACGGCCAAGCTCGTTAGCCGCTTGTTGACTTGATTTCTTTGGCGCATCGCCTGATATCGGGCTTGGGCGAATTGGCGAATGATCCCGTGCCATCCGACCGCGATCGAAATAATGATCGCTATCAAGAGATAGGGGCCCGCCGGCAAGCGGAGATATCATGACAGACGAAAAGAAGGCGGCTGCTGAGGCGAATGAACCTGGTGGCGCCGAGGAATCGGCACCTGCTCTCGATCTGGGCAAGACCGAAACCATTGCTGACGCGTTGGAATTTCAGGTTTCCGACCTGACCGACCGCCTGCTGCGCGCGCATGCTGAGATGGACAATCTCAGAAAGCGCGCGGAGCGCGACAAGGTGGACATTGCGAATTATGCCATTAGCAAATTCGCCCGAGAGATTCTGGCAATCGGCGACAACCTGCAGCGGGCAATCGCTGCCGTGCCGCCCGGCGCTGCCGAGGTGGACCCTGCGCTCAAGAGCCTGATCGATGGCGTCGCCATGACCGAGCGCGAATTCTTGAATGTGCTGGAGCGCAATGGCGTCACGCGTATCGATTCAGAGGGCGAGCCATTCGACCCCCACAAGCACCAGGCCATGACCGAGGTCCACGACCCGAATGTGGCCGCGGGAACGGTGGTGCAGGTGTTCCAGCCAGGCTACACTATCCAGGGCCGTGTCCTGCGCCCCGCGATGGTCGTCGTAGCGAAAGGCGGCGCAAAGAAGACGAGAGAGGATACAGCGGCGCCCGGTGCCGAACCAGCCACTGACGACACTCCTGGCGGCGAGGGCGAACCAAATCACAACCCTTAAAAGAGCCAATGGAGAGCCATAAGTGCTCGTCAAGTGGGGTTTTACAGCCAACTTCGATCAGGGTTCGAGGCGGCCGAATGCAGTATGGTGGGGAAAATTGATCACACGCGCGTGGCCTAATCCCGTTGCGCGCCCAAAAAGCGACCTTATATAAGCGGCGGTTACTGTTGGACACTCCAAGGGGGACCGAGCCTTGCGCGTGAACGCCGCTGGCTCTGATAGCCCAGATGCCGAAACCTCGGGTCTGGCCGGTCTGCCCAAAATGATGAGGATAGGCACATGGCAAAAGTAATCGGCATCGACCTCGGCACCACCAACTCTTGTGTGGCAGTTATGGAGGGCGGCAAGCCGAGAGTTTTAGAAAATGCCGAGGGTATGAACACCACGCCATCGATCGTGGCCTTTACTGAAGATGGCGAGAAGCTTGTTGGCCTGCCAGGCAAGCGCCAGGCTGTTACTAACCCGCTCAATACCTTCTTCGCTATCAAGCGTCTCATCGGGCGCCGTTACGACGACCCAATGGTCGAGAAGGACAAGAAACTCGTCCCCTACAAGATCGTCAAAGGCCCCAATGGCGACGCCTGGGTCGAGGCACACGGCGAGACCTATTCGCCGCAACAGATCTCAGCCTTCATTCTGCAGAAGATGAAAGAGACAGCAGAGGCCAAGCTCGGCGAGACTGTTACTCAAGCCGTCATTACCGTCCCTGCGTATTTCAATGACGCCCAGCGTCAGGCAACCAAAGACGGCGGCAAGATCGCCGGCCTCGAAGTGCTGCGCATCATCAACGAGCCGACGGCGGCCGCGCTCTCCTACGGTTTGGAGAAGAAGAACGAAGCCAAGACCATCGCGGTCTACGACCTCGGCGGCGGCACCTTCGATGTTTCGATATTGGAAATCGGCGACGGCGTCTTCGAGGTGAAGGCGACGAACGGCGACACGTTCTTGGGTGGCGAAGACTTCGACATGAAGCTCGTCAATTACCTTGCCGATGAATTCAAGAAGGAGCAAGGCATCGACCTGCGCAACGATAAGCTTGCGCTCCAGCGCCTCAAAGAGGCGGCGGAGAAAGCGAAGATCGAGCTGTCATCATCGCAGCAGACCGAGGTCAATCTGCCATTTATCACCGCCGACCAGTCCGGCCCGAAGCATCTTACGATGAAGCTTACGCGGGCCAAACTGGAGAGCCTGGTGGATGATCTCATCGCTCGCACCAAGGGCCCGTGCGAAAAGGCGCTCAAGGACGCTGGGCTTAAGGCCGCCGAGATCGACGAAGTGGTGCTCGTCGGCGGTATGACCCGCATGCCCAAGGTGCAACAGGTCGTGAAAGAGTTGTTCGGCAAAGAGCCCCACAAGGGCGTCAATCCGGACGAGGTCGTTGCCGTTGGCGCCGCCATTCAGGCCGGCGTGCTGCAGGGCGACGTCAAGGACGTTCTGCTCCTCGACGTTACGCCTCTGTCTCTTGGCATTGAGACGCTCGGCGGCGTATTCACACGCCTCATCGACCGCAACACGACGATCCCGACCAAGAAGAGCCAGACCTTCTCCACCGCAGAGGACGGCCAGAGCGCGGTCACCATCCGTGTGAGCCAGGGCGAACGCGAGATGGCAGCCGACAACAAACTTCTCGGTCAATTCGATCTGGTCGGTCTTCCGCCCGCGCCGCGTGGCGTGCCTCAGGTCGAGGTCACGTTCGACATCGA
>CAZURR010000038.1:0-22151 GCA_964622715.1 uncultured Hyphomicrobium sp. | reverse complement strand
GGGTGCGCACGGCCATTTTAGCGACTTATTTTGCGTGGCTGCAAGCCGGCCGGCCAAATGACCACGAGGATGTGTCGGGGATTACTCCCGCAGGGCGCTTGGCGTCAAGGGCTGGTTGCTCTAGAGCGGCGGAGGCGCGCAAGTTCGAGAAGGGCTGGAGCGCGAAGGGATCGGGGACGATGGCACAGCCTCAGGCGAAAGCTGCAAAAGCATCGGCGCGTCCGGCACGGACGGGAATCCTGCCGTCGCAGGCGATCGATCGCCTTATTCATGCAGGTGAGGTGCAACTCGCCGAGCCGCTTCTGCCAAATCAGCTACAGCCCGCGAGCCTCGACCTGCGCCTCGGAACGATAGCCTACCGGGTGCGCGCGAGTTTTCTTCCTGGGCCTGATGAAAAGATTTCCAATAAACTTAACGATCTGCAGCTCCACACTATTAGTCTGTCGCAAGGGGCAGTGCTGGAGACCGGGTGCGTCTATGTGGTACCGCTGTTGGAAAGTCTTCGTCTTGCCGGCGACGTCTCAGCCGCTACCAACCCCAAGAGTTCGACCGGGCGCCTCGACGTCTTTACACGCGTGATTGCCGACGGTGTCTCCTCGTTCGATCAGATCCCGGCCGGGTACAGCGGACCATTGTTCGCCGAGATTTGCCCCCAGACTTTTCCCACCGTTGTGCGCAAGGGCTCGCGGCTGTCCCAAATACGATTTCGGGCCGGCGGCAGCTGCGAGGCAAATGTTGCTGACGACATTGCCCTGTCCGTCGACCTGATCGGCGACAAGGATGGCCTCGTCGGCTACCGTGCCAAACGCCACACGGGCCTCGTTGATGTCGACGTGGTCGGCGATTGCTCAGTGCTCGACTACTGGGAGCCGATCCACGTGCGCGCTAACAAGCGCTTGATCCTCGATCCGGACGAGTTCTACATCCTCGCCTCCAAGGAAGCCGTGCACGTGCCGCCCACGCAGGCCGCCGAGATGGTGCCATTCAATCCTCTAGTCGGTGAATTCCGCGTGCACTATGCAGGCTTTTTCGATCCCGGCTTTGGTCACAAGGAAGCCGGCGGCGAGGGGTCCAAGGCCGTGCTCGAGGTGCGTTCGCACAAAGTCCCGTTCATTCTGGAGGATGGCCAAGTCATCGGCCGCCTCATCTATGAGAACCTAACCGAGACGCCGGAGCTGCTTTATGGCCGCGATCTTTCTTCGCACTATCAAGCTCAGGGCTTGAAGCTATCCAAGCACTTCAAGTAGCACTGCGTGACAGCGCTTGACCCCCGCCGGCCGTCCAGTTTCAAATCACCGCTGTCGAAAAGGTTCTCACGCATGACAGTCATTCGTGACTGTTATGCTCTCTCCGCTAGTGGTGCTCGCCCGGGCTCTTCATGACCATCTCCCAGATTTCACTTATCGCCGTGCTCACAATAACGCTCGCGCTCTTCATCTGGGGCCGCTGGCGCCATGATGTGGTCGCTGTGCTCGCGCTTGTCGCAACTCTCCTTCTCGGTCTCGTGTCGCCTGCGGAAGCCTTCACAGGCTTCAGCGATCATGCCGTCGTCACTGTCGCGCTCGTCTTGATCTTAAGCGCCGCGATCCGTGCATCCGGAATCTTACAACGTCTCGTCCGTCACTTGGAGCCGATCCTGCAGCGGCCCAATTTGCAGGTCTTTGTCTTCGTCGCGCTGGTGACAGTGCTCTCAGGGTTCATGAATAACGTAGGCGCGCTCGCGATTCTGATGCCCGTTGCGATCAGTTTTGCGGAGAAGGCAGGCCGTTCGCCGGCAACGCTGCTGATGCCGCTTTCGTTCGGGTCGCTATTGGGCGGTCTCACGACCCTCATAGGCACCCCGCCCAACCTGCTCATTTCCTCGGTGCGCCAGGACATTGTTGGTGAACCCTTCTCCATGTTCGACTTCACGCCGGTTGGTGTTGGCGTGGCGCTCGTCGGGGTTGCCTACCTAACATTTGCCTGGCGGCTTCTTCCTGAAGATCGGCGAGGTGCACCTGCGCCAGAAAAACGCTTCAAAATAGAGGATTACTTAACGGAGGCGCGTATCACGGCGGACTCGTCCCTCGTCGGCAAGACGGTGCGCGACGTGGAGAAGATGGGAGAGGACGACATCACGGTCGTATCGATCATCCGCAAGAACGATCGCCGCTTGGCACCGGCAAGCTGGACCAAGCTGCGCGAAGACGACGTTCTCCTGCTCGAAGCGGACTCCACAGTCCTGAAGAGTGTTGTTGACGAGGCCAAGCTCGAACTCGTCGGCGGCGAAAGCATCGATCCCGCCCGCGTCCGCTCCGAGCAAGTCGGCATCGTTGAAGCGGTCATAACAAGGGGGTCACCCCTGATCGGCCGCTCGCCGAAAGGCGTGCTGCTGCATAGCTATGGCGTCAATCTATTGGCGCTGAGCCGCCAAGGGCGCCGCTCCACGGCACGTCTCGCCCGCCAGCGTCTTAGCGAGGGTGACGTTGTTGTGCTGCAGGGCGATTTGGAGCAAATGCCAAGGACGCTGGGCGAACTTGGCGCTTTGCCGCTCGCGGAAAGAAACGTCAAACTTGGCCAGCCGGCACAAGTTGCACTCCCAATCGGGGTGATGGCGGCGGCGGTCATACTGACCTCCACTGGCGTTCTGCCCGTGGCGATTTCGTTCCTCCTGGCAGTTGCGGTACTCGCTGTCTTCCAAGTGATGCGGCTGACTGACATGTACCAGGCCATAGACGGCTCGATCATCGTGCTCATGGCGGCTCTCATCCCTGTCACGGAGGCGATGAAGACGACGGGGCTGGCGGAGCTGATCGCTGCATCCATCGCCACGGCCGGTGCGAGTTTGCCACCTATCGCTATGCTGGCCCTTGTGTTCGTGGCAACCATGATGATTACGCCCATACTCAACAACGCCGCGACCGTCTTGCTGATGGGGCCGATCGCCGCCGGCTTCGCCATGAAGCTGGGCTTAAACATCGATTCATTTCTTATGGCGGTTGCGATAGCGGCCTCATGCGAGTTCCTCACCCCCTTCGGACATCAGTCGAACATGCTGGTGATGGGACCTGGCGGGTACCGCTTTGGTGACTACGCACGCCTCGGCGTGCCGCTATCGATCATCGTCGCCATCGTTGCGATACCGCTGATTGCGCTCGTATGGCCGATAACGCCGTAGTAAGGGTGTGGGTTCCACTTTAGCTTGGCGCCCGCTTGATGGGCTGTCTTCAGCTTGCCCTAATCTCAAACTAGTCGCTTGACTTGAGTCCAAGCGACCGGAAACAACATGCTGTTTTTCAGGCTTCGACCTAGCCTCGGTTACATCGCGCTGTTCGCCCTTGCGCTGCAGGCGGCCATGGCGCTTGGGCATACCCATGCGCACAAACATCCAGGCGCGGACAACCTGCTCTCGCGGGCCATCACGTATGGAGCCTGCGCTCCAACCGAGCGGCCGCAATGCCCTCCTGCCGATCATGATGACAATGACACCGCGTGCGCGATCTGCTGGTCAACGCATGTAGCCAGCACTGTCGTCCTACACGCGCCGCCGGCTCTTAGGCTGCCTTCCAACTTCGTTGAGACGCGCCTTCCCATTCGCTCAGCCGTATCCACACGCAGCAATGATACGGTGCACTTCCAGGCCCGTGCCCCGCCTCGTGATCGTTTGGCCTAACGGCCAGGGCCGAGGCGTCGCGCTTTTAGCAGCCGTGTGCTGTAAGGCCCGCCTGACGTCACGCATCATTCGTACATTCGAGCAAGTGCCCACCGTACGTGCTGGCAGCGCTTGCAAAACACAAGATCTGATAGGAATGCATTATGCAAACGAACACTCTGGCGGCGCTCGCCGCGATTTTGGCACTCACATTGAGTTCGGCCGCGCGCGCCGAAGACGAGCATCGCGAACTTGGCGCCCATGTACATGGCCACGGTACGCTCAATATCGCGATCGAAGACAATCGCGTCGCGATGGAACTGGAGGCGCCCGGAATGGACCTTGTCGGCTTTGAGCACGAAGCAGAGACGGAGGCACAAAAGGCAGCACTCAAGAGTGCGAAAGATAAGCTTGCCGAGCCGCTTGCCTTGTTCAAGGTTCCCGCTTCTGCAGGCTGTTCTGTTTCGAAAGTGAACGTTGCGATCGAGACTGGTGACGAACATCACGAAGGCGATGAGGATCATGCCGAGCATGCCGATGCCAAACACGATGACGAAGGCAGCGCCAGCCACAACGAGTTCCACGTGACCTATGCTCTCGACTGTACAAAACCGGCCAATTTGACGTCGATTGCGTTCGATTACTTCAAGACCTTTGCCGGCGCTGACGAGCTGACGGTCAACGTCGTCACGGCCAAGGCTCAGAACACCTATGAAGTCAGCCGTGAAAAGCCGGTGCTTGATCTCGGCGGCATGATGTGATGGCGAAACATTCGCACCAAAACATGGGCGCAGCCACGTCGTTCGGAGGGATATCCGGCATCGTCAAGATGTCGGGTGTCCGCTTCCGCTGGCCCGGCCCACGTTCATTTTCGTTGGCAATTGATGATTTCATTTTGGCGGAGCGCGAGCGCGTGCTCTTGACTGGGCCATCGGGGGTAGGCAAGTCGACCTTCTTGAGTCTTTTGTGCGGAATCATCACGCCGCAGTCAGGGCGCATTGAGGTTTTGGGCACCGACACCGCTAAGCTGTCGAACGCGGCCCGCGATCATTTCCGCGCTGAACATTTCGGCATCATCTTTCAAATGTTCAATCTGCTGCCCTACGGCTCACTCATCGATAATGTGCTCTTGCCCTTAAGCTTTTCTACAAAGCGCCGCAAACGCGCCGCGGAGAACGGGTCGATCGAACAGGAGGCCCTGCGTTTGCTGAATAGTCTTGGTCTTGAGACCCAAGACCTCCACGGCATGTCTACAGGGAACTTGAGCGTCGGCCAGCAGCAGCGCGTGGCGGCAGCGCGCGCCCTCATCGGCCGTCCCGAGATCATCGTGGCAGACGAACCCACCTCTTCGCTGGACCGTGACCGCCAGGACGCTTTCTTAGATCTCCTCTCTGCAGAGGCCGCCGAGGCGGGCGCCGCCGTGATCATGGTCAGCCACGATGAGGCGCTGGGCCCACATTTCGATCGCGTTCTGCGCTTGGAGGATGTTGCTGTCACCGCGAGGAGGGTTGCGGCATGATCGTCCCTCGGCTCGCCCTGCAGTCTTTACGCAATCGCGCACTGACGGCGTCGCTCACCGTGCTCGCCATCGCGTTTAGCGTGATGTTGCTCTTAGGCGTTGAGAAGGTACGCACAGGCGCGCGTCAAAGCTTTGCCGATACGATCTCGGGCACCGACTTGATCGTGGGGGCGCGCAGCGGCGGCATTCAGCTGTTGCTCTATTCTGTCTTTCGTATCGGCAATGCCACCAACAACATTACCTGGAAGAGTCTCGATGACATTGCCAAGCAGCCCGAGGTTGCCTGGGTCGTGCCCCTGTCCCTAGGTGACAGCCATCACGGCTTTCGTGTGCTGGGGACGATCGCTGATTATTTCAAGCACTACAGGTATCGTCATGGCCAGCCCATCACCTTTGCTGAAGGCATGCCGTTCGATGATCTCTTCGATGCTGTGATCGGCGCCGATGTCGCCGAGGCACTGGGATACAAGGTCGGAGATCCCATCATTGTCGCCCACGGGACCGGTTCGATATCGTTTGTGGAACATAAAGACAAACCGTTCCGCGTCTCTGGTGTCTTGGAGAAGACCGGCACGCCGGTCGACCGGACCATTCACGTGAGCCTCGAGGCCATTGAGGCGATCCACGTCGACTGGAAGCAAGGCATCCCAATGCCGGGCGAGACGGTATCGGCGGAAGTGGTGCGCACCATGTCGCTTAAGCCCAAGGCGGTTACCGCGGCGCTGATTGGCCTCAAGTCGAAGATTGCAACCTTCAAACTGCAACGAATGATCAATGAGTATCGTGAAGAACCGCTGTCGGCGATCATCCCTGGCCTGACGCTGCAGGAGCTTTGGCAGCTCGTGGGGACGGCGGAAACGGCGCTATCTGTTGTCTCTGCCATGGTTGTTGCCACGGCGCTGCTCGGCATGGTGACAATGATCCTCACCACGCTGAACGAACGCCGCCGTGAAATGGCAATCTTGAGATCTGTGGGCGCGCGCCCTATCACGATCTTAGGTTTGCTCGCCACCGAGGCCGGTCTGTTGACGCTTGCGGGTGTCGTTCTCGGCGCAGTCCTGCTTTACGCCGCTCTGGCCGTACTCCAGCCCTATGTGGACCGCGCCTACGGCCTGCATTTGAGCATCAACCCGCCGACGTACCGCGAGTGGATAACCCTGGGCGCCATTGTCCTGGCGGGTTTTCTTGCCGGACTGCTACCGGCGTTGCGCGCCTACCGTCTTTCGTTGGCAGATGGCATGATGGTGCGGACTTAAAATGAGGAAGGGGCAATGATGACAATGTCAGCGGCTCGAATCTTAGTGGTACTTGTTGCGTCTTGCCTTCTCTCGATCAGCGTGCGTGCGGCCGATCCGCCTTTTGAACTCAAATGGGCCCAGCTCATGCCGCCGCGGGAAGCAGCTCCAGCCAAAAAGCCCAAACCGTTTTTCTCCGAAGCGATGCCGCGCTCTGCAAATGCCACTCCGCTGCCGCCGATTAAGGAGGGCACTTGGATGTCGATGAAGCGGCGCCAGCCTGGCGGTGACCGCCCGCCACGCGTTGTCGAAGAGCTCAACGGCAAGCGCGTGAGCATCGGCGGCTATATGGTGCCGCTCGACTTTGATGCGACAATCGTCAAGGAGTTCTTGTTGGTGCCCTACGTGGGTGCGTGCATCCACGTTCCCCCACCGCCCATCAACCAGATCGTTTACGTTAAGACCGACAAGGGTCTGGAAATCGATCAGTTGTTCGACCCCGTCACTGTGACCGGAACAATGAAGACCGAGGCGGTCTTCACCGGACTCGCCGACACGGGGTACAGCATCGATGCTGAAAGCGTCGAACTACGCACGGAGTGATAGGAGCAACCGTCACTCGGACTCATTGCCGCCGTCCAAGAGTTCCTTGGATTGCAGAAATGCTCGCGCAACCGCGTGCGGGCTTTTCTTCTCACCATCCACCTGCCAGTTGAGCGCCCGCATCGGCTTGTCATCCAGCAGGTTTGTGAGTGGCGCTAGTATCGCGGGCAGTTCAGGATGCTCTTTCAAAACGGCTTCGCGCACCACGGGCGCTGCATTGTACGGCGGGAAGGCGTGAAGGTCGTCCTTGAGTAGAAGCAGATTGTAGGCGTCGATCCGCCCGTCCGTTGCGTAGGCCGAAATTACGTCGACCTCTCCCTTGGCAACGGCGCCATACATCAATGCGGCATCCAGATCAAAAACCTGCACGAAGTTGAGGTCGTAGGCCTTACGCAGGCCCGGGTAGCCGTCGGGACGGTGGGAGAACTCTGGCGTAAAACCTGCGCGTAGGTTGCCGGCGTCCGCAACGAGATCCGAAATGGTTGCCCATCCTCGGGCGCGCGCTTGCGATGCTGTTACGCAGAGCGCGTAGGTATTGTTGATCTTGAACGGCGCTAGCCAGATGAGGTGAAATCGTTTCGCGTAGACATCGCGCACGTATTGGAGCACGCGCTCGGGATCTGTTATTGTTTTGGCGCCAAGGATTGTCGTCAGAGCCGTGCCTGTATACTCCACGTATAGGTCGATCTCGCTCTCTACGAGTGCTTTGTGCACGATCATCGTGCCGCCAAAACCAAACCGGCGCTCCACTCTCAGATCGGTTTTAGCCTCGATGAGCTGTGCGATCATTTCGCCGAGCACCTCAGACTCGCTGAAGTTTTTCGCGCCGATGCGCAGCGTTTCCTGGCTCCCTCTTGGTGAACCTTGCATCGCGGAGAGTATTCCGCCCGACGTGGACCAATACGCTATGGCACCGATTGCGAGGATCAGAGCCGGCAGCGCGGTGGCGACCCTAGCGGCCCAGATCGTGGAAGGTTTGCACGCTCTGCGCCGTGTTTCGATGCCCCATTGAAAGGCAGCAATCGACCCATCCACCGCCAGTGCCAGCAGCGCTGAGGGAATAGCGCCGAGCAAAATGAGGTTCGAGTTGGAGAGCGCTAGACCGCGATTGATGAACTGTCCCAGGCCGCCTGCGCCGATAAAGGCAGAAAGCGTGGCGATCCCCACCCCTACAACGGCAGCTGTGCGCACGCCGGCGACAATCACTGGCAGTGCCAACGGCATCTCGACGAGGGTAAGCTGCTGTGTGGGTGTCATGCCGACGCCGCGGGAAGCCTCCGCTATCGAGGGTGCAATCCCGCGCAATCCCGTCACCGTGTTGCGCACGATTGGAAGCAGCGCATACAGCGTGAGCGCGATGATCGCTGGCACCGCCCCGATTTGCCCGATCATTGTCAGCAGCAGCGCCAGCATGGCCAAACTAGGGATCGTCTGTAGGATTCCGACAGAAGCCAGAAGTGGTCGCTCTGCCCAGGCGCGTCTGGCCGCGACGACGCCAAGTGGAATACCAATGGCGATCGCGGCGAGCGTCGACACGCCGGTGAGCATGATGTGCTGGCCGATGCGCAGCCACAACTCCGCTCCGTTTTGCTCCACGACTGACAGGAAATGATTGAGCGCGCTCATATCATTTCCTGGAAAATTTCGAGCTGGTCGAGCGGTCGCGCCAGAAGCGCGCGCACGAAGTCTGTCTTGGGTGCTCTAAGTAATTCACGCTTCGTGCCGACCTGGTCGAGCCTGCCTTCGTTGCACACGCCGATTCTGTCGCCCAAAGTGAATGCTTCGAGGATGTCGTGCGTGACGAACACGATCGTTTTGCCGAGCGTCGCTTTCAGCCTGAGCACCTCCTTCTGCAACGTCTCGCGCGTCAGTGCGTCGAGCGCGCCGAACGGCTCGTCCATCAGCAGGTAGTCGGGATCGGTTGCGAGTGCACGCGCCACCGCCACCCGCTGCTGCTGGCCGCCGGAGAGCTCGTCGGGAAAGCGGTCGAAATAGGCGTCCGGCTCCAGGCCAACGAGGTCGAGAAGTTCACGAGCGCGCGCCTCTCGCTTTGGCGGCGACCGGCCGACGAGGCGAAGTCCAATCGCCACGTTTTGTCCCACGGTCATGTGTGGAAATAGCCCGATGCCCTGGAACACGTAGCCCATGTTCCGGCGCAACTCGATCGCCTCAAAGTCGTTCAGGTTCCGACCATCGAGCGAGATTTGCCCCGAGGTCGGCTCAATGAGGCGGCTAATCAAGCGAAGAATTGTTGTCTTGCCCGAGCCCGACGAGCCGAGCAGAACGAATGTTTCCCCTTCTTCAATCATGAATGAGACATCGCGCAGGGCGAAGCTGCGACCGCCATCGAAGGACTTGCTGACATTGTTGAGGACAATCATATGCACCCGTGCTCGTTTCTGGCGCGGGCATAGCATGAGAAGCGCACACCGAAAAACTTCATCGCGCGGGGCGCTTGCGTCGGGGCAAGTGTTAGTGGCTTTGGCCCATGCGGCGAATGCGTGCGGTCAGCAAGCACATGATGTGCAATGCGAACTCAGGCTCCTCGCGAACGAGTTGGAGAAACATGGGCTTGTCGATTGCGGCCACTTCGGTGGCCTCGCAGGTCAACGCTGCCGCGCTGCGCGGACCGTCGTCGATGAGCGTCATCTCGCCGAACATGCCGCCCGGCCCCACGGTCTCCAATACCGAACCGAATGTAATGACGTCGACCTTCCCCGAGCGTACGACGAACATGCAGCCACCGGTGTCTTTCTCCAGAAAGATTTTTTCGCCAGCGTCGAAGTGCTGGATCGGCGCGCCTCGGCACGTCAGACAACTAAAATCGAAGGTAGCTTCAGTCATGGCAATGGTTCTTGCTTACGTCTAACTCGCAGCTGCATCCGAACGGCGCACGTCAAGGCTGAGCAGCATCAGGCTGACCCCTTGCAACACGAGGGCCACGCCCACGATGGTGCCGAGCGTCCAGCCCGCCGACGTTGGTAGGTCGAACATTACCAGCAGCCCGGCAATGATCGAGACGATGGCTGAAATGATCAGCCACCTGCGCCCGCCCCAGTCGTCAAAGCTGGTGCTGACCAACAGTGACGTGATGCCTTGCGCAACAAGCGCTACCGCCACGATCATCGTCAGTGAAAGCAGCCCCAGAGTTGGGTAGGCAAACATCAAGATGCCGGCAACAATGAACACCAGCCCACCCAGCATCTGCCAGATACGCCCGCTCCACGCGGTGGTGCGCAACCCGTGAAATAGCTGCAATACGCCTGCAACGAGGAGCGCAGCTGCGATCCAGATCTCCGTCGTGAGCGACGCGGTGACAACGCCGAGGGGGATCGTCAGGATCAGGCCGCCGAAGAGGATCAGCACGATCCCGAGCGCCAACAGCCAACCCCAGCTTCGATGCAGCTCGCCGCGCAGGCTTGATATCGCTTCCATCGGCTCGGCCCCTTGCTCTGATAGATCCGGCTATTGGTACCACAGGTGCGGCGCGTTTTCTGTAACAGCCGTCTGGCAACGCGCGAAGTCAAACTAACCTCACGCAAAGTAGCCGGCAATGAAGCGCTCGTAGACGCGCGTCAGGGTTTCCAAATCCGCGAGCGGAACACGTTCATCCACTTGATGGATCGTGGCGTTGATCAACCCGAATTCAACGACGGGACAGACGTCTTTTATAAAGCGCGCATCCGACGTGCCCCCCGTCGTCGTTAGCTTCGGCGTATGCCCGGTCACCTCGCGCACCGCTGCCACCATCGTGTCAACAAGCGGTCCCGGTTCGGTGACAAAGACGCCGCCAGTGCCAGAGAAAGTGAGTGAAAAGTCCGCCCCCACCTCAGCTGCCGCGGACTCGCAACATTTGTGGATCAATGCTTCCAGCTTCGTGCGCGTATGGGTGTCGTTGTAGCGCGCATTGAACTTGACGCGCGCTTGCCCTGGAATGACGTTCGTCGCCGTGTTCGGCACCGAGACGACCGTCACAGCGATGTGCGAAGGTTCGAAGTGTTGCGTGCCGGTATCGAGTTCTAAAGCAGATAACCGGTCGATGATGCGCGCGAGTTTCGGCAGCGGGTTATCTGCGACATGCGGGTAGGCGGAATGGCCCTGCTTTCCGGAAACGATGAGTTCGCCGTTGAGCGTGCCGCGCCGCCCGATCTTAATCTCGTCGCCGACCTCGTGCCGGCTTGAGGGCTCGCCGACGACGCAGGCGTCCAGAACTTCACCGCGCGCTTTCAGCCAGTCGATCACCTTGATCGTGCCGTTGATCGAGTCCCCTTCCTCATCGCCCGTGATGAGGAAAGAGATGGAGCCTCGCGGCTCGCCGCCACCGGCCTGAAGATGGCGCAGGGCTGCGACCATAAAGCAAGCGACCTCGCCCTTCATGTCCACGGCGCCGCGCCCATAAAGAACGCCATCGCGAATTTCGGCAGCAAACGGCGGCAGGGTCCACGCGGCATCGTCGCCCGGCGGCACCACGTCCGTATGTCCAGCAAAGCACAGATTGGGCCCGGCCGTTCCTATGCGCGCATAAAGGTTCTCCACGTCGGCTGTGCCCGGGTCGGAGAACGTCATGCGGTGACATGTAAACCCGGCACCCTTGAGCACGTCTTCGACGAGCGTCAGCGCTCCGGCTTCGGCCGGCGTCACGCTCGGGCAACGGATCAGAGCTTGGGCTAGGGAGATGGGATCGGGTGGGGCGTGCATTTGGTGAGCTTAGCTGAGTTTTGTTGCGACGGAACTGGAACTATCACTCGCGCAGAAGCTCATTGATAGCGGTCTTGGAACGCGTCTTCGCATCCACGCGCTTGACGATGACAGCACAATAGAGGTTGGGGCCGGGTTCGCCATTGGGAAGTGGTTTGCCGGGCATCGTGCCAGATACAACGACTGAGTAAGGCGGCACCTTGCCGTAGTGCACTTCGCCTGTGGCGCGGTCGACGATCTTTGTTGACGCGCCGATGTAGACGCCCATCGACAGCACCGAGCCCTCACAGACGATAACGCCTTCGGCCACCTCGGCGCGTGCGCCAATGAAGCAGTTATCCTCGATGATGACGGGGCCGGCTTGCAGCGGCTCCAGCACGCCGCCGATGCCTGTGCCACCTGAGAGATGGCAGTTTTTGCCGATCTGCGCGCAGCTTCCCACCGTTGCCCAGGTGTCCACCATCGTGCCCTCATCAACGTAGGCGCCGAGGTTGACGAAGGAGGGCATCAGCACCGCGCCTGGCGCGATGTAGGCCGAATGGCGCACGATCGAGCCCGGCACGGCGCGGAAACCGGCCCGCCGGAAATCCTCTGCTGACATGCCGGCGTATTTGGAGGGCACCTTGTCCCACCATGAAGCGCCGCCCGGCGCGCCCGAAATGGTCGTGACGTCGTTCAAGCGGAATGAAAGCAATACGGCTTTTTTTGCCCATTGATTGACGGTCCACCCGTCCGCTGTCTTTTCTGCGACGCGGACTTCGCCCTTATCCAAAAGGTCGAGAACTGTCTCAACCGTGTCGCGTACGACGCCGGTTGTACCAACAGTAATGCTCTGGCGCTCCTCCCACATGGTGTCGATTGCGCCTTGGAGCTCTGGGTGTGTGGCTGCAGCTGGCATTCTTCTGGGCCTCGGGCGTGTGTTTGCGCTTATGACAGCCTTGTCGCCTGCGTTGCTTTGGGTGTCAATCACGGCGCGGCGAACCGGTTCGCTACCTTTTGCACACCCGCTGTTAAACTAGCTCGCATATATCTTACCGCTATCGAGTAGACAGCGCTGGCGTGAAGGGTTTGGGTTGTGTCGAAGGGTATTGAGCAAGTTGCAGTGGTCACTCAAGGACCACCTTGGCTGGGCCGCGACGGTTTTGTGGCCGAGACGGCCGTGCGCTTCGACAGGTCCGAGGCCGCGATTTCGCGCTTGGAGCGGGAAGCGGAAAAGGCTCAGCGCGTTTTGGAAGAGCTGGCCGAAGAAGTTCATCGCTTGCATCGCTTTGAGTCCTTCGAACAAAGTTTAAGGAACTCGCGTGATTACAAGATCAAAGCGATGGAACAAGGCTTCCAAGATCTAAAGGCCCGTCTCGATGTGATCCAAGGCAAGAAGAGCAAATTTGTCGGATTGAACTACAAGACATTCGAGACGATCGACAAGAAGCTCGCGGAGCTATCGGCCCTGCAAGTGCAAGTCGAGAAATCGGATCGCAACTTGCGTCGCTGCGCGGTTCTGTTCGGTGCCGCTTTTGTCGTCGCCGTTGTCGCCGTCGGATTTCATTTGCTTTAGAGTGTTCTAGCGCACGGATGTGCCGTTCGCTTCAAGCGACGCCGCGATCAATCGCTTGGCGTCGTCACTGTCCCAATCCGCCGGTCCGACCAAACGGCCAATCTCGTGTCCCTGCGCATCGATGAGGATTGTTGTCGGCATTCCGACCACTCTGAGTTTGCCGCCGACGCGGGCGGTTGGGTCGGCAAAGAGCTTCAGGTTCTCGACTTTGATGTCTCGAAAGAACTTGCTCGCGCCTTCTAGACCCGCTTTGTCCACCGCAAGCGCAATAACCTCGAAGGTGTCCGATCCGAGCTCTCCTTGCAGCCTATCGAGTAAGGGCATCTCCTCGCGGCATGGTCCGCACCACGTTGCCCACAAGTTCAGTAGAACGACCTTTCCGTGCCAATCGCTCAGTTTCACCGGCTTGCCCTCGGCGTCGAGAAAGGACACGTCCGCCAGCGCCTGGGGCGTCTTTTTGAAGACAAACGTTGTCATTGCCCCGGTCGAGAGCGGGTTAATCTTGCCGCGAGGCTTAGCCGGCTTAACCTTTTCGCCGCTTTTGGCCACCGGTCTTTCGTTGTCAGGGCGGCCCATGGTGACGTATACCGCGGCGAAGGCAGCAAGCGCTGACAATGCGGCCACCCATAGGTACGTTGCGAAGGAGCTCTTTGCCTGCAATGGGCCTTTTATCATGTACCTTCCTTCGCCAATTTTGGTGCGCTGACGGAGCACAAACCCGTGACCAAGAAGTCTGCAAACCGCATGTGGGGCGGTCGTTTCAAGGCTCTGCCCGCCGAGATCATGGAGGAGATAAACGCCTCCATTGGCTTCGACAAGCGGCTAGCCCCCCAAGACATCCGCGCCTCAAAGGCGCATGCGTCTATGCTTGCGGCTCAAGGCATCATTACTAAGGCGGACGCGCGTGAGATCTTGAAAGGGCTGGAGCAGGTCCTCGCAGAGATCGAAGGCGGTGAGATGGTATATGCGCGCGCGCACGAGGATGTACATATGAACATCGAGGCGCGCGTCAAGGATATGATCGGCACGCCGGCTGGCCGACTGCACACGGCACGTTCGCGCAACGATCAAGTCGCCACTGACTTCCGGCTCTACATGCGCGACACCATCGACGCGTTCGACGCGGCGCTTGCGCAATTGCAGTTGGTGTTTACGCGCAAAGCAGAGGCGCACGCAGCAACCGTTTTGCCGGGCTTCACGCATCTGCAGCCGGCCCAGCCCGTCACCTTCGGGCATCATTTGCTCGCCTATGTCGAGATGCTGGGCCGCGACCGCGGTCGGTTCGCCGACGCGCGCCGCCGGCTTAACGAATGCCCGTTGGGTTCAGCCGCGCTCGCAGGCACGTCATTTCCTATCGACCGGCACATGACAGCTGAAGCGCTGGGATTTGATAAACCGTCGGCCAACTCGCTCGACAGCGTGTCCGATCGCGACTTCGTGCTCGAAACGTTGGCCGCCGCTGCCATCACGGCCATGCACTTATCGCGCTTTGCTGAGGAAATTGTGCTGTGGGTCACGCCCCAGTTCGGCTTCATCCGGCTTTCGGACAAGTTCACGAGCGGGTCTTCCATCATGCCGCAAAAGCGCAATCCGGACGCGGCCGAACTGACACGGGCCAAGGTCGGGCGCATCGCCGGCGCCTTCCAAAGCCTGTTGATGGTTATGAAGGGCCTGCCGCTCGCCTATTCGAAAGACATGCAAGAGGACAAAGAAGTCGCCTTCGATGCGCTCGATAGTCTTGCACTGGCGATCGCCGCGATGACGGGGATGGTCGATGACATGGAGCCGGTGCCGGATGCCATGCGGGCAGCCGCAGACCAGGGGTATTCGACGGCGACCGATCTTGCCGACTGGCTGGTCTGTGTGCTGAGGCTGCCATTTCGTGAGGCCCACCACCTGACGGGCCGCATAGTGGCTATGGCAGAATCACGGGGGTTGGCGCTGGAAAAGCTGCCACTGGACGCCATGAAGGCGGTCGAGCCACGGATAACGAACGATGTTTTCTCGGTTTTGAGCCCAGAAAAGTCGGTTTCGAGCCGTAAAAGCTATGGTGGAACTGCGCCACAGAACGTCCGCAAAATGGCTCGTTCCTGGCTGAAGCGGTTGGAAAAGGCCCTTTCCAGGGTTTAGAACGAACATCTGATCGCTTAGCGCTGCGACCCGCTCATTTGGGCAGGGACCTGGCGCCAAGCGGCTTTGCTCGACCCTAAGGGGAATGTGGTCGGTTGAGGGATATGTCGGTGGGATCAATACCAAGGATCATTCGTATGGGGCTGGTCATGGCCGCCCTGGGATTGAGCCTTTCCGCCTGCGGGGTGCGAGGCTCGCTTGATCCGCCGCCCGGCGCCAAGGCAACGGGCACCGCGCGGTCGGCTGAAACCCGCGATTCCGGACCGAATTCTGAGGCGCCGCGCAAGAAGCACGAAGACTTCATTCTCGATCCGCTGCTGCGCTAACGCGAATCTCGCGCTAGAAGCGCATCCATGCATCACTTTCACCATAAGGGCGGCGTCCTGCACGCCGAGGACTTGAGCATCGCGCGGTTGGCCGCCGAGGTTGGCACGCCGTTCTATTGCTATTCCACCGCAACGCTGGAGCGGCACTACCGCGTTCTGGCTGAGGCGTTCGACAGCTTTGACGCGCTGATCTGCTACGCGGTCAAAGCAAACTCCAATCAGGCCATTCTGGGCACGATGGCGCGCCTGGGTGCTGGCATGGATGTCGTCTCCGAAGGCGAACTACGCCGTGCACTTGCCGCGGGTGTCGCCGCCTCCAAGATCATCTTTGCTGGCGTCGGCAAGACCCGGGACGAAATGGCCTTTGCGCTCGATAAGGGCATTCTAGGCTTCAATGTCGAAAGCGAACCGGAGCTGCAGGCCCTAAGCGAGGTTGCAGCAAGCGCAGGCCAGACGGCGCGCGTTGCACTTCGCGTCAATCCGGACGTCGACGCAAAAACGCACGCGAAAATAGCGACCGGCAAGGCAGAGAACAAATTCGGCATTCCATTTGCACAGGCTCCCCGGCTATACGCACAAGCCCGCGCGTTGTCCGGCATTGTCGCGACGGGAATCCATATGCACATCGGAAGCCAGATCACCGATCTTGGGCCCTTCCGCAATGCTTTCCGTCTTATGCGCGAGCTGGCACAGGGGCTGATCAGGGATGGCCACGCGCTGGAGCATCTTGACATCGGCGGCGGTCTTGGCGTGCCCTATGTATCCAAAGGGCCGGTCGCGCCGCCTCCCGCCGATTACGCTGCCGTCGTCAACGAGACGCTCGGCGACTTGGGCTTGAAAATTGTGCTGGAGCCTGGGCGCATGATCGCCGCCAATGCCGGCATTCTTGTTTCCGAGGTCATCTTCAGCAAGGCAGGCACCGACAGAAAGTTCACGGTCGTCGATGCCGCAATGAACGATCTTTTGCGGCCGACACTCTATGAGGCGTGGCATGAAATCTGGCCGGTGGTCGAGTCGAAGGCCACGATGCCTTCGGCTGAGCAGGACGTCGTTGGACCCATTTGCGAAACGGGTGATTATTTGGCGATCAACCGCAATCTGCCGTCCTTTGGGGCGGGCGACCTTATAGCGGTGATGACAGCGGGCGCGTACGGCGCGGTCATGTCTTCAACCTACAATACGCGCCGGCTGGTGCCAGAGGTCCTCGTGAACGGCGACCGCTATTGCGTCGTACGTCCGCGCCAGACCTATGACGACCTCATCGGCATGGACCGCGTGCCTGACTGGCTAGCGGATAAGTAGGCTTAGCCCCTTGATCTCGCCCTTTTGCAACAGCAACTTAACGTGAACGTCTGTCGTAATTTTAATGGAACCCTCAGAGGCGGAGCCGGTATCCTTCCTTATGCCTGAACCTCAAGTTTCTCGCTCGTCCAGCGACAAGGACTTCAAGCGAAAGGTGCGCGCCAGCAAATGGGCGCTGCTCTTCGAGCGCCTGTGGCCGCGCCTGTGGCTGCTCATCGGGGCCGCCGGTCTGTTCTTGCTGGTGTCGCTGTTGGGCGTTTGGTCCATGCTCGGCAACATCGCACATATTGCTTTGCTCGCGGCATTCGGCTTGGCTGGCCTTGCTGCCTTGTTATTTGCCGTACGTGTTCGATTCCCAACACACGAGGAAGCGGTGCGTCGCATCGAGCGCGTTTCGGGCATTCCTCACCGGCCGGCCTCGTCCTATGAGGACACAATAACCGCTAATGCGGACGACGCGCGCACCACGGCCCTCTGGCAGGCGCATCGCGAGCGTCTTGCGAAAGCGTTGTCACGACTTCGTGTAGGAAAACCCCACCCGCGCACCGATCGCGTTGATCCCATTGCCTTGCGTGCGCTTGTGCTGCTAGGTGTCATCGCTTTGGCGGGCCTCGTCGGCGATAGCGCGGCCGATCGCATTCGCTCCGCGTTCCGCTTCAACACTCCAATCGCAATTGTGACGGCACGCCTCGATGCCTGGGTGACACCGCCGCCCTATACTGACCGGCCGCCGGTGATGCTCGCGGACGGCTCATTGCGCGGTATGGTCAAGAAATCTGAAGCCGATGCGCTAATCCAAGTGCCTGATAATAGCGTCCTCGTTGTGCGCGCCACCGGAACGGGCTTGCTCAATCCACGTCTCGAAGTGCTGGCCGAAGGCTCCGACGCTGCCGTGTTTGTCGAGGCGCAGCGTCCGGAAGCGGGAAAGGCATCCCGTTCGGCAAGCGAAGTAATGGAGCTGCGCCAGAAGCTAGTTAAGCCGGCACGGGTGCGCGTTCTCGTCTCCAGTACCGAACTGGCGCGCTGGACCTTCGACGTCATCGCTGACAATGCACCCAAGATTTCTCATGCCAAGGACCCGATGCGCACACGCCGCGGCTCCCTGAGGCTCAACTATACAGTCGAGGACGACTACGGTGTCGTCTCCGGCGAGGTGAAGCTTAAGAAGGTCGCGAAGCAAGAAAATCCGGTTGATCTCGGCAAGGCGTGGGCGCGGCCGGAAACCTTGAAGGGGCCGCGCTTGCCGCTTGAGCGGCCGCCGGAGCTGAAGCTGCGAATGCCGCGCAAGGGCTCCAACGAGGCGCAGACCTATATCGACTTCGGTCCGCATCCTTGGTCTGGTCGCGAGGTCATCCTGACGCTTGAGGCCAAGGACGTCGCGGGCAATATCGGGCGCAGCGCACCGATCAAGATGATCCTGCCAGAGCGGCACTTCGAAAAACCGCTTGCGCGCGCGCTTGTCGAGCAGCGGCGCAAGCTTCTGGAGGATTCGCGCTATCGCAGCCAAGTGCTGCGTGCGCTCGAAGCGCTGACGCTCGAGCCGGAGGGCTTCATCGACAGTCCCTCGATCTATCTTGGATTGCGCACGGTCTACCATAGCTTGAGGCGCGATAAGACGCGTGAGGGGATGAAGAGCGTCACGGACGGACTGTGGGATCTCGCATTGCGTATCGAGAATGGCGATTTGTCTGAAGCGGAAAAGGCAGTTCGCGAAGCTCAGGAAAAGCTTGCCGATGCGCTCGAGAAGGGCGCGCCCGATGCCGAGCTGCAAGCCTTAATGCAGCAGTTGCGCGAAGCGCTGAACAAATATGTCGATCAGCTGGCAAAGGATGCAGCGAAAAACGAGATGGCTCCACCGGAGGGACTTGATCCGGAAAACAAGCAAATGAGCCAGGACGACCTTCAGCGAATGATGGAGAACCTGGAGAACCAGGCTCTCAATGGTTCGCGCGAGCAGGCGCAGCGCATGTTGGCCGAGTTGCGCGATCTCTTGGAGCGTCTTCAAACCGGTCAAATGTCCAGGAGTGAGGCCGAGCGCGGCCAGATGATGATGAAAAAGCTCGATGAGCTTGGCGACATCGTTGGGCAGCAGCAACGCTTGATGGATGAGACCTTCCGTCAGCATCGCAGACAGGGTCAACGTGGGCCGAGAGCTGGCGAGGGTACGCCCGATCCCAATGGCCGACGTGGCCAGCAGCAAGGACAAGGGCAGCCCGGGCAGCAGGGCAGGGGCCAGCGCCAAGGTCAGCAAGCGGGACAAGGGCTCAGCCAACAGCAACGCCAACTAAAAGAGGAGCTCGGTCGTTTGCGCCGGGAGTTGGACAAGCTTGGTGCAGGCTCGCCGGAATTCGAGGACGCGCAGCAGGCGATGGAAAACGCCGAACGAGCGCTGAAGGATGATGAAACCGGTGAGGCGCTCGGCGAGCAGGGGCGCGCTCTTCAACAAATGCGCCAGGGCGCCAAGCAGATGGCCGAGGGCATGCAAAAGGGCGGCCGTTCGCAATACGGGCAGGAGGGAAACGAGCCGCGCGACCCGCTCGGGCGTCCGCAACGGTACCAGGGTCCACAGGCTGGCAATTCGGTCAGAATTCCCGATGAGATTGACATGCAACGTGCCAGGGAAATCCTGGAGGAGCTACGCCGCCGGTCGGCCGAACCTTTGCGCCCGCGATTAGAACTCGACTATTTCGAGCGGCTTCTGCGCCGCTTTTGATGTGCCGGCCTCATGGTGTCGGGGAAGGTGCGGCGATCCGCACGGCCAATCCGCCTACCAGCTGATGACTGGCAAGCCGTGTGGACACGTGCCCACCCGCTGGCTCTTCATCATTGAGCCAGCGTTGGAACTGCCGCCAGAGGTCGAGGAACAACCAGCTGCCGTTCATTTGTGACAGCGGCGCATCGTACTGCGCATAAGTGAATTTGTACTCGACGAAAACGGACATGCGTGGCAAGCGGACCTCAAGCCCGATGAGCGCTTGGCCGGCAGGGCCGGCGTAGTGGTACTCATACGATCGTGGGTCGCCGTTAGTCAGCATAACTTCCGTGTGTGGCAACAGAACGCCTGCACCAGCGCCGACATAAGGGCTGACGCGGGCGCCAACGTTTGGCAATCGCAACAGTCCATTGAGTAACAACATGTTGTGGCCGTGCGAGAACTCGAGCTTTTTTACGATCTCGGAGATCTTTCCGCGCGGCGGAAGCGGTTTGCCGTTGAACGTGCCAGAGAATGCGGCCTCCTTCTGGCGCTCTGCAATGGCCTTTGAATGGATGAAGTCGACCATCATTCCGGTGCTACCGCCAGTGAACCAGCGGGCGACACGCGCGCCGTAGTAAATGGGCGCCCTAAAAGGTCGCGCCTTCCAGTGCACGGGATCGATGGTGACGTCGTAAGTCCCCGGCTTTTGAATCCTAACCGTGCTCGGATATGTGTGTGGCGCGCCCATATATGCGCCCACCATTGTTTCTTTCGCTGGAAGGGCACCAACGAGCCTCTCAGCAGTCGAACGCTTTGTCTCGCTCGTCTCCCCTTCGATAGTGCTTTGCTCCAAAATGGTTGCGGCTGATGAAGCTATGAGCAGGGCAATAGCTGCGAGGCTCGTCAGCTTTTCGAAGCTGGCACTTGCTTGCGATGCGCTCTGAGATTGATCCCAGCCAATTGCAATAAGGCGCGTCATCGGCACGTTCCCTCGTGTTTCTGACGTTCGTCAGATTGTTTTCCGCGCTTTTTGGTCGAACTCTTTTGATCGAGAGATTAGGCGACCTCAAGGCGCGCGAGAAACCACCTCGATCGTCGCACCCTTGTGCCGCTTTGACGCGGGTGGAGGCAAGGGCCAAACACCGCCGTACAGAAAGTATTGTGAATTCAAGTTGACGAGCGGCTACCTGCCATTTGTTCCAGCATTCGGCGAACCGCGTTAATCTGCGGTGCGGCGCGTGTGAGATAACGGCGCCCCGTGTAACCCCACCAATCCCAGCACCCTTGAGGGTTGAGGGGCGTCGTTGCGGTCTGCGGGAACAGCACGATGATGTTGTTGGTATCGGCCCACCTGGCAAAGCCCGTGTCGTGCGCAAAGGCATCCCCGACGAAGGTCTGGTTCTGTCCGCAGCCATGGAAGGCGATGTGGACCCGGCACCCGTCCGCTTCCAGACAGGCCTTTGGCATATAGATGAGGCCGCTGCTGCTCAGCCCGTGATTCTTGATGTCGTGGGTAAAAGCGCTCTGATCGAAGACAAGATACGTACCCGATGCCTCATTGGCGCGCGGGTTGAGCGGTCCATAGATGTGGGCCAACAACGCGCCAGCCTGATCGTATCCGCAATCGACGATGTAGGGTTTGCCAGTATAGCCACAAGCCGGTCCCTTATCCTCGGTGACGAAACCGTGGCCGGCTGGCAGGTCGGAGACGAATTGAATCTGCGTATCGGGCACGCCTAGCGCTTTATAATAGTCGCGCGCAGCAGTGACGATCGCCGGCACTACGGTGTGATCGTCCTTGCCGGAGAACAGATAGATGCGGTCGTCCTGCACATAGCTTACTGGGTCAATGCGATCCTTCTCGGCGAGGCGGCCGGCCCGATCGGCCAGCTTTTGAGGGTTTGGTACACCGAATGACGAGAGGGCATTGAGCATGCAGCCGTTGATTGCCTTCGTCAGAGTGAAGATCGCTGAGCCCGGACCCGGCATGACGTTGGCAAAGAGGCTCTCAGAACAGCCATAGGGACCACCGGCAATGAGGGCCGCGCCGATGACGTCGCGCGAATGTGCCATCTCGAATTGGCCAGCCATGTAGGCGCCGGATGACACACCCGAAACTGAAGTGTCATCGATTTTCGCGCCGAGTGCGGGGAGTTTTTGTCTTGTCTCCTCGCCGCAGCCCGTGAGTAGGGCTGCAAGCGCCAGGAGAGCAGCCGAAAGGCGGAGGTATCGTTTCATTGGGCCTAGGCTCGATGCGGTACAGCTTGAAATGAAGAGACTAGCCTTTCTGCTGGCCGCTTGCCATTGGCGTCGGGCCTACCTTAGTCGCACCGTTACACGATCGACGCGCCCCTTGGCATCGATCACTGAAAGTTTGGCAAAGCCCCGGCCATCGGGCTTCCAGGCCACGTGTCGCGCCCGCGGATCGGATTTGATTGGCGCGCCGTCAATGAGCCA
>CAZURR010000037.1:0-22713 GCA_964622715.1 uncultured Hyphomicrobium sp. | reverse complement strand
ATGCTGCACCGGACGCGGCACCTCTTCATCCGCCAGCAGACGGCGCTCATCAACGCGATCCGTGCGCATCTCGCCGAGTTCGGTATCGTCGCGCCGGTTGGGCGCAAGGGCGTGGATGACCTTCTCTATGTGATCGCCGATCCGGATGATGGTCGCGTTCCGGAAATTGCTCGCGCCTGCCTGGCCGCCCTCGGAGCACAGCTGCGCAGGATCAAGGAACAGGTTCTGGAGTTCGACCGCATGATCATGGCTTGGCATCGATCAAATGAGACGAGCCAGCGCCTCGACGCCATACCTGGTGTGGGGCCTCAGCTGGCCACGGCGCTTGTGGCGAGTGTTTCAGACCCGAAAGCCTTTCGCTCCGCACGCGACTTTGCGGCCTGGATCGGTCTCGTGCCGAAGCAGAACTCAAGCAGCCGCCGCCCTCTCAGCAGAGCGTCCAGCAATGATGATCTCGAGATTGGGTTGGCGCGCCAGTCTTTGCGCAACGTGTGCGCCGAATATACCATAACCGCCGACGATAAAAATGCGCCAGCTCAATTGCCGGCCAAAGCGTCCGCGCAATCATCTGCGATCATGGCGCTCCCATCCTTGTTGGCGCCACCGCCTTGGAAAACATACCGGCCCTCGCAGACGCTAACGCGCGGTGGCAGACGCTCTTTCTCGAAAAGATCATGCCCCTGTTTTAGCTGCCGCCAGAAAGGAGCGTTAGCATTGTATGCATGGATCGCCATGTTGCGGTCTGTCATGCGGAATGGAAATACCTGCACCTGAAATCGGTCTTGTCCAGCCTTGAGCGCGGCCGTAGCCAGGGTCCAAATTTCATCGATTACCGCGTCGGTCATGGCATAGCAGCCGATCGATACGCAATTACCGTGCACCATCAAGAATGATCCCGTGCGGCCGTGCGCGCGGTCAAAGGTATTGGGGAAGCCAAGATTGAAAGAACGGTGGAACTTGCTCGTCGGATTCAGAGCCTTTGTGTCGACCGTGTAAAACCCTTCGGGTGATTGACGGTCGCCTTCCTTGTTCTTTGGCCCCAGACGACCCGACCACAGGCAGATCGGGTAGGTGGCGAATCGGTGGAACTGGCCATCGCGCAGCATCCATAGCTCTAGCTCAAAATCGCGCTTAAAGATGCGAATGAGGATGGGCGCGCCGGCTTCCAGTTTTTGCGACGCAAGCCGCCCGTCCAGGTTGGCAAGGTCCGGAGTGCCCGAGAGCGTTTGTCCGGCCATAGCGAGCGTCCGCCTCTTAGAGCGCTCCGTGCGGATTACCTCATGCTCGATTGTTTCAAAGATTACCGGCCAATAGAGGAAGAGGGCGCCAGAGACGGTGGCCACCAACATACCAAGGACGATCAACGTATTGAGGGAACGGCGTTTCCGGTTAGCCATCGTTACGATAGCCCTTTGATGGCACGCGTCGAGGGTGGCGCCTGCAGCGAAGATGCCAGGCGTGCACGACCTTAGCCCGATGCATAAGCTATTGGGAGAAGCCGAGGGTGGACAAGATTTCCGCGGTAACCGGGCCGCCCAGACCGAAGGCTTTGGCGAAGCCGGCACCCGTGCCCGTCTTTGCTGGCTGCGTGCTGGCAACTTGACGCATCTTTGGGCCGGGTACGGTTATGCGCTCCGAGGCAAGCTGCTGCTCATAGGGCTTCGGCGTAAAGGGTTGCACGATCGGCCTCTGGAAGCGCGGGCAGGCGCTATCCGCACGGATCGAGCGGTCGGCGGGCAGCTTTACGTTGACGACGTAACGGCGTTCGCACACCGCCACCGTTGGCGGCAACCGGTAAGTTTCGAAGAAGTCGTAACCCTGCTTCATCGTGCGCCAAAACGCATAATGCTGATTTCCTCTGTAGCGCGCCATGTTCGCTGAGGTCATGCGGAAGGGGAAGGCATGAACCTCGAAAGATATCTGGCCGCCAGCGAAGGACTCGCGCGCCAGCGCGTAGATCTCTTCTATCAGCGCGTCCGTCATGGCGTAGCAGCCTGCCGACTTGCAATCACCATGCACCATGAGTGCCTGGCCCGTACGCTTCTTGGAGCGGTCGTAGGCATTGGGATAGCCGAGATTGAAGGCGAGATAGTATTTTGAATTCGGATTCATCTGTTTTTCGGTGACCCGATAGAAGCCTTCAGGCGCCTGGCGATCTCCAACAGACGTCTTGGGCCCAACTTTGCCGGACCAATTGCAGATGGGGTACGTCTTGAAGTGATAGAAGCGGCCGTCGTCGCGCGCCTTCCAAACTTCGAGCTCGGACTCTTCCTTGAAGATGCGCACGAACATCGGCGAACCCTGGTCCATGCCCTTACGGCCGAGCATCATCATGGTGTCCTTGCTCAGCGGCTGTTCGGAAGGTGCGATGGATGGAGCGTTGCTGCACGCAGCAACACCGCATGCGGCAGCGATAGCTGCAACAACGGCGCAACAACGGGCTCCAAATGCCGAGCCTAGGATGGTTTTACTCATACGCAGTGCCCCTCGCGCACGGTGATCACCATCAATTCCTGCCCCTAAGATATCGTTAACGTTACGGAATGCCTAGTGCCTTCCCACAGGACATTTTGCCCGCGTCGGCACTGCAAGTATTATCCCGATGAGTTGGACGGTAATTGGGCGGTGAAGGACGATCCTCGCCTCAAAAAGGCCAGAAATTCAAAGCGCTTGACCGATCTGCATGAACCGTTCTTGGCGCTGCTTGCGAATATCCTCCGGCGTCTTCCCTTTAAACTCAGAAAGAGCTCTAGCAATAGCGTCGCCTGTCGCCTTCATCATGGATTTGCGGTCGCGGTGCGCGCCGCCTATCGGCTCGGAGATGATAACGTCGATGACGCCGAGCTGATCGAGGTCTTGCGCGGTTATCTTCATGTTCGTGGCCGCATCGATTGCCTTGGCCGAATCACGCCACAAGATGGAGGCTGCCGCCTCCGGCGAGGCGACCGTGTAAATCGCATGCTCGAGCATAAGAATGCGGTTGGCGGTCCCGATTGCGATGGCGCCGCCGGACCCCCCCTCACCGATCACAACGGCGACAAGCGGGACACCGATGCCCAGACAGCAGTCGGTCGAGCGGGCAATCGCCTCGGCTTGTCCTCGTTCCTCTGCAGCGACCCCTGGATAGGCACCCGCAGTATCTATGAGCGTTATGACGGGGATGTTGAACCGGTCGGCCATCTCCATCAGCCGCACGGCTTTGCGGTATCCTTCAGGCATTGCCATGCCGAAGTTGTGCCGGATTCGGCTTTCCGTGTCGGAGCCCTTCTCGTGGCCGATGACCATGACGGTACGGTCGCGAAATCGGCCCAACCCGCCCATGATGGCCTCGTCCTCGGCGAAATAGCGGTCGCCGGCCAACGGTGTGAAGTCTTCGATCAACGCGGCGACGAAGTCGAGGCAGTGTGGGCGTTCTGGATGACGCGCGACCAGTGTCTTTTGCCATGGCGTGAGCTTAGAATAGGTGTCTTCGAGCGCGTCATGAGCTTTCTGCTCGAGCTTCTTTATCTCGTCAGCAATCGAGACCGGCTTGTCATCGCCCTCAAGGGCGCGCAGCTCGGTGACCTTGCTTTCAAGCTCGGCGATCGGCTTCTCGAAGTCGAGATAGGTGCGGATGGCTGCGGGGCGATCCAATTCGCTACTCATGGGACTCAACTTAGTGTGACCTGTGGCTGACAAAAGCGGGCAGATGTGCACTGCACAATCGCCCCTGAGCTTCGGCCCTGTCAAGAACGAGTGGACCGGCAGATTAATTGATCCCGCTGACGCGCGTACTTCGGCCCTTTTTGGCCAGCGGATGGTTCTCATGCACCAACTTCTTCAGACGCTCTTCGAGGACGTGCGTGTAGATCTCCGTGGTCGAAATGTCGGCATGGCCCAGAAGTTGCTGCACGGAACGCAAGTCTGCCCCGCGATCGAGCAGGTGGCTCGCAAAGGCATGGCGCAGCACATGCGGGCTGACGTAATCAGGATCGAGACCTGCTTCTGCCGCAAGTTCTTTGAGGTCTTGCGCAAACCGTTGCCGCGTGAGGTGCCCTTGGGAGCTCTTTGAGGGGAAAAGCCACTTGGTGGCGATGATTTTCGCTACCTCGTCGTTCGACTCGCTGCCGAGCTGAAGATAGCGCTCCAGCGCCGCCCGCGCCTGGCTATTCAGCGGCACAAGGCGCTCGCGTCCCGCTTTGCCCTTGATGGTCAGCACCCGTACGTCACCGGCGAGAACGTCGCGCGGCAGAGCTATGAGCTCGCTGACCCGCATGCCGGTCGCATAGAGCATTTCGATTAAGCAGTGCAAACGTACTGCGCGCATGTGCTCCAGGCCCTTAGCGGTGTCGGTGCGCCGAGCGGCGGTCTCGATGAGCCGATCAACCTCGACAACATTGAGTGTCTTGGGCAACGCGCGCTCTTTGCGCGGTCCGGACTGCCCGAGTGTTGGATCGACTGTCACCTGACCTTCGGCTACAAGAAACTTATAGAGTTGGCGCACAGCAGAGAGCCGCCGTGCGAGCGACGTTGCTTTTAGGCCGGTTTTTGAGGCCTCCGTGACGTACGCAGAAATGTCCGGCGGCACCGCAGCCAGAATCGAAACGTTGCGACGGCGCAAGAAACCGTGGAAGTCTTCAAGGTCGTGGCGATAGGCGGAAATTGTGTTCGGGGCGGCTCCGCGCTCGGCGCTGAGCATCTCGAGAAACATGTCTACAGCTTGTTCCTCAGTGCTCATGGCCCGCCAATGTTTTGATCTATGACCTAATTGATGAATGTGCGCGGCCAGCTCGCGAACAACGCTTCGAAACCGAGCTTGCGCGCATCGCCTTCGAGCCCTGCGCGCTTTAGGGCGCGGATCGAATCGCCAAGTGCGATCATATTTGCGCCTTCTGCTCCATTGGGCCCAAGCGCTTTCATGGTGAGCAGCACCGTGCGTCCGAATTCCCGCTTCTTGGCGGCATCTTGCAGCTGTGAAAGGACACCCGTTTCGGGGAGGAAGCCGCCAGAGGGTTGTGGCGTGCGGCTTGCCGCCTCCCATAGCGGGATCGGCACATTGTACTCAAGGGCGTCAAGCACAGTAGCAAGCCTATGCAGGAGCGTTGCGTCAAGCCGGCCACGCACCGCCAAGTCTTCTATGTAGGCGAGGCTAGCGCCACGATCCGAAGTCGCGTCGCTGTCAGCAATATCGATCAGGGCGAGCCAATGGCTGAGATCGCCGCTTCCTGCCCCTCCTACGGCCGATGCAAATCTGGCCCAGCTCTTGGCTCGCTGATAGTTACCCGCCGCGAGTGCGACTTCGATGCCAGTTTCAGAAAACTCGGCGACTTCCGGCGTGGCCGCGATATCGTGAGATGTAGGGGCGATCATGCGCAAAGCAGTCAGGTAAAGTCCCGCCCTGCTTGACTCGTCGAGATAGGAACGGATGAGGCGTGCCTTGCGCAGCGGTATGCGTTCGGCTTCCGCCGCAACGAAAAGCTGGGCGCGATTGAGACCTGCCGGATCAGCCCCGCTGGGTGCTTGGAGTGCTGCTGCTTGCTGGCGATAAATGCGAGCAAGGTAGTCTGGTGTGATGGCGTTGAACCGCGCCGCCGCTTCAGCCGTCGCCAGCTTGAGAGCCGGCTGCGTGTTGGGGTCTCGCGCGAGCGCGGCCAGCAAGGACGGTGCGGCATGGTTCAAGAGCACAGAAGTGTCGATCTTCTCGCCGGCCGCTTCGATGAGGCGATAGTCGAGAAGAGGAATACGCTGCTTGGCCGGGATGTTCGGCCTTGCACCAATTGCCATGGCATCGAGCGCGGCAATGCCGCCCGCATCCTGCAGCCCTTCTTCACGCGCAAGCTCGGCTGCCAGTCCGGCCCCGGCGGTATCGCCGTCAACGGCCGCGCAATATCCGGAAATAAGCGCTGCCAGGCCCTTTATGGATCTGGGCGCATTTCCCGTTAGCGGGCCACCGTTCCGCACCGTGACGCAGCCGCGGACCTTCTCACCCGTGCCGATCTCGTTGCGTGCGGCGAGCGTTGCGACGAGGGGGTCACCCGTTGGCATCTTCGAAAGCACGCGCGAGGCTTCATCTAGGAGTCCTGACCGGTAGAGAATCTCCAAACGCAACGCCATAAAGTGCTGGTCAGTCTCGCCGCCGGTGGGCGGCGAAACGTTCGACATGATGAGACGCAACCAGAGCCCGTGGAGCGTCGGCGAACGCGGCGGGATCTCAAGTTCGGAGATCAGCGTCTCCAGCGTTTTGACGTCTAGCCCACTCCACAGTTCGAACGGCAGGCCGGAGCCGTCATCGGCCATAACGGGCGCGAGCTCCATACGGTCGACCGCGCGAGCGCCGTCGTTCAATGGCTGAAACACAATGGAATCGCGTTTGCGCTTGGCTTCCGCCTGCGATGCTTTCGCGCGCTCTTTGCGTTTGTTGTCTTGTTCGCGGAACGGATTGAACGGGTTCCATTCCTGTGCGGACACGGCTTGCGCACCAATTGTGAGCGTAAGCATGGCGATCAGCGAGTAGGCTAAGGATGGCTTGAGCATGTATCGCGAGCCGGTCACTCCTTGCGGATCTTGACGCCAGGCACAACCTTGGTCACGGCGCGCGGCTCGGGCTCGAACTTGGTCGACAGAATATATAGACCGCCCGTGATGATGGCGCCGATCACGCCGATGACCACCAGAAAGCGAAATAAGCTCGGCATTTCAGCTATCCCGAATCTGAGATCAAGTCTCTATCTCATGTTGGCGCTAATATGACCTGCAGAGTACAACAATCCGCAGTGGGTAGCGCATGTCGTGCTAACCGATTCTCTGGCACTGTTGCAAAGACGCAAGCTTTTAAGGCTTTCTTGGGTCCTAGACGACCACCGGTGCTCTTCGCGAGTGGGTGTGTGTCAGCAACGATTCCCGATCGTTAATCGATTCGGGCTTGGTCGGAAGAGAGGAACAATGGGCGAGGCCCCGTCTCCGAACGCGATAAAGGCGTCGCTTGGCGCAAAATCGATCGTGATGGTCGGACTGATGGGCTGCGGCAAATCGGCCGTTGGACGTAGGCTCGCCGCGAAGCTTGGTCTGCCTTTCGTCGATGCAGACGAGGAAATTGAGAAGGCAGCGGGCAAATCCATTGAGGACATTTTTGTCGAGCATGGCGAAGCCTATTTTCGTGACGGCGAGCGTAAGGTGATTGCCAGGCTGCTGCGCTCGGGTCCGCAAGTCCTAGCAACCGGCGGCGGCGCATTCATGTGCGCCGATACGCGCCAAGCCATCGCCGAAAGCGGCGTCTCCGTGTGGTTAAAGGCGGACCTTCCTATTCTGATGCGCCGTGTGGCCAAGCGCGATAACCGCCCGCTGCTCAAGACCGGGGATCCAGAGGCGGTCATGCGCCAACTGATGGATGCACGCTATCCTGTATATGCGAAGGCCGACATCACAGTTGAGAGCCGCGACGTGGCGCACGATGCGATCGTAGTGGACATCCTGAAGCGCCTTGCCCGAGACCGGCGGGCGGCCCCGCCGTCTGCGGTTTGATAGGAGGAGGCGGCCAGGGTACTCCAGGTTTTCGGAGGGCCGCTCGCCAAGTCCGCGTATCAGCCTTCGTTCAGGTCGTGCTAGATGACAACAGATACTAAGGGCCCTACTCCGACCCTCTCGGCGACACGCACGGTAACCGTGCCGCTGGGTGAGAGGGCGTACGACGTGTTGATCGGGCCGGGTCTGCTTGGCCAGTGCGGCGGTCTCATTGCTTCGCGGCTCGGCGCTGCCAAGTATGGCATCGTCACCGATCAGAATGTTGCGCGCTATCATCTCGAAGCTCTTGAAGCGGCCCTGCGGCGAGACGGCGAGGATGTGGGCGCGATCGTTTTGAAACCAGGGGAGGCGACCAAGAGCTTTCGTGAGCTTGAGCCCTTGAGCGAACGTCTTTTGGAAATGGGACTAGAGCGCGGTGACCTTGTTATTGCGTTCGGCGGCGGCGTGATCGGCGACCTTGCAGGTTTTGCTGCGGCGATCCTGCGCCGAGGCGTGCGTTTCGTGCAGATCCCCACCTCACTACTGGCGCAAGTTGATTCATCTGTCGGCGGTAAGACGGGCATCGACATGCCGCAGGGCAAAAATCTTATTGGCGCGTTTCACCAGCCAAGCCTCGTCGTCGCCGACACGGACGTACTTAAAACTCTGCCGGAGCGAGAAATGCGCGCCGGATACGCCGAGGTGGCAAAGTATGGACTGTTGGGCGACGCAAAATTCTTTGCCTGGCTTGAACAAAATTGGAAGCAGGTCTTCGCTATTGATACCGAACCCCTGACGCACGCCATCGAGACGAGCGTTAAGGCCAAGGCTGGGATTGTCGGGCGCGATGAAATGGAAAAGGGCGAGCGCGCCCTCCTCAATCTGGGCCACACGTTTGGGCACGCATTCGAAGCATGGTGTAGATACTCCGACCGGCTGTTGCACGGCGAAGCCATCGCGATCGGCATGTGCCTCGCGTTCCGCTTCTCCGCAGCGATCGGGTCATGTTCGAGAGGCGACGCGGAACGGGTAGCGGCACACTTCAAGGCTGTGGGGCTGCCCACGCGCATTGCCGAGATTCCCGGCGACAAGCCAGATGCGGCCGCACTCCTCCGCCTCATGGGGCAAGACAAGAAGGTGCGCCAGGGCAAGCTCACGTTTATTCTGGCGCGCGGTATCGGCTCAGCATACATCGCACATGACGTGGCGCCTGACCGCGTCAGTGCATTCCTTAAGGGCGAATACGCCACCTAAATTGCCGCAAGTCACTAGCAAGCTCGAATATGCTTATATTCTTTCTTTTCATTGGGTGACCTTCGGCGGCGCCATCGCGCGCCGGCCTTTGGTCCCCGCGCAACTGCGAACCTCAAAACACAAGCCCCATTAGCCCCATGCCTGTCGAGATCACACTCACACTAGCTGTCGTCTTATTGCTGATCGTTCTATCGGCGTTTTTCTCCGGTTCGGAGACGGCGCTAACCGCGGCCTCCCGCGCACGAATGCATGCACTTGAGCTTGAAGGCAATCAGCGCGCGCGGGCGGTCAATAGTTTGCTCGCCGCGCCGGAACGCATCATCGGCACGGTCCTCCTCGGCAACAACTTGGTCAACATTCTCGCCTCTGCGCTGACCACGAGTCTGCTGATCGGGCTCTTCGGCGACGTCGGGGTGGCCTACGCGACCATCGCCACGACGGCGCTCGTCGTGATTTTCGCTGAGGTGCTGCCCAAGACATATGCTCTGGCGTTTCCCGACCGCATCTCGTTGACGGTCGCCCCGATCATGAGGGTGCTAATTGTTGTCCTGAAGCCCTTAACGATGACTGTGGAGTTCATAGTTCGCCAGATCCTGAAGCTCACACCGACACGGGTCGACGATGAGGCGAACATTCTTGCCGCGCACGCGGAAATTCGCGGCACCATCGAATTGCAAACTAAGGAAGGGGCGGTGGCGCGGCACGATGCCGATATGCTGGGTGGCGTACTCGACCTGCGCGACTTGCAGGTCTCCGACATTATGGTTCATCGCACTAAAATGGAGACGATGAACGCCGACGCCCCGACACAGGAAATCGTTGATGAGCTCCTGAAGACGCAATATACGCGTGTGCCCATCTGGAAGGATGAACCTGAGAACATTGTTGGCGTATTGCACGCAAGGGATCTGTTCTCCGGACTTGGCCATGCGGGCTGGGATGTGACTAAGCTTGACATCATGAGTTTCGCGGTCGAGCCGTGGTTCGTGCCGGATACGACTGGCCTCAAGGATCAGCTTAATCAGTTCCTAAAGCGCAAGGCTCAGATGGCGCTTGTGGTCGATGAGTATGGTGAGGTGCAAGGCCTCATCACGCTTGAGGACATTCTGGAAGAAATTGTCGGTCAGATCACCGACGAGCACGACACATACGAGGCACAAATCCGTCCGCAGCCCGACGGCACTGTCAACGTCGACGGCACGGTGGCGATTCGGGACTTGAACCGTCAGATGGACTGGAACTTGCCTGACGAAGAGGCCACGACCGTTGCTGGTCTCGTGATCCACGAGGCGCAGACAATCCCGGAGCCGGGGCAAGCCTTCACATTCTATGGCTATCGCTTCGAGATCTTGCGCAAGACGCGCAACAAGATTACTGCGCTGCGCGTCAGTCCGGCCAGCAGTGCTGCGGGGCGGGCTAATCAGGCTGGCGAAGGGTCTACGACGGGCTGAACGGCGGCCGCAGCTGGCGCGGGGGTTGGTGGTGCTAATCCACACCAGTCTGATATGAAGACTCTTTGCTCTCGCCCCGCTGATCGCCGTCCCGCAACCAGCGGGGCGAGACAATTTCTTGTGGGTTTTATCGGGTGGGGTCACAAGGGGCGCAGGCCTTGATAGCCAGCGCGTGCACCCCATTTTTAAGCTCGTCACTGAGAACCTCGTTCACCATCCTGTGGCGCTCCATGCGTGACTTGCCCGTAAAGGCCTCCGAAACGATCAAAAGGCTGAAATGGCTCTCACCCGTGCCAGGCGAGGATCGGTGGCCGGCATGGAGGTGCGACTCATTGACCACATCGAGGCGAGTCGGCCGCAGAGAAATCATCAGTTTCTCGCGCATCCGTGACTCAAGTGTCATTAATGTTCGCCTCATCCAATTGTGAAAAACTTCTTTTCTCTCTACGCCGCGCATCGGCTTGTGCGACGCGTGGCCTCGGACCATACTTCGAACCATGAAGCTTGAGTCAAAATACTTCGACAGCATCCGTGTGGCGCGTAAGCAAGAGCGCGCCAAGCCGGTGCGCGAAGAGTACCCTTGCTGTCAGTGGAAAGGCTGCAAGGCCCTGGGACGCCATCGGGCCCCCAAAGGCCGCGGCCGCGACGGTGAGTACTATGCCTTTTGCCTAGACCACGTGCGCCAATACAACGCCTCCTACAACTACTTCGATGGCATGAACGACGCGGAAGTCGAGGATTTCCAGAAGGAAGATCTTACCGGGCACCGGCCAACGTGGAAGGTTGGCGCCAATGCCGATGCGCTGGGCAAACCGCAAGGAGGGAAGCCGCGCGCGAACCGTCCTTTCGGCTCGCGTGCCGTCGACCCACACGGATTTTTTGCATGGCGGGCAAAGGCCGCGCGCGAGGAACCGGTCGAGACACGCCGCCAACTCAAACCACTCGAAAAGAAGTCGCTCCAGACTCTTGATCTTGCAGGCAATGCCACAAGCGCTGAAATCAAAACGCGGTTCAAAGAACTCGTTAAGCTTCATCACCCCGATGCGAACGGTGGGGATAAGCGCTCCGGCGATAAGTTGCGTGAAATTATCCAAGCCTATAACTTCTTGAAGCAGGCCAAGCTCGTCTAAGGGGTGCCTGCCCAGGTTCGATGCGAGACCGTTTGGCCCGGAAGGCCTAACTGGTCCTTGGCTTAATCCACAAAACTTACGAACTTTGGAAATCGGCACGATGCGTGCGCAAACCCAAACGGATACAGAAACCAAAGTCCCTAACCTTCCGGACATGAAACTGTCCGTCAGACAGGTCTTTGGCATCGACACCGACCTGGAGGTTCCGGCCTTTTCAAAAGCCGACGAACACGTTCCTGATGTCGACCCAGACTATCTTTTCAATTCGGAAGTGACGCTCGCAATTCTTGCCGGGTTCAAGCACAACCGCCGCGTGATGATCCAGGGCTACCATGGCACGGGAAAGTCTACGCACATCGAACAAGTGGCGGCGCGGATCAACTGGCCGTGCATCCGTATCAATCTCGACAGCCACGTCAGCCGCATCGATCTGGTCGGCAAGGATGCAATCGTGCTGCGCGATGGCAAGCAAGTGACCGAATTCCGCGAGGGCATTCTGCCCTATGCCCTGCAATCCAATACCGCGCTCGTATTTGACGAGTATGATGCGGGCCGCCCGGACGTTATGTTCGTGATCCAGCGTGTTCTAGAGGTGTCTGGCAGACTGACACTGCTCGACCAGTCGAAGGTGATCCGTCCGCACCCCGCATTCCGACTGTTTTCGACGACGAACACGATTGGCCTCGGCGACACGTCCGGCCTCTATCACGGTACGCAGCAGATCAATCAGGGTCAGATGGATCGCTGGTCGATAGTGTGCACGTTGAATTACCTGCCGCACGATGACGAGGCCAAAATCGTGCTCGCCAAGGCGAAGTCGTTCGCCAAGAGCGAAGCCAAGCGTAAGATCGTCTCGCACATGGTTCGGGTCGCGGATCTGACGCGCTCTGCTTTCATTAACGGTGATCTGTCGACCGTGATGAGCCCGCGCACCGTGATGATGTGGGCGGAGAACGCGGAAATTTTCGATGACGTGGGTTTCGCGTTCCGTCTGACCTTCCTCAATAAGTGTGACGAGCTCGAACGACCGATGGTGGCCGAATTCTATCAGCGCTGCTTTGGCGAAGAGCTGCCGGAAAGTGCCGCAAATGTTGCCCTGAGTTGAGGTCCAATGGCGACGGGACCGAAACGGATCGAGGCGCCCACTGAGCCGCTAAAGCGCGCGATAGGTCTTACCGTTCGCGCTATTTCTGGTCACAACGACCTTGAAGTCGGCTTTGCACCCGCGCCGCCTGAACTTGCTGAAAAGCGCGTTCAGTTGCCCGAACCCTCGCGTGTGCCCTCGCGGCGCGAGATCGCAGTTATTCGCGGTTGGGCGGACAGCTTTGCACTGACGGCCGGCTGCCACAGCGAGAAACTTCACAATCGGCTCGCACCTGGTTCCGGACCCGCGCGCACAGTGTTTGAGGCCGCCGAGCGGGCACGCATAGAAGCCCTCGGCGCCAACCGCATGCCTGGCATGGCTGGCAACCTCACTGCACGCATCGAGGACCAATATGCACACGGCCGCTTCGCGCAAGTAACGACGCAAGAGGAGGCGCCGCTCGAGGACGCGCTCGCGCTGATCGTTCGCGAGCGGCTCACCGGCCTGAAGCCGCCAGATTCGGCGGCGGCACTCGTGCGCGTCTGGCGCGACTTTATCGAGCAACGGGGCGCGAACGTCTTGAAGCGGCTCGATCCACTCATCGATGATCAGGAAAGTTTCGGCCGCCTGATGCGCGAGCTGTTGCGCGAACTAGAGCTTGCCGAAGATTATTCCGACGCTGACGAGGCAGATGCCGAGGAGCAGAGTGGAGATGAGCCCGAAGGCGGCGAATGCGAAACGGATGCTGGTGAGCAGGGCGAAGAGGGACAGGACGAGGTCAGCGACGAGGAGGGTGGCGAAAGCCAGACGGGCGAAGATCAAGAGATGGCCGAAGCTGCAAGCACCGACGACTACGGTGCTGAACTCGACGACCTGGATGCGATGGAGCCGCCCGAGCCCTGGCGGCCTAATACGTCTGTTCTCGAAAATCCAGAAGCCTTTGGTTACAAGGTTTTCACGCGCGAATTTGACGAGGAGATTGTGGCTGACGAGCTGTCCTCGCCCGAGGAATTGGAACGCCTTCGCGCCTATCTCGACCGCGAGCTTAAGAGCCTGTTGAGCGTGGTTGCGCGGCTTGCGAACCGCCTGCAGCGGCGTCTTCTTGCGCAACAGAACCGCGCCTGGGACTTCGATCTGGAAGAGGGCACGCTTGATGCTGCACGGCTCACGCGAGTCATCATCGATCCCATGCACGCCTTGTCGTACAAGGGCGAGCGAGACACCGAATTTCGCGACACCGTCGTTACGCTTCTGCTCGATAATTCGGGTTCTATGCGCGGTCGGCCAATCATGGTCGCCGCTTGTTGCGCCGATATTCTGGCGCGCACGCTAGAGCGTTGTGGCGTCAAGGTTGAGATCCTGGGTTTCACGACGCGGGCGTGGAAGGGTGGCCAGTCACGCGAGCAGTGGCTGGCATGCGGGAAACCGCAGGGGCCCGGACGCCTGAATGACCTGCGCCATCTCATCTACAAGAAAGCGGACGCACCCTGGCGTCGCGCCAAGCGTTCTCTGGCGCTGATGATGCGCGAGGGGCTTTTGAAGGAAAATATTGACGGAGAAGCACTAGCATGGGCGCACCGCCGCCTGCTCGCGCGGCCGGAACAGCGCCGCATTCTTATGATGATCTCTGATGGCGCGCCGGTCGACGATTCCACACTTTCGGTTAATTCCGGCGCCTATCTGGAGCAACATTTGCGCAAAGTCATCCACGAGATCGAAACGCACTCGCCTGTGGAGTTGATCGCCATTGGCATCGGCCACGACGTGACGCGCTACTACCGCCGCGCGGTGACCATCACCGACCCGAGCGAGCTTGCCGGCGCTATGACCGATAAGCTTGTCGAGCTTTTCGAGGAAAAGGGCCAGACGCCTCGGGCGCAGTCTGGCTACCGCTATCGGCGGAGCCATTGATGGGAAAAACGTTGGCGCCCACCTCCGCTGTCGGCCACTTGCTATCCTGGCTCCTGCCGTCGAATGGGGCAAAGCGCGCTGTTCTCACGATCGGAGTGGTCCTCTTATTCACGGGCCCCTTTGCGCTAGCCAATAACAAGCCAGTGCCGCCTAATAAAATGCTGAGTGGGATTGCAATTCAGGCTACACCCATTGCCGCCTTTGACAAGGAGAACCCGCAGGCCACACACTTTGGCAAGCTCACCTGGCGCGGTGGGCTGGTACTCAGGTCCGCCATGCCGAGCTTCGGCGGTTGGTCCGGCCTTGCAATGAGCTCGGAAGGAAAGCAGCTCGTTGCCGTGTCTGATGCCGGAACCTGGATGACGGCCGATCTCGTCTATGAGGGTGGGAAGCCTGCGGCCCTCAAATCAGCGCGGCTTGGTCCTCTGAAATCGCTTTCAGGCCTGCCACTCAGCCGTGGGCGCGATCGTGATGCCGAAGCTTTGACATTCGTAAATGGTGGCTTTGCCAAGGGAGACCTTCTCATCTCGTTTGAGCGTAATCACAGAGTTGGGCTATTCGGTATCGGTAAGAACGGTATTTCAGCGCCCAGCCGCTATCTCTCCCTCCCCGCCGTAGCGAAACGCTTGAGCGGCAATTCCGGACTAGAGGGGCTCGCCGTGTTGCAGGGCGGTCGCTTCAAGGGATCCCTCGTTGCATTATCAGAGCGATTGATCGACGGCACGGGTGCGTTAACCGGTTGGATATGGGTCGATGGCAAGCCGAAAAGATTCAAACTCGATAATGGCGGCGCATTTAGCGTAACCGACGCTGCGCCACTACCCGATGGCGGGCTGCTCGTGCTCGAACGCCGCTTTCGTTGGAGCGAGGGCGTCAAGGCGCGCTTGCGCCTGATCAGAGCGCACGAGTTGCGCCCCGGCGCAAAAATTAAGGGCGAGCTGTTGCTGGATGCCAGCCAAAAGTATCAGATCGACAACATGGAAGGGCTGGCGGTACACACAGGGGCGGATGGCGAGATCATCGTGACTATGATCTCCGACGACAACTTTAATCGCGTGCTGCAGCGGACGATTTTGCTGCAGTTTACTCTTAAGGGAGTCGATGTCGCCAGAGCGCCGCGATTGCGCCTCGGCACCCCGAGTGCGGCTCATTGATCGTCGATGACAAGGAAACGATGGCGGTAGACCGCCTTACGCCGCGGCAGAAGGTGCTTTTGCTGCTTTCACAGTTTTCTGCAATTCGCGTTTTAATCGGAGGCAACGGTCAGAAAGCTCTTCTGCCCGGGCTTTGAGCAAATAGGCGTCGAGACCGCCGCGATGCTCGACTGACTTCAGGGCGTGCGCGCTGATCCGTAGCCGAACCTTCCGTCCAAGTGCGTCACTCAGCAGGGTGACCTCGCACAGGTTGGGACGGAACTTCCGTTTTGACTTGTTCTCGGCGTGGCTCCTCAGCTGCCCAGAAAGGGGCATCTTACCGCTCAGCTCACAACGCCTTGTCATTTCAAGCTCCTTCACCCCCACGTTCAGCAGCGGCTTACGTGGGCGGATGATACAAAAAGAATTGCTCTCATCAGCACGGCCGGTGGAGCTGTGGCGCTGTCTATGCCCGAGGGTCCCAGCGGCGTCAAGGCACGGCGCCCTAAGGGATGGCTGGCGGTGTTACATGGGCTGGCAGCCCGGCGCGCCCTTGAGAAGCCATTTACAGCTGAGTTTTGCCTCATCGTGGCGGGATGACCACCCTGGTCCGGGCCACAGATTTGTCGTAAAAGCCCACTACCGCGGACTAAAGAAGCGTCACGCGCTGGGGACAGATTATATCATGAAGTGCCAGGTACCGATTAGGGCCAATCGTGCTCGATCGATCGCGTTTGTAATGGTCAGCTTAGTTCTTGCTGTCGCGATGGGTTTGCCAACCCAGATTTTTGCGGCTCCGAAGCGACCGGCCGCCGCGACGTTTCCGGCGAGCGTGACCGCGAATTACCGGATCAGCTTTGGTGTATTCGGCGACATCGGCTCCTATCGCTTCAAGTCAGAGCTCGGCGGCGGCAAATACAGCCTCGTTGCGGATGCCAAGATCGAGACCGCAGTCCTCGACTACTCCGCGGTGATGCGCAGCGCCGGCTCTTTTGTGTCGGAGGAGCTGAAACCGGAAAGCCACATGTACCGCTTTAAGCAGAACCCGCTCATTGGAAAGAAGAAGCGGTCCACGCTCAATATGGCATTTGACGATAGGGGCGTGACGAATGTGGAATTTGTGCCGAAGAAGCGGAAGAAGCCGTCGAAGCATAAAATCCCTGTGACAGAGAAGCATCTTGAAAATGTGCTGGATCCTTTGAGCGCTATCATGGCGCTATCGCTTGACGGCACAGGGGATCCCTGTCGGCGTACGATCTCGGTCTTTGACGGCAATCAGCGCTTTGATCTTATTTTTACGCCCAAACGGCAGTCGTCGAGTAACATCGTCTGCAGCGTCCGTTTCGTGCCCATTTCCGGCCATAGTAAAGGTGAAGAGAGCTCTGTCATCACCGGAAATGCTGAAGTTAAGCTGCGGCGCGTGCCAAAAGCGAAAATCGTCATCCCGTCGCGCATTACGGTCCCAACTATCGCGGGCAATGCGGTGCTAACGTCGAATCGGATTGTGATTACGATGCCGGACAGGAAGCGTATTGCTTTCAAGCAGTAGACGCGTCCAAAGATTGACATTGGCAGCGAGGGGCAACTACTGGGAACATGTATGCTCTATAAGCGTTCGCCTTCCGGGGTGAGCGAACGTGTTGTGCCCGTCCTTTAGTATGTCACCCAAGAACAAAACTCTTGATCTCTGTGTAAGCCTTTGCGATGGCAACGTTAGTGTAAATTGAGGAGGCCTATCTCAATGGGCAGCGACCTCGAAACCCGGATCCGCCACGTGACGGCGGTTTTGGGGCCCACCAATACCGGCAAGACGCATCTCGCCATCGAACGCATGATCGGCCACGAGAGTGGTATGATCGGCTTGCCGTTGCGTCTTCTCGCCCGCGAGGTCTACGACAAGATCTCAGCGCGCGTGGGTGCCGACAAGGTCGCGCTGGTGACGGGCGAGGAGAAGATCAAGCCAGAACGCGCGCGATATTGGGTGTGCACCGTCGAAGCGATGCCGCGCGACGTTGACGTGGATTTTCTAGCCGTCGATGAGATCCAGCTCGCAAGCGATCCTGAGCGCGGCCATGTCTTTACTGATCGGCTGCTTCATGCTCGTGGCCGGTCCGAAACGCTGTTGCTCGGCGCTCAAACGATGCGCGCTGCGATCAGCGATCTCATTCCTGGCGCCAATTTCATCTCGCGGCCACGACTATCTAAGCTTACTTACGCCGGACAAAAGAAAATCACGCGTCTGCCGAAGCGCTCGGCCGTGGTCGCCTTCTCGGCGGCGGACGTCTACGCTGTCGCTGAGCTCATCCGGCGCCAACACGGTGGCGCGGCCGTCGTCCTGGGTGCGCTGTCGCCAAGGACGCGCAACGCTCAAGTTGCGCTCTATCAGTCGGGCGATGTCGGCTATCTCGTAGCGACCGACGCCATAGGTATGGGGCTCAACCTCGACGTCGATCACGTCGCCTTTTCGGCGGCGCGAAAGTTTGACGGCCAGAAGCACCGTAGCCTGACGCCCTCGGAGCTCAGTCAAATTGCGGGTCGTGCCGGCCGGCACATGAACGACGGCACCTTTGGTGTCACTGGCTCGGCTGAGCCATTCAATTCCGATACGATTGAGCGTCTTGAGACCCACAACTTCGATCACGTGCGCGTGCTGCAGTGGCGCAGCCGGAGCCTTGATTTTTCGACTCTTGAAGGCCTCAGGGAATCTTTGCGCGCCATGCCACGCGAGCAGCGCATGACGCGCGCGCGTATGACAGACGACGTGACCGCATTGGAAACAGTGAGCGCGGACAAAGAGATCGCCGGCATGGCGTGTGCTCCAGCGGGCGTCGCCAAGCTGTGGGACGTCTGCCAAATTCCTGATTACCGCAAGATTTCGGGTCAGAACCACGCGGAGTTAGTAGCGAGCCTTTACAAATTCCTGATGAGTTCCGATGAGCGCATTCCAGAGGATTGGTTTGCCAAGCAGGTCGACTTTGCCGATCGCACCGATGGCGACATCGATACGCTGGCAAATCGGATTGCCCACATCAGGACATGGACCTTCGTATCAAACCGCGCCGATTGGCTTGCGGATCCTGCGCACTGGCAGAGCCGCGCGAGGGAGATCGAGGACAAGCTATCGGATGCGCTGCATGAATGTTTGACGCAGCGTTTTGTTGATCTGCGCACCAGCGCTCTCATGAAGGGCATGCGTGACAAGGAAGAGTTGCACGCTGAGATCGCGGACGATGGCACAATCCGCGTCGAGAACCACTACGTCGGCAAGCTAAAGGGATTTCGGTTTTCTTCGGACGCTGGCGGCGAAGGTATCCACGGCAAGGCAACACGCAATGCGGCCGCTCATGTTTTGGCGCGCGAACTGGCGATGCGCGCCCGCCGTGTTGGCGCAGCTCAGCCCGACGCCTTTCGCCTGACCAGGCATGGTCGCATCCTGTGGAAGGATGAGGAGATCGCTTATATCGAGGCGACGGACGATCCACTCAAACCATCGCTCACACTTCTTGCCGATGAGCATCTTTCCGCACCTGATCACGAAAAGATCCAGGAACGACTCGAGACATGGTTATCGCAGAAGATCGCCGAGAGGCTGAAGCCACTGGTCGATATCGGAAAAGCGGAGGACATCTCCGGTCTCGCCCGCGGCATTGGCTTCCGACTTAGAGAAAATTTCGGCATTCTGAAGCGCGAGACAGTTGCCGACGAGATCAAGTCGCTCGATCAAACGGCGCGTGCGCAGCTGCGCAAGTACGGCGTTCGCTTCGGTGCCTTCAACGTTTACGTTCCACTGCTATTGAAGCCGGCCGCGGCTGATTTGGCGCTCGCCCTTTGGTCACTCCAGAGCGCCAGCGTTACGGGCAAGTCTTTGGAGGCGCTGCCCGAACCACCGCGTGCCGGTCTCACGTCTTTTGCACCCGACCCGGCAATTCCCGAGCCGTTCTATAGAGCGTGCGGTTACCATGTGTGCGGTTCGCGCGCGGTACGCCTCGATATGCTGGAACGCCTCGCCGATATGATCCGATCGCTTCTGTCTTGGCGGGCCAATTCTGATGACGGCGCCAAGCCGCCGAAGGGTGCGACGGGCGATGGTGGTTTCACCGTTACGCCCGAAATGATGTCAGTTCTTGGGTGTTCGCCCGATGAACTGAGCGGCGTTCTTAAAGCACTCGGTTTCTGCGCTGAGCGCCGGCCGGCAAAGACGGCGCATGCGGTGCCGGCCTCTGCTCCAGCCGCAACAACGCCCTCTGCCGACGGCGAACCGCCAGTCGAGGAAGGGCCTGCGTCGGCTGAGGAGATAGCACCGACGAAACCGGAAACGCCTGACGGGCCGGGCGCAGTGCCGGAAGCCGGCAAAGCACCGGCCGAGGCCTTGGAGTCGCAATCGGAACCGCAATTGGAGGAGGTCTGGCGACCGCGCCGGCACCAACGCAATGAGCGCCGTAAGGATCCCGCGAACCGGGCCCGCAAGCGCCCCCATGACAAGGCAGCACAAAGTCAGACCACCGGCGCCCCTGAAGCTGCAGGCGCCAATGGTAAGGATCGACAGAAACCGGCCGAATCTCGCGACGATCGCCGCGACGTAAGACGCAACCGCGCAAAAAATCGCCCTGACCTCTCGCACGACAGACATCACCGGCGGCCTAAAGGAGGGGAGCGGCGCTTGCGAGATGAGCGCCGCGCGCCAGAGGTCATCTCGGCAGCGCCGCCGCGCAAAGTCGGCGCGGATCCCGACTCGCCCTTCGCCGCACTGGGTGCGCTGCGCGACGCACTAGAGAAACGCAGCAAGGAGAGCGGCACTTGAGGCTCCGCGGCCCGCAGGAAGCAGGCGCCGCTAAGGAAACACAACGCCTGGACAAATGGCTTTGGTTTGCGCGGCTGGCAAAGACGCGGACGCTTGCTACGGCGTTCGTGCTCTCAGGCAAGGTGCGCGTCAATCGTGCGCGTGTCGATAAGCCGAGCTTTGCGGTTCGCGTGGATGACGTTCTGACGGTTGTTGTCAGTCGGCGGGTGCGCGTGTTGAAAGTGCTCGGACTCGGCCTCAGGCGCGGGCCTGCAGCTGTCGCGAACACGCTCTATGAGGAATTGACAGCATTGACTGATCTGCCCAAACCTCAGCGGAAGATGTCGCTCAATGAACCAAGCACGCGTGGTAACGGGGTCAGCCCTGGTCGGCGGCCGCTGGGCACGGGGCGGCCGACCAAGAAAGAACGTCGTGATATCGAACGTCTGAACGCGAAAATTCGCTGATGCCAGCCGGAATTTTCTGCTAACCAGCGTGCGCCGCCAGGAACCGGCTCTCGTTAGAGAACGGGGTCAGGCCCATATCACCCTAAGTAGCGGGACCGATCGGATACGATGACCTATATCGTCAATGAGAAGTGCATTAAGTGCAAATACACCGATTGTGTGGAGGTCTGCCCTGTCGATTGCTTCTACGAGGGTGAGAATATGCTCATCATTCATCCCGACGAGTGCATAGATTGCGGGGTCTGCGAGCCAGAATGTCCTGTGGACGCGATCAAGCCCGATACCGAGCCAGGGTTGGAGAAGTGGCTGGAGCTCAACCGCAAGTACTCAGAGACTTGGCCGAACATCACCTCCAAGAAGGAGGCTCCGCCCGACGCGGACGCGTTTAAGGACGAGCAGAACAAGTTCGAGAAGTACTTTTCACCAAATCCGGGAGAAGGGGACTAATTTCCCTGACTTTTGATCCGGTTATCGGTTGCGGCAATTTGAGCCGATCCTCGTGAAACGCAGGCTAGTCAGGGCTCTACGGCAAGCGGGCGCACAGCCTACACGGGTGCCGCGCTTCATATTTGATGAGATTTGTGTTAGGGTATCATTTCTTGACCCACAGAATAGAGTACGAATTCGGAACAGGAGCGAAACAAACAGTATCCGCCCTTCCGTTGCACCAGCAATAATCGGGCCGCTTGCGGACCGATAACGAGTGATTTTGGTACAAACTCAAGTCACACCACAGGATCGCGATTCGGCCGGCAACGGGCACGTGTCCATCAATGAGGCGCCCCGAACAGCGGCGATTGTTCTGCCGCGCAAGGGCTAAGTACGCGGTTGCCCCGAATTCAATGTTCGCAGTACCAGACGAGAAAGTGAGACGACCCTAATGGCTCAGAAGAAGAAATTGCCCGCTGCCGGCCGGTCGGCCAAATCCGCCCGTGCCGCCAGTAAGAAAGCCGCCCCCAAGACGGCGGCCAAGAGGCCGGGTCGTCGGGTAGCCAAGCCAGCAGCGCGCAAAACAGTCGCCAAGGCGGCGGCCTCCGCCAAGAGCACGAAGCCGTCTGCAACAAAGACATCAGGAACGGCTGCTACCGTCAAGTCGCGTGCAAAGTCGGCGCGCGTCAGGGCTGCCGTGGCTAGCCGCGCCGTGAAGCCGACAGCCAAGAAAGCCACCGCCGCTACTAAGAAGGCTGCGCCGCGGGCAGCTCCGGCCCGTGCGGTTGCCGCGGCGGTTAAGCCGGCCGCGCAAAAGATCACCGCATCCGTGGCGGCACCAACGCCCAAAGCGGCGTCAACGCCGAAGTCGATTGCGGAGAAGGCGGCAGTTGCGCGTAAGTTGATGGCGGCAAAGAGGAAGCCCGTCAGCCAGCGCCATGGCTTCAAAGCCAGCGATTTCGTCGTCTATCCCGCTCATGGTGTCGGCCGCATTATCGGAATTGAGGAGCAGGAGATCGCCGGCATTTCGCTCGAGCTCTTTGTCATCAGTTTCGATAAGGAGAAGCTGACGCTGCGTGTGCCAACCGGCAAGCTTGAGAGTGTCGGTATGCGCAAGCTGTCCGAGGAAGGGGTTGTCAAGAAGGCGATGGATACCCTGAAGGGCCGCGCCCGCGTGAAACGCACGATGTGGAGCCGGCGCGCGCAGGAATATGTCGCCAAGATCAACTCCGGCGATCTCGTTTCGATTGCTGAAGTTGTGCGTGACCTTTACCGCTCCGATGCTCAGCCTGAGCAATCGTATTCGGAGCGCCAGCTCTATGAGGACGCCCTTGATCGTATGGCCCGTGAAATTGCCGTTGTCGATAAACTCGACGAACGCGGCGCCGTGCAGCGCATCACGGAAGTTCTGTCAAAGAGCGCACGTGGACGCCGGCTGGCTGCCGAGGCTGCCGACGGTGACGAGAGCAGGGCTGCATAACGCGCGCCAGCGCCAAGTACGGCTGCATTTTAGAGATCGACAGCACTCGGCGTCTTTGGCGCCGGGTGTTTTTCTTTCGACTCAGGGGCGCTATTGCGCCGGCTGCTGCTTATCG
>CAZURR010000036.1:0-22935 GCA_964622715.1 uncultured Hyphomicrobium sp. | reverse complement strand
GCGCAGTCGAGTTTAGGACCAAGCGAAAAGGCCGGGTGTACGTTTCTGTTCGCTCCGAGGACACCGGCGCCACCGAATAGCGCACGGGTGCCATGCATTGCCCAGAGAAATTAAATGGGGGATGTCGCGGCATTCCCCTTTTTCATATCATTACCGCTAATTGAGCGACACAGGATTGGAGCGCGAACAAGTATGCGCTCGCAACGTTTGACCTACCGGCCTATCGAAGCGCGCGACGCAAGCCGCATTACGGCCCTCGCCGGCGAGTGGGACGTGGCGCGCATGACGTCGCGTATCCCACACCCCTACTCGCTCCTCGATGCCGATCATTGGATCGCATCGATCGCCACTGACGAGTTTGTGCGCGGCGTTGAGCATGAGGGAAACCTGATCGGGGCGGTTGGCTTTATTGAGGTCGAGCCTGCCCAAGCTGAGATAGGCTATTGGATCGGCAAGGCCTGGTGGGGCAACGGATACGGCACGGAAGCCGCGCGAGCCTTGATGGATTATTGCTTTGGAGAGTGCGGAATTCGACGCTTAACGTGTGGACACTTCGTCGACAACACGGCATCTGCTCGCGTCATCACTAAGCTCGACTTTCGCCGCGTGGGCAGGGGCACCCAGTGGTGTGAGGCGCGAAATACTGAGGTTGAGACATTAAAATACGCGCGACGGCGCCCCATTTTGGCGGCCTGGCGGCGGAGCACGATATGAAGTTTCTGGACCAAGCCAAGATCTACATTTCATCGGGTGATGGTGGTGCTGGCTGCGTCGGCTTTCGGCGCGAGAAGTTCATCGAGTTTGGCGGTCCCGATGGCGGCGACGGCGGCAAGGGCGGCGACGTATGGGCCGAGTGCGTGCAAAACCTCAACACTCTGATCGACTACCGGTATCAACAGCACTTCAAGGCCAAGACGGGTGGCCACGGCATGGGCCAAAATCGCTCCGGCGCGAAGGGCGCCGATTGCATCATCAAGGTGCCGCCCGGCACGCAGATCTTCGCAGAAGACCAGGAGACGCTTCTCGCCGATTTGGAGAAGCCAGGTGACCGTGCCCTTCTGGCCAAGGGCGGCAACGGCGGGTTCGGCAATGCGCATTTCAAGTCTTCGACGAACCAGGCACCGCGTCACGCAAATCCCGGCCTGCCGGGCGAGGAGTTCACCATTTGGCTTCGGCTCAAGATGATCGCCGACGCGGGCCTTGTCGGTCTACCAAATGCCGGCAAGTCTACATTCTTAGCAACTGTCAGCGCGGCGAAGCCAAAGATCGCCGACTACCCCTTCACCACCCTGCATCCTAATCTCGGTGTGGTGCGCGCGGGCGAAGTCGACTTCGTGCTCGCTGACATCCCAGGCCTCATCGAAGGCGCAAGCGAAGGCGCCGGCCTCGGCACACGCTTCCTCGGCCACGTGGAGCGAACGAAGGTACTTCTACACCTCGTCGATGCCACACAAGAGGACGTTGAGGGCGCCTATCGCACTGTGCGGCGCGAGCTTAAAGCCTATGGGGCGGGGCTCGAAGCGAAGAAAGAGATCGTTGCGTTGTCAAAGTGCGACGCCGTCGACGAGGCAACGCTTTCGCAACGCGCCGACGCACTCAAGAAAGCGGCAAAGAAAACACCGCTCGTGTTATCCGCTGTGTCAGGCGCAGGCGTCAGAGATGCGCTTTTTGCCCTCGCTCGCGTAATGCGCAACGTAGAGAAACGGGAGGCTGCCGAGCCGTCAGAAACGCAGGGGCCGTGGCGACCTTAATTTGTGCAATAAAGGTGCCCCTGCCTTCATCAGGCCGCGCGGGAACAATCCGATGACCGCAACCCAGAAGGGGCTCCTTCACGTCGCCGGTGTCATCGACTCGGCGGAAGCCGAGATGCTTATTGCTTCTGGGTTCGAGTTTCTCGGATTCCCATTGGTGCTTGATCACCATGAGGAGGATCTGAGCGTTAAGGACGCATCCGCGATTGTCGCAAAATTCGGTGATCGCTCGACATTCTTTGTCATTACCTATTTGAGCACGGCCTCGGCAATCATCGATCTATGTCGCGAACTGGGCGTCAGCTTGGTCCAACTTCATGGAGAGGTGAGCGTGATCGAGTTGCAGCGGCTGCGCAGTGCGAGGCCCACCTTACGGGTCATCAAGAGCCTCATCGTGCGCGGCGATAACTTCAAAAACTTGCGCGATGAACTGGCGCGGTTCGCACCGCTGGTGAATGCCTTCATTACCGACACGTTCGATCCGGTCACCGGCGCGCGAGGAGCGACAGGCAAGACCCACGATTGGGACATCAGTCGCAAGATTATCGAAATCTCCCCCGTCCCAGTCATTTTGGCGGGCGGCCTTAACGCCAATAACGTACGCGCTGCAATCGCTGCCGTTCAACCTGCCGGGGTGGATGTCCATACCGGCATCGAGGGCAAAGATGGCCGAAAATCCCCCGAACTCAGCCGTAGGTTCGTTAGCGAAGCCCGCGCCTCCTTCGCCGGCCCGGTTTAGGCCACCAACAAGCGTTACAAACCAAACTCTTCTATCCTCTGCCCTCTCCACCCCGTTTTCTGCTATGCGAACAGCGCGTTATCCGCTCTCTAGATCCTGTTGCTGCCAAATCTTGCTCCATGTCCGTATCGAAACACCTTTCCCCTGACGCCCGCAACGCCGCCCGTCCCGAGTGGACAACGGCGAAGCGTATCGTCGTCAAAATCGGCTCGTCGCTGCTCACCGACAAGGGGACAGGCGCGCTCAAGTCAGATTGGCTCACCTCGCTGATGGATGACGTGGCTCAGCTCATCAGCGCCGGAAAGCAGGTCGTGCTCGTCTCCTCCGGCGCCATAGCGCTCGGACGCCACACGTTGAAGCTTGCTAAAGGTCCGCTCGCTTTGGAGCAAAGCCAAGCTGCCGCTGCCACAGGACAAATTAGTCTTGCTCACGCCTACCAGGAACTGGCACGGGCGCGCGGTATGACGGCAGCGCAAATCTTGCTGACACTGGGCGATACTGAAGAGCGTCGCCGCTATCTTAATGCGCGCTACACGATCGAGACTCTGCTGGATCTGGGCGCGATACCTGTCGTCAATGAGAATGATACCGTGGCGACGAACGAGATCCGCTATGGCGACAACGATAGGCTATCGGCGCGCGTTGCCTCGATGGTTTCGGCCGACTGCCTCGTGCTGTTGTCGGACGTCGACGGGCTCTACACCACACCCCCAGGTACGGAGAATTCCGGCAGGCGCCTCGACGTCGTCACCGCGATCACGTCGGAAATCGAAGCGATGGCGGGTGATGCTGGAACGGAACTCTCCAAGGGCGGCATGAAAACCAAACTGGAAGCCGGCAAAATCGCTCTCAGCGCCGGCACCCACATGGTGATCACGAGCGGCAAAATTCTAAATCCCTTAAGGCAGATATCTAAGGGCTGCGCTTGCACATGGTTTCTCGCGCCGTCGGACCCGCTGACTGCCAAAAAGCGCTGGATCGCCGGTAAGCTTGAGCCCAAGGGTCACGTTTTTGTCGACGCCGGTGCGGAGAAGGCGCTCGCGGCTGGAAAAAGCCTTTTGCCAGCAGGGGTTGTGCGCCTGGAGGGTAACTTCGATCGGGGTGATGCTGTCGTCATTCGGGCCGTGGACGAGCGCGAATTGGGGCGCGGGCTCATCGCCTATGCGAAGGTGGATGCGACGCGTATCATTGGCCACAAAAGCAGTGAGATAGTCGAGATCTTGGGAGTGTCGCGCTGTGATGAACTCATACACCGCGATGATATGGCGTTGCACAGGAGCACCGCAAAGGACTGAGTTGAGATAGCATGAATAAACCAGAGCGTATTGAGCCCACGGCGAACGCGGAGATCATGCGCGCGATCGGACAGCGTGCGCGCGCAGCCGCACACGAGCTGGCGCTCGCTCCGACAGAGGCAAAGAACGCCGCGCTGAAGGCCGCTGCTGCCGCACTAAGAACGGCGACGCCCGATATCCTTGCCGCCAACGCAAAAGATATTGAGGCTGCGAAAGTGGCAGGTCGTCCGACCGCGTTTGTTGATCGGCTTATGCTCGACGAAGGCCGCGTCGCCGGAATTGCCAAGAGCATTGAAGACATTGCGGCACTAGGCGACCCAGTCGGCACTGTGCTTGCGGAGTGGGCGCGCCCCAATGGGCTCGCCTTCCAACGCGTACGCGTGCCGCTTGGCGTAATCGGCATCATCTACGAAAGCCGCCCCAACGTCACCGCAGATGCCGGTGCCCTGGCGTTGAAAGCCGGCAACGCGGCGATCCTGCGCGGTGGTTCCGAAAGCCATCTTTCGAGCCAGGCGATTTACGCGTGCCTCGTCGAGGGACTGAAGGCCGCCAAGCTGCCTGAAGCTGCGATCCAGCTCGTGCCAACCACGGATCGCGAAGCCGTCGGGCTGATGCTCGCTGGTCTCGACGGCAACATCGACGTGATCGTCCCGCGCGGCGGCAAGAACCTCGTGGAGCGCGTGCAGAAGGAAGCGCGCGTGCCGGTGTTCGCGCACCTTGAGGGCGTTTGCCACACCTATGTCGATCGCGACGCCGATCTCGACATGGCTGTTGAGGTGGTGCTCAACGCCAAGCTGCGGAGAACCGGCATTTGCGGGGCAACGGAGACGCTGCTCGTTGATACTGCGGCACCGTCAGACGTCCTGCCGGCGCTCACGAAAGCGCTTTTGGACGCCGGCTGCGAGGTGCGCGGTGATGCGGCGACTCAAAAGGCGGATGTTCGCGTGAAACCCGCGACGGAGGCCGATTGGGGAACCGAGTATCTTGATGCCATCATCGCAGTGAAAACCATCGAGGGCGTCAATGCGGCGATCGCACACATCAACACGTACGGCACACAACACACCGACGCAATCATCACGGGCAACGCGACGACCGCCGAGCAATTCCTCAAGTCCGTCGATTCGGCAATCCTACTGCACAACGCTTCGACGCAGTTCGCCGACGGGGGCGAATTCGGTTTTGGCGCCGAGATCGGCATTGCGACGGGCAAGTTGCACGCACGTGGCCCCGTCGGCGTCGAGCAGTTGACGAGCTTCAAATACCTCGTCCGCGGCACAGGTCAGACCCGGCCAAAATAGTGGCAGCACTTGCCTTCCGATCGCGAGTTCTGCAATCAAAGGTCAAGGACGAGGAGATACGGCCACGCCTTCTCTAATAGAAGACTACGCCCTGATAGGCGACTGTGAAACGACGGCGCTTGTCTCGAAGGACGGCTCCATCGATTGGCTTTGCTGGCCGAGGTTCGATGGCGGCGCATGCTTCTCCGCACTTCTCGGCAAGCCGGAAAATGGCCACTGGAGCCTGTCTCCTGTCGACCTGAACGCGAAGACCACAAGGTCCTATCGTAAGAATACCCTCGTCCTAGAGACGATCCATAAGACGGAAGACGGAGAGGTCGCTGTCCTTGACTTCATGCCGCTGCGCGATCGCTCATCAGATGTCGTTCGTCTCGTGATCGGCAAGCGCGGGCAGGTCGCGATGCGCACCGAAATGATCCTGCGCTTCGACTACGGCTCTCTCGTTCCCTGGGTGAGCCGGATTGACGATACGACTCTGAGTGCGATCGCCGGTCCGGATCGGGCCTTGTTGCGAACGCCTGTACCACTGATCGGCAAAGACATGAAGACGGTTGCTGAATTCACCGTCTCGGCCGGCCAAACGATACCGTTCGTACTCAGCTACTCCAGGTCCTATCGGCCGCCGCCTCCGGTCCTTGATCCCCACAAGGCGCTGGAGAAAACCGAGACCTTCTGGCGCGATTGGTGCAAGAAATCGAAGCCAGTGGCGGAATACGGGGATGCCGTTACGCGATCGCTGATCACGCTCAAGGCGCTGACCTACCGTCACACAGGCGGCATCGTTGCGGCGGCGACGACGTCATTGCCCGAACAGCTCACCGGCCAACGCAACTGGGACTACCGATATTGCTGGCTGCGCGACACGACATTCACGCTGCTTGCGCTCATGAATTCCGGCCATATCGAGGAAGGCTTGGCATGGCGCGATTGGCTCATCCGTGCCATCGCCGGGTCGCCTGAACAGGTTCAGATTATGTACGGCATCGCCGGCGAGCGCCGCCTCAACGAATGGGAGGTGCCATGGCTCGACGGATACGAAGGCGCCAGGCCCGTGCGCATTGGCAACGCGGCGGCCAACCAGTTGCAGCTCGACATCTATGGCGAGATCATGGATGCCGTACATCAGGGCCGTATGGCTGGGCTGATGACTAGCGACGCCGGCTGGGCGTTGCAAATTGCCCTCGTCAAGCATCTGGAAACCATCTGGGACCGTCCTGACGACGGCATCTGGGAAACCCGCGGCGGCCGGCAGAAGTTTACATACTCAAAGGTCATGGCCTGGGTTGCCCTCGATCGTTCCATCAAGAGCGCCGAGCGGTTCGGCCTGAAGGGGCCCGTCGACCGCTGGCGCAAGCTTCGCGACCAAATCCATCAGGAGGTGTGTCAACACGCCTTCAACAAGGACATCGGTGCATTCGTGGCGCACTATGGTGCCAACGAACTCGACGCCAGTACTTTGCTCATCGCGTTGGTTGGCTTCTTGCCCGCCAGCGATCCGCGCGTACGCGGCACTGTTGAAACGATCGAGCGTAAGCTTACCGCCGACGGTTTCGTGATGCGCTATGACACGCGTAAGGGAAGCGATGGGTTGCCTGTCGGTGAGGGCGCGTTTTTGGCCTGCAGCTTTTGGCTTGCCGACAACCTGGTTCTTTTGGGCCGGCATGCAGACGCCAAAATACTTTACGAGCGGCTCTTGGCGTTGCGCAACGATGTGGGCCTTCTGTCAGAGGAATTTGACCCGACCGCCAAACGCCTCGTCGGCAACTTCCCGCAAGCCTTTTCGCACATCGCAATTGTCAACACCGCCCATAATCTTATGCGAGCGGACAAACCCGCTGAGCAACGCGCTGATGGCGCAGCAGATGATCAGTCAGCAACTCAGCCGGCGGCCAAGCCTGTGTGAGCCTCCATCGCCCAAACCATGCAGCGGCCGCCGCCAGGTTGCATCTGCGAGGCACTTCCGACCGCACTAGCCAAGTTAGCGGCTCGCGGGAGGGCGCCTGACCTCCTACAATCGTTGGCTAAGATCTGATCTACGATGGATGCCCGATTGCACCGATCCGCACTTCACAGCTTCGCCTCCCTCAAGGCGCGCCCTCCGTTGACCGCACCCGGCCAGCGCATTGGGCTCATGGGGGGCTCGTATAATCCGGCGCACGAGGGTCACGCGATTGGCGCACGTACCGCGATGCGCCGGGTGCGCCTCGACGCGGTGTGGTGGATGGTGACGCCTGCAAACCCATTAAAGCCGGCCGCAGGGTTGCCACCGCTGACAGAGCGCAAGGCGTCGGCACGCGCCTTTGCCGAAGGCAGGGCCATGCCCGTAACGGGATTTGAAGCCGCACTTGGCAGTCCCTATACGATTGCGACCTTGCTCTATCTCAAGCAACGCTATCCCCGCGTCCGCTTTGTCTGGATCATGGGCGCCGACAACCTCGCCACGTTCCACCATTGGCAGCACTGGCGCCAGATCGCCCGCTTGGCGCCTATCGTCGTAATCGATCGGCCCGGCTGGCGATTGAAGGCTCTGGCCTCGCCCGCGGCCCGCTGGATGGCCAGCCGGCGTCTGGTCGAAGAGGCAGCATCTTCATTGCCGAACCGCAAACCACCTGCCTGGGTGTTCCTTACCACCCGCTTGTCGGAGCAGTCTTCGACCTCGCTGCGGAAGGGCGTTCGGCCCTGACAAGGTGCGGAAATGTCACACTTTTGTGGCACATGCCCCCCAGTTCAACTTCATATTGCTGAGCAAGGACTATTGATGCCGCCGGCGATGAACTATTATGTTGTGTGCTGGCAGGACGAAGTGTCGATGCACCTGCCGAAACATGCGCCAGATTTGCTGGGCGAAGCCGGCAACTGCGCGTCAGCCCTCTTGGGGTGGATGAGGAAAGGACGACCAGCACACGATGCGAACCGCACTTGAGGGTGCCCGACAGGGCACGCCTCCCGCTGAGCTATTGTCAGAAGGGCAAAAGCCAGCCGCACAACTTGAAGAGATTGTCCACTGGCTCGACGAAGCCAAAGCCGAAAAAGTGGTCACGATCGATCTGGCAGGAAAGTCTTCCATCGGTGATTTCATGGTGATCACATCCGGTCGCTCAGATCGGCATGTTGGCGCGATCGCCGACCAGCTCCAGCGCAAGCTTAAAGAAAAGGGTCTTGGCCGGGTGCGTATTGAGGGCCAGGAAACCTGTGACTGGGTGCTGATCGATACCGGCGACATCATTGTGCACGTGTTTCGGCCCGAGGTGCGCGACTTCTACAACCTCGAGAAAATGTGGTCTGCGGACCGGCCACCCGAACACGTCGCGCATTGACCTGAAGCGTCACGCCGGCGACCTAGGGCGTCCCGCGGGACAAGCGGGAGGTGGCGCACATGCGCCTTATCATTGCTGCAGTCGGGCGTCTGAAGGACGGTGCCGAACGCGATCTTTTTGATCGCTACGCCGCTCGCTTCGATGCGGCGGGTCGCTCACTAGGGTTGGGGCACATCAAGCCCGTCGAGATTGGCGAAGCGCACGCTGCAACATCCGACCTACGAAAGGCCGATGAAGCTCAGCGCCTGCTTAAAGCGGTTCGAACAGCAGATATGGTCGTGGCACTCGAAGAGCGCGAGCGAACGCTGTCGAGCGAGGCCTTTGCGCAATGGATCGCGCAGCGGCGCGATGGCGGGGCTAAGGAACTAGCGTTTTTGATCGGCGGTCCGGACGGCCATGGCAAGGCAGTGCTGGAACTCGCCAGTCTGAAACTCTCCCTCGGTGCGATGACGCTTCCGCACGGACTCGCGCGCGTTGTGCTCGCCGAGCAGCTCTATCGCGCAGCGACGATCCTCGCGGGCCACCCCTATCACCGCACGTGAAGAGCGCCCAAAACCCGAAGCGCCTAGGCTGCAGCAGTTCTTAGCGTCTCTATAACGGCTTGCGCCGTCACCGGTTTTTCCGGCGACAGGAACTCGTCGATCCGTGAGCGAAGCTCGGGGCGGCTGCTTGTGCGGCCTAAGTCATCGCTGATGGTTTTAAGCGCGTAGAAAATCTTTATCGCGTCTTGAGGGCGTGAGGCTTCGAGCTCGGAGCGCAAATAAGTGATTTTCGGATCGGCCATCCATTCCTTAGTAATCGTATCATCCAGAAGGGCGATTTGCTTCGAGAGCCGCAACAGCTCGTTGGTAACGTGTTGCTGGATCGCCGGTTCAGCCTTGAAGAAGTCAACCATCGCGCCTGAAAGCCCGCCTTCGTCGGCGTCGATCTTCTCGATTACTGCTCTCAGCGCAGGATCAAGCTCGAGCCCCTTGCTGAGGTGCTCGATATAGGCTTGCTTCGTCTCCTCGTGCGTCAGCTTGTAGGACGTATCTTCGGCATTGGCGATCTTGGCTTCGCTTAGCACTGTGAGAATGGGCGTTAGCCCTTCGCGTTGGACGAGACGAAAGGCCTCGATATCGTTCTGGGCTTCCTCGCTCCAGCCGGCAATTGCCAATGCACGCCGCCCCTTTGAGAACAGCCCATGATTGCGGATTTTGCCTTGATTGGACGACGTGCTGCGACTCTCTCGCTCTTCGGCTTCGCGCGCCCGGCGCAGCTCTGTTTCGCTCAGGGTGCGAACGAGGTCGAGCTCGCTGAGTACACCGCCCAATTGGTTCACGGCAAGCGCGCGACGCTCTTCGGCCTTATTGTCTTTGGCAACGCTATAGAGGTTTGGAATTATGAAGTACGACGCGCCGTCATGATAGATGAAGTGTTTTCGAACCCATTCTAGATCGGCGCCGGGCGCGCGCGCGATGGCGGTCTCAATTGCACCGGCTATCTGGCGAATGACGGTGCCGCTCAAATGCGGAATTTGCGCCTGACTGCGCGCCAGCGCATCCCGCCGTATTGGCGCTACGGACGGCGGATTGAGAATCGTGAGTGCAAGCAGCCCCAGATCCACGCCGATCGTCGCAAGAAGCGCGATCAGGCTGCGTCCGGTAATGGGCGAGCCGCCGGTGGAGTCGGCATCGCCCGTATCCTTTCCGCCCGACAAAACGTAGTTCGTCAGGCTCGACAGATAGGCACCGACGTTTTGCCATAGATGCTTGATCGCGTTCGCCACGCCGGCCGGTCCCTCGTTGAAGGTGGCCTCGCGCAGATTGAGCTTGATAGGTTCATCGGCTTGACCCGCAGCTTGGGTTAGCCGCTGCGCCAACGTCGGGTCGTAACAGGAAAAACCGCTATCTCCCAGTGGAATGGAGACAGCAGCGGCGAGCGCACGCATCTCGGCTGCGGTCGATTCGCCCAGCTCATTGCTGCGCGCCGCGATGCTGCGTGCATTGCCGCGAATGCTTGTTGCCATCGCTTCGAAGCGCTGCTGTCGGTCTACGACGGTGCCACCGCCAAGATCCGCTGCGCTTTTCTGGAGCTTGGCCAAATCGGCCTTTACCGGTTTGACCCAGGCGTTCTCGATGCTGTCCCGCAACGAAGCGACTGAATCACGAACACTGCGGCGCGCGTTGTAGAGCGGACCGCGGCCTGCTCCTGACGGCATGCCGCAGCTGCCCCCACTCGTTTCTTCGCGTGCCATCTGACTATCGGACCAGGTGACGACGCTATCGAGTTGAATTTGCACAGCATCGAGCCGTGCGGCGATGGCCGATGCCGCATCGCGCGCGTCTTCTTGAAGGCCCGCCAGACTCGTTCGTGTGGCCTCTTCGCCGGCTATGAGGCTCCACCAGAACCCGTAACCAAAACCGATCGACCAGACGGCGAGGAAAAGGTAAAGCGGCAACGTAATGAGCCGCTCGGCGAATCGGCGCTGCGCGCCGAAAGTCTCACGCAGCGCAAGCCACATCAAAAACGTGAGGGCGACGACAACGGCAATAACGAGATAGTCGTTGGAAAAGGCCATCCCGCCCGGCAGCTGTTGCTGTTGAGCCTGCGGCGAGGACGAGACGCCTATGATGAAGTCGCGCATCCCATGCCAGGTGGCAAAGCCGGATATGGCGAGCAGCATCAATGATGCCAGCCCAATGAGCGAGTTGCGCCCGAATATATAGTCAACGACTCGGCCCAAACTTGAGGTCGAAGACGCTTGTCCTTGGGCCATTCTGCTTTCCCTCCAAACTCTGTATACGCCGATATAGCAAAAAACACGCCCTTGTCGCGCTGATTGCGCCCCTTTCAGTTACCGAGGCGTTTGGGGCCCTGCGACAACGCGGCGGGGACGCGTGAAATGCGGCGGGGACGCGCGAAAAGCGGTGCTGCAGGCGATTAAGAACGCCGGCTTGGCATGGTTGTCGCAAAGATCGGGTGGGCTTAGTCTTTGTGCTTCGCATCGCTCAATGGCACGGCACAAGATATGACAGAGACTAACTTCGATTTTGAGCACTTGGCCCAAGGTGGATTTCCGCTTCAGACATTCGAGGCCGGTGATAAGATTTTTCTTCAGGATGACGAGGGCGCCCACATGTATGTGATCCGCTCTGGTAGAGTTAACATCGTGGCCAGCGGAACCATTTTGGAGAACATCGGCCCAAACGGAATATTTGGCGAGCTGGCACTGCTCGATGGGTCCCCACGAAGTGCAACAGCAGTTGCACTTGAGCCGACCGAGGTGGCTATCATCGACGAAAGCGCGTTTCTCTATATGGTGGAACAAAACCCGAAGATTGCGCTACAGTTGCTGCGACGACTCGCTGAGCGTCTGCGCCGCATGAACCAAAGTCTTTGATGCAGCGCGTCGTCACGCAATAGTCACATCTTCAAAAGCAAGCGATCGAGTAGCGACGTCGGCAGGATGCGCTTCATGACGGCTGAAAAGTGTGTGGGCATCGTTACGCGGTAACGCGCCTTGGGGCGGCGACTTTCGACCGCATGCACGAGCTTGGCTGCAACGGCTTCTGGTTGCAGCTTGAAGCGCTTTTGGCCGCCGGCTTCCATCAGTTTGAGTCGTGCAAGATAAAGCTCTCGGTGGTGCGAGCTCTCGATATCGATCGTCTGCTTGAAATTCTTGAGAGCCGATTCGATGAACCCACTGTAGATCGGCCCTGGCTGAATGATCGAAACACGAATGCCTGAATCGCGCAGCTCCAACCGCATCGAATCCGATAGCGCCTCCAGCGCAAACTTGGAGGCACAGTAGGCGCCGCGAAACGGACCAGAAACAAAACCAAGCACGGACGAGCACTGCACAATGCGGCCCTCACCATTGCGGCGCATGGACGGCAGAATGCGCCGCGTCAGCTCGTGGGTAGCAACGAGGTTAACTTCGAGCTGACGGCGAAACAACTCGGCACTCAAATCCTCCACCGCGCCAACCTGCGCAAACGCGGAATTGTTGAATAGCGCATAAAGTTTGTCGTCGGTGCGCCGTAGCACCTCTTCAGAGCAAGCAGCAACGGAAGCGGGGTCGGCAAGGTCGAGGTGCAGCGCCTCAACGCCTTCCCCCTCATTGAGGCGTATAATGTCCTGGGCCCTGCGCGCTGTAGCAAAAACGCGCCACCTGCGCGCCTTGAGCACCCGCGCAGAAGCAAGACCGATGCCCGACGAGCAACCGGTGATCAGGATCGACCGCCCAGTCATGAGCGCGTTGCTTCGTGCACGGGCGTCACGTCGCCGGCGTAAGGCACGAAGGCCTTGCCGCGATGACCAAAGTCGCACACGTCGGGGTGCAGCACTTCGGCTAGGATTTCCGCGCTCTCGACGAGGCGGGGACCAGGGCGATTGAAGTAAGCGTTGCCATCTGTGACGAAAACACGGTCCTCGTGCACAGCACGCAAGTTTTGCCACAGCGAATTGTGGGCTAGCACGCGCATTTCGCGCACCGTGATAGGAATGTCGTAGCCGCAAGGCGCAACGAGGATCACGTCGGGGTCTGCAGCGGCGACATCCTTCCAAGTGATCCACGGCGATGATGCACCGGTTTCACCGAACAAGTTGATGCCGCCGGCCGCCGTGATCAGCTCTGGCATCCAGTGACCGCCCGACATTGGCGGATCAACCCACTCGATGAAGGCGAGGCGCGGTCTAGCCCGACCGGCAACCGCCACTGATACGGCCGCAATGCGTTCTTGCATGCTCGCAACGAGACGCTCGCCGTCCTGGGCACGGCCGAGCGCCACAGCGACGCGCGTGATGTCCCCATAGACGTCCGCCATGGTGTGGGGGCGCAACGAAACGGTCTCAGCTGCATGGTCCGTCCAAGAGCGCACAGCGCGCTCCACGTCTGCGAGCGAAACGGCACAAACCTCGCACTGGTCTTGCGTGAGAATGACGTCAGGCGCGAGCGCCTTCAGGGAATCGGCGTCGACCTCGTAGACGGCGAGGCCTTGCTCGACGAGTGAGCGCACGGCTTGATCAATGGCGCGGCTGGAGCCATCAACCTTAAATTTCGGGCGCGTCAGCGCAGGGAGATCGAGAACAACAGGCGGCCAGTCGCATTCGTGTGAGCGCGCCACCTGCGTCCCGCCGGCACCCAGCGCGTGCACAATCTCCGTCGCGCTCGCAATGAGGGATACGACGCGGGGACTCGGCTCTTGCATCGGCTCTCTTCTCGTTCCTAGTTCGCGCCCTCCAGGAGGCGCCGGGCAATGACTTGCGCCTGGATCTCGGCCGCGCCCTCAAAAATATTTAGGATGCGAGAATCACACAAAACGCGGCTGATTTGATATTCAAGCGCAAAGCCGTTGCCGCCATGGATCTGCAGCGCGTTGTCGGCGTTCGCCCAGGCTACGCGCGCACCTAAGAGCTTGGCCATGCCGGCTTCGAGATCGCAACGGCGACCCTGATCCTTCTCGCGCGCAGCAAAATAGGTGAGCTGACGTGCGACCATGGTCTCGACCGCCATCATAACCACCTTGTTTGACACGCGCGGGAAAGCATAGATCGGCTTGCCAAACTGGTTGCGCTCCAGCGCGTATTTTAAGCCTAAGTCCATTGCCGACTGGGCCACGCCTACTGCGCGCGCAGCGGTTTGAATGCGCGCACCCTCAAACGTGTTCATGAGCTGTTTGAAGCCCTGCCCCTCCGCGCCGCCCAAGAGCTGCGCGGCCGGTACCTTAAAGTTGTCGAAGGAGATGTCGTATTCCTTCATGCCGCGGTAGCCGAGCACTTCGATCTCGCCGCCCGTCATGCCATCCGCAGGAAAGGGCTCTTCGTCGGAACCGCGCGGCTTCTCCGCCAGCAACATGGACAGGCCCCTGTAGCCCTTCTCGTCCGGATTGGTGCGCACGAGCAGCGTCATGAGGTCGGCACGCACGGGATGCGTGATCCACGTCTTCTGGCCGGTGACAACGTAACTGTCACCTTCCTTGACGGCCCGCGTCTTCAAGGACGCAAGGTCGGAGCCGACGTTGGGTTCGGTGAATACGGCTGTCGGCAGAATCTCGCCGCTTGCGATCTTGGGAAGATAGGTCTGCTTCTGCTCGTCTGTGCCGTTGTTGAGGATCAGCTCACCGGCAATCTCCGAGCGCGTACCAAGGGAGCCCACGCCGATGTAACCGCGCGACAGCTCCTCGGAGACAACGCACATCGCCTCCTTTCCAAGGCCAAGACCACCATACTCCTCGGGCATTGACAGCCCAAACACTCCGAGCTCGGCAAGCTTAGTGATGATCTCCATTGGGATATAGGCGTTGGCGAGGTGCCACTCATGCGCGTGCGGGACGACCTCGGCCTCGGAAAAGCGACGCATCTGCTCTTGCATTTCGCGATGCAATTCATCGAGGCCAGTGTCTCCAAACGTGGTGGCCTCCGGCTGCGCCGCGATCAGCTCGGCCAGCTTGGATTTCAATGCCTGGCTGGAGCCTGCCGAAACAATGTCGGCAACTCCGTCCTGGAACTTGCGAATGTCATCCCTGGAGACGCCCAGTGCCTCTGGGCGAATGATCTCCCCTTGGCTCATGGGAATGCCGCCGCTGATCTGCGCCAGGTACTCTGCGAATGCGGCCGCGAGTATCAGTCGCTCAAACTCGCCAATACGCCCGTCCTGTGAAAGCCGTCCCGCCCATACGGACATCTGGCGCAGGCCTTCGACCGTGGTGGCCAGCCAGGCAAGGCCGTGGGCGGCGTGTTGGGCCGCATCGACGCTGCCAGCGTCCTCAATCTTGGCCCGCACGCCTGTCTTGGCAGATTGAAGGATGCGATCCGCCTCCGCGACGGCGTCGCCGGCGCGCTGAAGGAGTGCGTCGGAACCGGCTGCGAGAATGTTCTGCTCAGCCGTGAGCGCGGCGGTCGACATCATGGTCTCCTTTTGGATTGGTTCGCCAGCGGTCGATGTGCCTCACCGCGAATGGAATGGCGATGCAGGATAATCGACATCGCTGTCAAGGCAATCGGATGTTGCTGGGGCGCGCGCCTTAGCCGCCCTCACCCGTCAGGGCCCTGAAGTATTTCCGCCGCGCCGAAGCCTGTTTTTGGGGAATTAAGGAATTATTGGCCTCTTCCCCTTCGATCACGTCGAAAATCTCGACGGTGGCCTCATCCAAATCGTCGTAGTAGCCAGCATGTGCAACCGTATTGATTTGGGGTGCTTCATCGCCGCGATGCAGGCGCGATAGCTGTAATCCTTCGTTTTGCGCTTCCTCGCACCTGCCCCAATCATCTTCCGCGCCAAACTCCACTGGTGCTCGTTCGATGATGGTGATCTGGGCTTCGTCCGTCATGATATCGGATTCCTCCATCGTGAGGTCGGCGCAGTCCGGCTCAAGACTTGGCATCGCAGCCAGCGCAGCAATCATGCGCAACGCCTGCTCCTCGTCTTCGTGCTCATCTGCGTGTTCAAATCCGACCGGAAGGGTCACCTGCGGCACCGGCGGCGACAGGGGTGGCGGGCCATGCCCAACTTCGGACTGCTGGTCAATGCCTTCCTCCAGACCAAAGTCACACGTCGCCACTGTTAAATGGGGCATGGCAGCCTGCTCCGTCACGCAATCGGGTTCAGTTTCATACTCAGTTCCAAATTCGCGGCCCCCTAGAGTTTGCGGAGCCGAGGCGGCAAGGCGCTCAAGAGCATTGATTAGACCGCCGACTGCGCTCCGGATCTTGGTAGACGCAGGTTGCGGCACCTCTGCTTCCACGATGGAGAGGGCCGCGTCAGCCTCTGTCGTCTCCGCCTGCGATAGTGCGGGCGCTTCACCGCGCAGCAGCGCAGCCTGTTCTATCCATTTTTGAGCGCTGATAGTACGACCCAGTCCGAGTATCACACTCAAGCGCCGCACATCGATAGCCGTCCAAGCGGCGATCTGCTCGAAACGCGCTACCCCCAATAGGTTCAAGCGTTCTGCAATCCTGGGGCCGATGCCTCGGATCTGGGTGAGATCATCGTGCGGGAACTGCGGCATGGGATCGGCAAGGCGATCAGGCTCGAACGCGCCAATTCGCTGAACAAGGGACGCAGTTACGCGCGCCGCCGGCGCTTTCGCACGCCTGCCCTTTGCATCGACGCTCTCTTGACGCCCGCACTCAACTGCCACTCGAAGCGCCTTTTCCATTCAATTCCACGCCGTATAGTCTAGGCAAGGACGCCGCCTCAGTCCACGCCCCTGACAGACAAAGCCGCGGCAACGCCGACATAGACCTGCCGCAAGCGCAAGGCTAGCTTCCCGCCGGGCAAGATCAAGGAGACCCGGAATGCAGCGTTACCGAACTCTGCTGGAGGCCATTTACCGTCTCTATGAACACAGCGGTTTCGCGTTGGCTGGAGCGATGGCATATTCCTTCGTCGTTTCGCTGTTCCCGTTTTGCATTTTCCTGGGGGCGCTTGCTGGTGTATTCGGCGGCCGGGAACTCGCAAATGAAGCGGTCGCGCAACTGTTCCAGATTCTACCTCAGAAAGTCGCAGCCGGCATTGCTCCGCAAGTCGAGTCGATCATGGGCAATAGCCGCATTGACTTGCTGACCGCGAGCGCGGGGCTTGCGCTGTTCTTCGCAACGACGGCGATCGAGACATTGCGAACCGCGCTCAACGGCGCTTATCGCGTCGTGGAGAAGCGATCCTATTTTCTGTGTTTGTTGCGCAGCATGCTATTCGTGCTCATCAGTGCTGCATCTGTGCTTGTTCTGGCCTGGGTGGTCATTGTCGCACCGGCGCTTGCCGCACGTGTCGAGCCAAACCTGACGCAACCGCTTGTCGATAGCACGTGGCTAGGGGCAACCGTTCGCTACGGTCTTGCGGCGATCGTCATAGCTGCTCTGCTGATCGCATTCCATCTCTGGCTCGCGGCTGGAAAGCGTGAAGTAAAAGACGTTTGGCCCGGCGTATTGATGTCGATGGGCCTCTGGCTCCTCGTCGCAAGCGTTTATTCCTACTATCTCGATTTCAGCGACTACTCTCGCTTCTACGCGGGGCTCTCGCAGCTCATGGTGGCTCTGATCTTCTTCCAGTTGACGGCGCTGATCGTCATCCTGGGAGCTGAGCTCAATCGCGGTATTTATGAGTTTAAGCGCCTAGGAGTCACGCACATCAACGCCGACGCGCCACCCCCTGGTGCACCCAAGGGCGCAAGCGCTAGCTAAGTCGACACCCAACATCGCACTCAGACTGAGCTAAGAAATGCAGTAGCGCTATTCTTTGCGTATTTTCTGGCTCGCTTCGAGAACATCTTCGAGGGTTCTCAAGCCCGTCGTCGGCGCTGACACGAGCACGGCCATGTTGCCTGGTTTGTGCTCATTGCGGTACATGCGCATGTGTGCCTTGGGGATCTGTTCCCAGGGGAAAACCTCCGACATGCACGGGTCAATGCGCCGCTCGATCACCAGCTTGTTAGCGTGCGAGGCCTGCATCAAATTTGCGAAGTGCGAGCCCTGAACACGCTTTTGGTGCATCCAAAGATAGCGCGCATCCATCGTGAGATTGTAACCCGTCGTACCGGCGCAGATGACGACCATGCCACCACGCTTCACGATGAACACCGACACCGGGAAGGTCGATTGACCGGGGTGTTCGAAGACGCAATCGACGTTGTTGCCTTTGCCGGTGGTCTCCCAGATTGCAGCGCCAAACTTGCGCGCCGCCTTGAACCAGGCGTCGTATTCAGGCGTACCAACCTTTGGCAATTCGCCCCAGCATTCGAAGTCCTTGCGGTTGATGACACCGCGCGCACCCAGCTGCATGACAAAGTCGCGCTTGTCGTCGTCGGATACGACGCCAATCGCGCTGGCTCCCGAGGTGGCACATAACTGCACGGCCATGGAACCCAGTCCGCCCGACGCGCCCCAAACCAGTACGTTGTGGCCCGGCCGCAATACGTGCGGACGATGGCCGAACAGCATGCGGTAGGCGGTTGCTAGCACCAGCGTGTAGCAAGCGCTTTCCTCCCAGGTGAGATGTTTGGGACGCTCCAAGAGCTGTCGATCCTGCACGCGGCAGAATTGGGCGAATGAACCATCGGGGGTCTCGTATCCCCAGATACGCTGCGAGGGCGAGAACATCGGATCGCCGCCGTTGCACTCTTCGTCGTCGCCATCATCCTGGTTGCAGTGGATGACAACCTCGTCACCAACCTTCCAGCGCTTCACCTTGGAGCCGACCGCCCAGACGATCCCGGACGCATCCGAGCCGGCGACGTGATACGGGTTCTTGTGAACGTCCAGCGTCGAGACCGGCTGACCGAGCGAAGCCCACACGCCGTTGTAATTGACGCCAGCGGCCATCACGAGGACGAGGACATCATGGCTGTCCAGGTCCCAAGTCGGCAGGACCTCAATCTGCATCGCAGAGTCGGGCTCGCCGTGGCGCTCTTTGCGGATGGCCCAGGCGTACATGTTCTTGGGCACGTGGCCGAGCGGCGGGATCTCGCCGATCTCGTACAGACCCTTCTTGGCGGCGACGAGCGCCGGCGCACTCATGACAGCGTCTGTTGTAGTGGCGGCGCTTTGGCTCGACATTCGTGGCTCCCCTTAATTGACGTCCCCGCCCCCAGCGGGCCGATTTTGCACTGCGGCAACATGGCCGCACGAATTCTCGGCTGTTTCAAGCACGTTTTTGCGCTGCAATGAAGAGGCAGGCCTGCGGCAAGGCGCAGCCTTTCACCGCAGAATCGGCTTCTACGCACAATTCATAATTGAATTCCGTTCAATTAAGTCGCACCGCGCGTATCCAACATTTGCCGGCCTGCAACCCTTTTCGGGGGCCGTAAACGTGGAGGGGGGCGCCACGCTCGAGGAACAGAGCCAGCCCATTGAAAGCAACACCCTGACACTGGTGCCGGTGGCGGCCGTGCCAGGCTGAGCCGGCTTCCGAATCATGTTCGGTAAGCCAAAAAAGCCTCTGGTACAGTTTTTTGCTGGTGTTCATTGTAGGTGACCTCGCCGCCATCGTCTTTTCCTGGAGTATGGCGTTTTCCTACGCCTGAGAAAGAATCCAACGTGGTTCTGGCCATACAATTGGCGTTGCTGTTGCATGGCTCGTCATGTTTGCAAGGCTGCGCCCCGATGGTCGCCGTGCACATGATGCGGCTTGAAAGCTACAAAACCCAGCGCTGACCGGGCGAACGCGTCGCGTTGCGCCAACGACCATTTTGCATTGCAATCGCGGCCGGGTACGTTAAGTGAACGCGCTTAACTGCCGCAGCTGAGGATGAGGCATGCGCGAGAGGAAAAACGGCACGGCAGCGCCCACAAGCCCGCCAAAAGCCGAGAACCGGGAGCCTGACAGGCCCTGGATCTTTCGCACCTACGCGGGCCACTCGACGGCGACGAAGTCAAACGAGCTCTATCGCAAAAACCTGGCGAAGGGCCAGACGGGCTTGTCTATCGCCTTCGACCTGCCCACGCAGACGGGCTACGACAGCGACAACGAGCTCTCCAAGGGTGAAGTCGGCAAGGTGGGCGTGCCAATTTCGCATATCGGCGACATGCGCGCGCTGCTCGCGGGCGTCCCGCTCGACCAGATGAACACTTCTATGACAATCAACGCGACGGCTGCTTGGCTGCTGGCGCTCTATGTCGCCGTTGCCGACGAGCAAGGCGCACCGCGCTCCAAGCTCACGGGCACCATCCAGAACGACATCATCAAGGAATACCTTTCGCGCGGAACTTACGTGTTCCCGCCCGAACCGTCTCTGCGGTTGATCAAAGATACGATTGTCTTCTCCACTCAAGAGCTCGTGAAGTGGAACCCGACGAACGTGTGCTCTTACCACTTGCAGGAAGCTGGCGCGATGCCGGTACAAGAACTCGCCTATGCGCTGGCAACCGCGCAGGCCGTGCTCGACCGGGTGAAGAAATCAGGAGAGGTGAAGCCAGAAGACTTCAGCGCTGTCGTTGGTCGCGTTTCGTTTTTTGTCAACGCGGGTCTGCGGTTCATCACCGAGATCTGCAAGATGCGCGCGTTCGTGGAGCTGTGGGATGAGATCGCCAAGGAGCGTTACGGAGTCACTGATCCCAAGTTTCGCCGGTTCCGCTATGGCGTGCAGGTGAACTCTCTCGGTCTTACCGAGCAGCAAGCTGAGAACAACGTCTATCGCATTCTGTTGGAGATGCTGTCTGTCACGCTTTCCAAGAAAGCGCGGGCACGTGCGGTGCAGTTGCCGGCATGGAACGAGGCTCTGGGCCTGCCCCGCCCGTGGGATCAGCAATGGTCGCTACGCATGCAACAAATCCTCGCGTACGAAACAGACCTGCTTCAATACGGCGACATCTTCGACGGCTCCACAGCGATCGCTGCCGAGGTGGCCAAGCTTAAAGAAGAGGCCAAGGCTGAGCTTGCGACCATCGATGCTATGGGCGGCGCGGTGGAAGCCATCGACTACATGAAGCGCCGTCTGGTGGAGAGTAACACCGAAAGGCTGCGTCACATCGAAACGGGCGAGCAGATCGTGGTCGGCGTGAACCGTTGGACCGAGACCGAACCCTCGCCACTGTCGGCTGGCGAAGGCTCGGTTCAAGTCATCGATCCGGCAGTCGAGAACGTCCAAGTCAAGCAGCTGCAAGCTTGGCGCGCCCAACGCGACGACAAAGTCGTGAAGGCCGCGCTTGCCGATCTGGAGGGCGCCGCGAAAGATGGCCGCAACATTATGGAACCGTCGATCGCTTGCGCTAAGGCGGGCGTGACGACGGGCGAATGGGGCGCGACCTTGCGCAAAGTCTTTGGTGAATACCGGGCGCCAACCGGCGTGGCGCAGGCTGCAGCGCACGGCGACGGCGCAGGCCTAGAGAGCGTTCGCGAGGCGGTGGAAACAACCTCCGCGAAGCTGGGGCGTCGATTGAAGTTTCTTGTCGGCAAGCCGGGCCTCGATGGGCACTCAAATGGTGCCGAGCAGATTGCCGTGCGCGCGCGCGACTGCGGCATGGAAGTCGTCTACGAGGGCATCCGCCTCACGCCGGCACAAATCGCGCGTGCCGCGCTCGACGAAACCGTACACGTCGTCGGCCTGTCGATCCTGTCTGGCAGCCATGTGCCGCTGGTACGGGAAGTTGTGGAGCGTATGCGCTCCGAGGGCCTCGACGATGTGCCGGTGATCGTTGGCGGCATCATCCCGCCAGAGGACGCCAAGACGCTCAAGGCGATGGGCGTTGCCGCGGTCTATACCCCGAAGGATTTCCAGCTCAATGACATCATGGCCGACATCGTCAAGCTGGTTGCGGCCGAAGCCAAAGCTGCGTGAGCGCAACTTGACGACCCACCGAGAAAGCGGACGCCGTACCGAAGGTGATTGCGTTAGCCCGGTTTATTGACCTCGGCCTCGTCGCCCCTGAAGTGGACAGGTTCGTTCAACACCGCACCCAAATAAAGGCGCTGCACGGCGACATCGATAACTATGGCAAGCGGATAGCCGAGCACCAGCCCCAACGGGCCAAAGATTATCCCAAGCGCGACGACAGCAAAGAGCCCAACCGCAGGCGGCAACTCCACGGCGCGGCCAGCGACAATTGGCATGATGACATTGCTCTCCACCTGCTGGACCACAATGAAGACAGCAAGCGTCAACAGCACTGTCTGAAAGCTCTCTGTGGATGCAAGCAGCAAGGCGGGGACTGCACCGATAACCGGCCCAATAATCGGAACGAACTCCGCTATACCAGCGATCAGTCCGAGCGCAAGCGCGGAAGGCACGCCGACGACTGCCAGGCCCACCCAGATGAGCGTGCCGACAATGATCATGGCTATGAGCTGGGCACCGAGCCAGCGGCGAAGCGCGTGGCCAGCGTCATTTAATGTCGCGCTGATCTGCTCGCGCGATCCTGATGGGAATAACCTAACGAAGCCTCTGACATAAGTGAGGGGACTAATGGCGACGTAGATGCCGGCAACGATCATAACGACGAAAGATAAGACCGCGCCAAAAATCGTCGATCCCCAAGAGAACGCGCTCATCACAAGGTTACCAATTGAGGTATCCCTGACCAGTTCGGAGATCGTCAAGAACGGCATCTGCTTGGAAAGGCTGTTGGCCGCGTCAGGGAGCATCTCAGCAATGATCACGAGCTGACCACTGATTCTTGAACCGAACAGGTATGACACGACGCCCAGCACAGCGATGATGCTGAGACCAGCGACAAGCAGAGCCCATCGCTCGCCTATTGACGTCGCTTGCCTTATGGGCTCGGCAAGCGCGCGCAACACGACGGCAACGAGGATGGAACCAAAGACTAAGAGCAGGAGCTCGGAAAGCGTCCACAGCGCCGCCGCGAGGGCAGCTAATGCAAAGAAGATGAGCACCCTGCGGACAAAGACATTGTCCGGTATGAATTGCGGTGATGGAGCAGACGGCTCGTTTTCCATGGCCTGGCGATTTGATTGATCTGCAAACCGTATGCCGCGCCCTGCGGGTTCGCCGCCATAGATCTTGGCAGTGTCCCCGATACCGCAAGCAAGCGGCGAATGGTCTCGCTGTCTATCATCTCTGCGCGGGCACCGCCAATGGCGCGTTGACGGCCAAA
>CAZURR010000035.1:0-23184 GCA_964622715.1 uncultured Hyphomicrobium sp. | reverse complement strand
CAGATCGCTTTGCAGTTGTCATCTGACGTTTGGGTCATCGCTCCAGAGTTAAATCAAAGCGGGGCCTCGCATTCGCTCACGCTGCACGAGCCGCTGCGCTTCCGGCAACTAAACGATCGCACGTTCATTATCCGCGGCACGCCGACCGACAGCGTCATCATGGGCGTACGTCATCTTCTCCTTGAGAAGCCGCCTGATCTGATCTTGTCCGGAGTTAATCACGGCTCGAATCTCGGCGAGGACGTGACCTATTCGGGCACCATTGCTGCCGCCAGCGAAGGCACGCTCTTAGGTATCCGATCCGTCGCGCTCAGCCAGACTGGCGGGTCGATGGAAACAGATGGCAAAGTCCATTGGGAGACGCCGCTGGTGCACGGCCCTTCGCTTATTTCCAAGCTTCTAGAGACGGGCTGGCCGATCGGGATCGTGATAAATGTCAACTTTCCTGCCCGCACACCGGAGAATGTCACTGGAATAGAAGTGACCACTCAGGGCCGTCGCGACCAGGCGCTTCTTCACATCGACAAGCGCAGCGATCCTTGGGGAACGCCGTACTTCTGGTTCGGCTTTGAGCGCCCGCCAACGACGTTTGCTAAAGGCACTGATCTCGCTGCTGTCGACAACGGCGCCATCTCCGTGACGCCGCTCTGCTTGAACCTCACCGATCATGTGACGTGCGCTTCACTAGAAGACGCCTTCGCATCTGCAGCACCAAAGCAGTCGGGCACCCACGGCTAGCGTGCCACGACTTGGCCCTTGTCTCGTCTCGCCGTTGTCCTCATCACGGCACAATCGCTGCGTAGATAAGTCTATACGAGCGCGATCGAGACTCCGTCATTTCGATCTATCGAGCTTGCCAGAGCAAACACAGATCGATGCCGGCGATGGGCTGAGGACAAAGGATTGATTCTTGCGCAGGAAAGCGATGCTGGCGCAACTCCGCCGCCGTTAAGGTCCCGTTAACATCTTAATGGTTAAGGAAAGGTAGGAGTAGAGGTGCGTAAGATGATGAGTATTGAGCGTCCTTACAGCGGCGGTAAGAAATTCAGTCGCGCCGTAATAGTCATTACAGTGGCCGCGATTGCGGCCGTAGCCAGCGGGTGCAGCGCGGACATCACGCGTTTCGATTACCCCCCCTTCAACCTTACTGGCGACACCCCCAAATCGACTGCGTCAGTTCAAACGCCGCGCGAGCCGGTCTATAACGATTCAGGCTATGCTGACAGCGGGGGCCGGTCCGTCGCTTCCGGCTCATACGCTAGAGACAGCTACAGCGCCCCGCCGCGGTACAACGATAACGCCGTCGAAACCGCAAGACTTTCGCCGCCCGTCAACACCGCGCGCTCATACGACGACACGCGCAGCTATGACTCGCAGCCTCCGCCTCGCCAACCTGTTTCCGCTCAGGGTTCGGGCCGAAGCATCGAGGTGCAGCAAGGCGATACGCTTTATGGCCTCTCGCGCCGTCATAACGTTTCGGTTGCCGAGCTGATGGAGCTTAACGGCCTCAACAATCCCAATCTGCGGCCGGGCCAAAAGCTTGAACTTCCAGCAGGCTATGCAGGCAGCGGCCCGCCGCCACGCGAGACCGTTGCCGCTCGCGCGCCTGTGAGCCTTTCCCCTTCGGTCGAGGCGAAGTACAGCGGCTCGCACACAGTCGCGCATGGCGAATCCCTCTATGGGATCTCAAGGCGCCATGGTGTTAGCGTTGCTGAGCTCCAGCAGGTGAATGGGATCGACGACCCGCGCAACGTGCGTGTCGGAACGGTTCTTAAGATTCCGGGTAGCGTCGCATCGGAGTCGTACTCGAGCCCGACACGCTCGCGTATCATTCAGCCGCCGCGCTACTCTCAGTCCCAACAGCCAACTGTAATCAATCAGCGCAAGACGCGCTTTGCGGCTCTCGACACGGGCACGGCTACGGATGCGGCTCCGGTTGCCAAGAGCGTACGCACCCGGCAGGTAGCCCTTGCAGCCCCTTCGGCAGCGTCCGCTGGCAATAAACTGCGCCGGCCAGTTCAAGGCCGCGTCATTACCGGCTTTGGCCGGCGCAACGACGGCACGCATAACGACGGCATCAATATCTCGGTGCCTCTGGGCACGGAAGTGCATGCGGCCGAAAGCGGTGTCGTCGCCTACGCGGGCTCCGAACTCAAAGGCTATGGCAATCTGGTGCTTCTGCGCCATGACAATGGCTGGGTGACGGCGTATGCGCACAACGACCAGTTGACCGTGAGTCGCGGCGACAAAGTTCAGCGCGGTCAGGTGATCGCCCGGGCTGGCCGGACCGGCTCTGTCGATCAACCTCAGCTCCACTTCGAGCTGCGTCAGGGCTCCAAGCCCGTCGATCCCGTGCCATTCCTCGAAAGACTGTAAGGCGCTGAGAGCCGGTCAGCTCTTGGCAGACCGGCCGAACGCCTTGCGCAGCTCATCCTTGGCGCGTTCCAGGACACGTCTGCGCTGCGCTGGCAGGTTCGTGCCGGCGCGGTTAATGTAGAATGTGAGCATCGACATGGCCGAACGATAAGGATCGGACTTGCGCCGGTGGCTCTTATCGGCTGAGCGCTTGAGTGATGCTGCGATCTCTTTCGGGTCGTTTAGTGTGAATACGTTGCGCTCCAAGTCCAAGGCGTCACTCTGCTCGGTTACCTCTAGTGACCAGCGCTTCGCCGTCTTCTTGCTTCGCGGCGTTGCGCTTCTTTTCGACTTCGACGTGGTGTGCTTCTTTGCGGTCATTCCAGCTGACAAATGTTCGCGCGCTTAAAGTCTGCATCCCATGCGCCCGGCGAGGTCTTGAATGAACTGCCAGGCAACGCGGCCTGAGCGCGCGCCGCGTGTGACGCTCCACTCCAGCGCAGCGCGATCCAGCTCCTCGGGCTTGATTTTCAGCTTATAGTGAGCCGCATACCCGCGAACCACGTCCAGGAACTCGTCCTGGCTGCAATTGTGAAAGCCAAGCCACAAACCAAAGCGGTCGGAGAGAGAGACCTTTTCGTCCACCGCCTCCGAAGGGTTGATCGCGGTCGAGCGTTCGTTGTCCGCCATGTCGCGCGGCATCAGGTGGCGGCGATTGGAGGTGGCGTAGAAGATGACGTTCTCTGGCCGCCCCTCGATCCCGCCCTCAAGCACCGCCTTTAAGGACTTGTAGCTTGTGTCGTCCTTGTCGAAAGACAGGTCATCACAGAAAACGAGAAAGCGATGACCGCTGCCGCGCACAGCCGAGAGGCAGCTTGGTAGCGAGTAGATGTCCTCGCGGTGGATTTCGACGAGTTTCAGCTCGGTGCCGGCCGCGCAGAGCGCCTCTGAGAGCCGGTTGCGTACGTCTGCATGTACGGCCTTCACGAGCGAGGACTTGCCCATGCCGCGCGCGCCCCAAAGAAGCGCGTTGTTGGCAGGTAGTCCGCGTGCAAAGCGTTCGGTATTGTCGACAAGTTGCGGCGTGATGTGGCCCAAGCCTTTGAGCAGAGAAAGCGGCACGCGATTGACATTTTGGACAGCGTCAAATCTCTGCCGGTCTGCCTGCCAGACGAAGGCCTCTGCGGCCTCGAAGTCGGGTTCGGCCGTCGTCCTCGGAGCAAGCCGCTCTAGGGCTTCGGCGAGGCGCTCCAGGCGCTGTAACAGCGTTGTTTCGTCGTTCATTCGTGCGTCTCATAAGCGCAGCTGAAATAGGAGTTTTCCGGCACCGACGGCGGAGCCCGCTTGTATCGTGCCAAGAGCGCCCAAGTCACTAATCTTGTGGCCTTTGCGCGATCTGGGGAGGGCAGTTGCAAAGCCGCTCCGCAGCACTATAGTCACGGCACTTTTCAGGCAGGGCAGACGCTGGACGGCTGCGATCGGGCGGTACTGGCCCCCTGTTGCCCCCAATCCAAAGGGAAAAACGTCATGTTTATCACTCCTGCCGTCGCCCAGACAGGTGTCGGAAGTGACCCATTCACGAGCCTTTTAATCCCTATGCTGGCGATGATTGCCATCTTCTATTTCTTGGTCATTCGTCCCCAGCAGCAGCGCTCCAAAGCCCATCGTGAGCAGGTCAACAAGGTGCGGCGCGGCGATACCGTCGTCACGTCCAACGGGTTCGTTGGCAAGGTGACGAAGGCGAGCGACAATTCAGACGAGATCGAAGTCGAGCTCAACGACAGCATGCGCGTGCGCGTGGTGAAGTCGACGCTAATGGATGTGCGCGGCAAGGGCGAGCCCGTCAAGGAATAAGCGTGCGGCGCAGGCCGCACAGATCATTACCGGACCCGCAGAGAGATAAATCCGCGATGCTGCACTTTGAACGCTGGAAGATCATTGCGATCGCCTTGGTATGTCTTGCCGGCATCATCTTCGCCATGCCCAATCTATTCTCCAAGCAGACTGTCGACGGTTGGCCGTCGTGGATGCCGCACCGCCAGCTTCCACTTGGTCTGGACTTGCGCGGTGGTGCCCACCTGTTGCTAACGATGGACACCGTTGAGTTGGAGAGGGATTGGCTTCTTACGTTGCGCGGCGACGTGAGGAAGCAGTTGCGTGAGGCAAAGATAGGCTTCACGGGGCTCGGCATCGTCGGCGATTCTGTTCAGGTACGCATTGCGAAGCCGGAGCAGGCAGACCGCGCTTATGCCGAGCTCAAGAAGATGATCCAGCCGCTTGGCAATCCGATACTGGGTGCCAGCGGTCAAGACATCGAGGTGAAGCAAACGGGACCCAACACTATTGCCGTGCGCCCTACGTCGCAGGGCATGCAGGAGCGCCTCACCAACGCGTCGGGTGCCTCCGTTGAGACGATACGCCGCCGCGTCGACAGTCTCGGCACGACGGAGCCCACCATCGTGCGCCAGGGCACGGACCGCATTCTCGTGCAGGTGCCGGGCTTTGAGGACACGCGCACCCTTAAACAGGTGATTGGCCAAACGGCGAAACTGACCTTCCACGCGGTGCATCCGCGGACGACGGCGGAGGAAGCACGGCAGACGCGGGTACCGCTCGGCTACAAGATCTACCCTTCTGATGACAGCGAACATGCAGGCGATTTCCTCTTGCAGGAGCGGCCAATCGTTTCGGGAGAAGATTTGGTTGACGCGCAGCCGGGTTTCGATCAGCGCACCAATGAGCCCATCATCACATTCCGCTTCAACCAATCGGGCGCGCGCAAGTTCGGCAGCTTTACCGAAGACAACGTGGGTTCACCGTTCGCCATCGTGCTTGATAACAAGGTGCTTTCCGCGCCGGTCATTCGCGAGGCCATTCTTGGAGGTTCTGGACAAATCTCTGGAAGTTTCACTGTCGATTCGGCCAACAATCTCGCCATCCAGCTTCGCTCTGGCGCACTGCCCACCAAGTTGACGATCGTTGAGGAGCGCACTGTCGGTCCCTCGTTGGGAGCGGACTCCATTGAAGCGGGCGAGTTTGCAGTTACTGTCGGAACGATTGCTGTAGCGGCATTCATGATCTTTGCTTATGGGCTGTTCGGCGTATTTGCGGTCATTGCTGTCTTGATCAATCTCACGTTGATCGTTGCCGCTATGACGCTTTTCGGCTCGACGTTGACGCTGCCCGGCATCGCGGGACTTGTCCTCACAGTGGGTATGGCGGTCGATGCCAACGTGCTCATCTATGAGCGTATCCGCGAGGAGCTGCGCAGCGGCAAGACGCCGATTTCGGCGGTCGAGGCCGGGTTCACGAAAGCTTTCGTGACGATCCTCGATTCCAACCTCACGACGTTGATAGCGGCCATCGTTATGTTTTGGCTGGGTTCGGGGCCGGTCCAAGGTTTTGCGGTTACGCTTTCACTGGGCATTTTTGGAACCATCTTCACCGCGTTCACGGTCACACGGCTTCTGGTCTCGCTGTGGATTGCCGCGCAGAAGACCCGGAAAATCCCAGCTCCGATTTAATGCTCTAACGAAAGGCAAGATGAATGTTCAAGGGCGTCGACTTCTTTCCGCACGGAACCAAGTTTCCGGTGATGGATTGGCGCCGCACCTGCGTCAGCATTTCTCTGATCGCAACGCTGCTCGCTATTGCCCTGCTGTCGACGAAAGGCCTCAACTTCGGCATCGACTTCAAGGGGGGATCGCTTTTCGAGATCCAGACGAAGTCCGGAGACGTTGACATCGCGGAGCTGCGCTCTCGCGTTAACGGTCTTGGTCTCGGCGAGGTGCAAATTCAGGGGCTCGATAAGCCGACCGATGCCCTTATACGAGTCGAGCAGCAAGAGGGCGGAGAAACAGCTCAGCAGGATGCTGCTGGAAAGGTGCAGGATGCGCTGGGAGAAGACATTGAAATTCGTCGCGTCGAGGTCGTAGGGCCTGCTGTCTCTGGTGAGCTACAGCAGGCTGGCATCATTGCTGTTACCGTCGCAATTTTCGGCATCCTGCTTTACATCTGGTTCCGCTTCGAGTGGCAATTCGGCGTCGCGGCGATCCTCGCCCTCGTCCACGACATCGTGGTTACCATGGGTCTGTTCAGCCTTTTGGGATTCGACTTTGGGCTGTCCGAGGTGGCGGCGCTTTTGACCCTCGCTGGCTATTCCATCAACGATAGCGTCGTGGTCTTTGACAGAATCCGCGAGAATTTGCGGCGCTACAAAAAGATGCCGCTTATCGAGCTTTTGAACCTGTCGATCAATGAGATGCTGTCACGCACCGTGATTACCTCCGCGACGACGTTTCTTGCGGTGCTGGCGCTCTATGTGTTCGGTACCGAGGTCATCCGCGGGTTCTCCTTTGCCATGCTATTTGGAATCCTGATCGGAACGTGGTCATCGATCTTCATTGCCTCTCCATTCCTTCTTTGGGTTGGTATCAAGCGTGATTGGAGCGGGGCGGTTGCGACGTCGGGCGCGGCGGCCAAGCGCGCCTAAGTTGGCGCTTCAGAAAGGGAGCGCGATGACCTCAGCTCCAGCCCATTATCCCGGCCACGCACCCATCGACGCCTATGGCAACGGCGGATTCCGCTTTGCCGACATGAGCCATCGCGGCTCAATCCTTATCGTGCCAAGCGGCATCTATGCCTGGGATGTTGCCAACATGGACGACGTCAACACAGATCGTTGCGCGCTGTTTTTTCGCGAACTGAAGCCGCCGGCGTTTGTCTTGCTGGGAACGGGTGTGACCCACGTCAGGCCGGTCGTGGCATTGCGTAAAGCATTCGCTGACGCCGGCCTCGGGCTCGAGCCGATGAGTACAGGCGCGGCGTGCCGCACCTATAACGTGCTTTTGGCTGAAGGTCGTGATCTTGGCGCGGCACTGATTGCCGTCAATTGACAAAGGGCAAAGCGTGGCGCGGGATAGCGGCGAACGCAGTGCCGGAGAAGCCGTGGTGCGGACGGCGGCGCGCAGTACCGAGCTCGACCGCTACCTTGCCGCACTTTTGGCTCCGAGGGCAGCGTGCGCCGACCTGATGGCGCTCGCGGCTTTTCAGGGCGAAATCGCAAGCATTCCCATCATGGTGAGCGAGCCCATGATTGGTGAAATCCGGCTGCAATGGTGGCGCGAGGCGCTTGCCAATCAGGGCGACGGCACTTTGACGGGCAACCCCATCGCCGACGCTGTTGGCACCGTCATGCGCGCGCGCTCTCTGCCTGAAGAGCTGTTCCTCAACATCATCGACGCGCGCTTATGCGAACTTGATCCGCATGCGTTGTTCGTGGACCGTGCCGTCGACACCTATTTCGACGGCGCTGAGGGAGCGGCGTTTCAGCTCGCCGCGCACGTTCTGGGTATAAGTGGGCAGCCCGGAGTATCCGAGCTTATGTACGCGGCCGGGCAAGCATACGGCCGCGTTCGCCTGCTGCGCATCTTGCCGCATGTGCATGCAAAGGGGCCCGTTCCTGGGCCGCTGGATGGCGCGATATCGTCATCCGATAACGAATGGGCGGCCGGCGTTGCGCCAATGCGCAGTTCGATCATAAGCTGGCTTGTTGAGGCCCGCCGGCTCTCTCTCTCAGCGCCAAAGGCCGTCCTCCCGGCGATCCTGCCGCTCGCCCTCGTGGAGCCCTATTTGGCGGCTTTGGAAAGGCAGGCTCTCAACTCGGTCGGCGGGGCGGCCGCTATCTTGCCGGTGACGCGGGTTTGGCGGCTCTGGTGGGCCAGTGCTCTTGGCCGCGTCTGACGTTCAAGATGTGCCGCATTAGTAGAGGTTGTCGCATGGTCCGATCACCAGGTCGGCAAATTGCGCTGAGTTTGATTGCGGGGGGATTCGTGTTTCCCGCCGCGGCCCAAGTCCCGTCCATCGCCGTGCCCACGATCGATTGGCGCGTGGAGAACTCTTTTCGCTTCTTCACAGATGCTGCCGACACGGAGGTGCATCGCGCCACCTATTTGGCGCTGCCTGCCGCCGACAAACTGCAAAGGCCCGTGCTCGCAGCTGAGCAGGCTTTGAGCCGCCGCCACGATGCGGGGTGGGCGGCGACCATGTTTCGTAACACCTGCTGGGATGTGCTCACAAACCGCTTCGTTTGCGCGCAACGCGACGACTATATCAATCCTAACAGTCACACCATCGTGGCCGAGATCCGCGACATCGACGAGTCCGCGCACCTCAGCTGCACGTGGCTTACCTCGCCACTCGGCGGTAGCGACCCGCGCGGGGCGGCCACCAGTCAGCCCTGCAGCGAGCCAGCGCGCTTTAAGATCCCATTTCCCTCGGGCGCAAAGATTGCGGTGGAGATCGGTGGCCGCGAGATCGCCAGCGAGGTGATCAAGGTCCGCGATCTTTTGATTGTCGGTATGGGCGATAGCATCGCGTCGGGCGAAGGCAACCCGGATGTGCCCGTGCACTTCTCCCGTGAGCGTTCGATGAGTTACGGCGAAAAAACCGATAAGGAAAACTTCACCGGCTATCCATCCCGCATCGGCGCCTGGAAGCACATCGGCGACAAAGCCTTCATTGCGGAGAACTCGCGCTGGCTTGATCAGGCGTGCCACCGCTCACTTTATTCCCACCAGTTGCGAGCAGCACTGCAGCTCGGTATCGAGGACCCGCATCGCGCAATTACCTATGTGGGCGTCGCCTGCTCGGGCGCGGAAGTAACGTACGGCCTTTTTCTGCGATACACAGGCAACGAGTGGGTTCCTAACCCGCCAGACATGTCGCAGATCTCAGCCGTCGCCTCGGCGCAATGTGGCAGTCACAGTGCTCCGTCGCAGGATCTACCCGAAGCCTACCACATGAAGGGCAACATCCCCGAACTCAAGGGCGGGTTGGTGTTGCGCAAATGCGATCCACTGAACGCGCGCAAGATCGATCTGCTGTTCTTGTCAATTGGCGGAAACGACGTGGGGTTTGCACGTCTTCTCGCTAACGCGGTGCTTGCCGACCAATCAACGCTGCGCAAACTTGGCGGCTGGATCGGTCAGGTGCATGGCCTCAACGAGGCGCGAGCGCAGCTCGACGCTTTGAAGACACGCTACAAGTCGCTGAACCGCGCCTTACACAACATCCTTCACATCCCCTGGGAACAATCCGAACGTGTGGTTTTGATGGCCTACCCGGGGCTTGCACTTTTGGGCGACGGCAGCGAGGTCTGTCCCGATGGCCGTGCCGGCATGGAAATCCTGCCCGATTTCGCGATGAGTGAAGCGAAGGCGCGCGTAGGCACGTGGATTGCGGACAAGCTGTATCATGCGATGCGTGGCGCAGCGAAAGAATATCGCTGGTCATTCATTGAGTCGCATCGTCGAGAGTTCATTGGGCGCGGCATATGTGCGGGCACGACATTCGACGGTGCCGATATTGCGGATGATCTGCGGCTGCCACGCAAGACGGCGGCGGGATGGCGTCCTTACAACCCAGCCGACTACAACGCGTACGCCCGGCGACAGCGTTGGTTCCGCACGCCCAACGATGCCTTCATGACAGGCAACTTCCACGTAGCGGTTTCAATGCTGCAGAAGGTATTGAAACTCAACGCACTATCTTGGTTTCAGTTGGTACTCGCATCAACCTACTCGGGCGCCTTTCATCCCACCGCAGAAGGGCAAGCAGCGATGGCCGACGCGGCTGTGCACAAGGCGCGGGCCGTACTCGAAAAGTATGGCCAGGGTTCAGATCCGAGCTGAGCATGCCTGACCAAAAGACGTGCGTTGTTCTAGGTGGCTCACTCTGCGGCGGCTTGCGCACCGCTTTCAGCTGCAAGCCAGCCTTTAAGATCGGCAAGTGCGCGCAGTGAGACGGCGCGCTTTTTGGCCAAACCCTTCTCCTTGCCCTTGATGCGCTTGCCGCTCGCGTCGCGGTCAGGCACCTTGGCCGTTGGCAGCAAACCATAGTTAATGTTCATGGGCTGGAAGGATCGGGTCGCCTCCTGCTCGACGTCATTGGTCGATAGATGCCCGCCGGTGATGTGCGCGAGCAGCGCACCAAGTGCCGATGTTTCTGGCGGTGAGGCGGTCACAAGACCACTTCGTTCTGCGGCCGCGAAGCGCCCGGCAAGTAGGCCGATGGCGGCGCTTTCCACGTAACCTTCCACGCCAGTGATCTGGCCAGCGAAGCGCAGCCGCAACATTGCCTTCAATCGCAGCGACGCATCGAGCAGTTTGGGGCTGTTAAGGAACGTGTTGCGGTGGAGCCCGCCGAGACGGGCGAATTCGGCGTTTTGCAGTCCCGGTATCATGCGAAATATCCGCACCTGCTCGCCGTGGCGCAGCTTGGTTTGGAAGCCGACCATGTTCCATAGCGAGGCGAGCGCATTGTCTTGCCGCAATTGCACCACCGCATACGGGCGCTCGCTGACCTTGTGCGGATTGGTGAGCCCGACGGGCTTCATTGGCCCGAAGCGAAGCGTCTCGGGGCCGCGTTCGGCCATCACCTCGATGGGCAGGCATCCGTTGAAGTATGGCGTCGATGCCTCCCACTCTTTGAAGCTCGTCTTTTCCCCGTCAAGTAGCGCCTTGATGAAGGCGTCGTACTCCAACTTCGTCATCGGGCAGTTGATGTAGTCGGCACCGGTTCCTGCCGGTCCTGGCTTATCGTAGCGGGATTGAAACCACACGATCGACAGGTCGATCGTTTCGCGATGGATGACAGGTGCAATAGCGTCGAAAAAGGCAAGTTCTCCTTCGCCCGTGAGCTTTTGCACCGCTTGGCTCAAAGCGGGCGACGTGAGCGGCCCCGTTGCAATGATGGTGCTATCCCAGTTTTCTGGCGGCAGGCCGGCGACTTCACTGCGTTCAATGCAAACGAGCGGGTTCTCTGCGAGCCGCCGTGTGACTTCGTTTGAGAAGCCGTCGCGATCGACGGCGAGAGCGCCGCCAGCGGGAAGTCTATGGTGATCGCCCGCTGCCAAGATGAGGGAGCCGGCGTGACGCATCTCTTCGTGCAGGAGGCCGACCGCGTTCGTCTCCCAATCGTCCGAGCGGAACGAGTTTGAGCACACGAGTTCGGCAAGACCCTCGGTCTTGTGCGCGTCCGTCATGCGGACTGGGCGCATCTCGTGGATGACAACGGGGACGCCGGCGCGTGCGATTTGCCAGGCGGCCTCCGAGCCTGCGAGCCCGCCCCCGACGATGTGGATGGGCTTTGTTTTGGTCATGGCGCGGGACGCTAGAGGAAAATGGCGATCGCCTCAATGTGGTACGTGTCAGCGCAAATTCGCCGCCATTCTCGGTTCACGTGTGGCTGAGATTGTTTCGAGCTGAGGGCGCCGATATGGTGCCGACGACTATAAGAGCCAAAGACGAGGGGGCGGCATGTGGAGCTACCGCAAGAGGCTGGAGCACGATCTTCCCCGCTGGAGGGAAGCAGGTTGGCTCAGCGGCGAGGGCGAAGCCGCTATCCTCAAGGATGTGGCCTCCCGTGCACGAACTCTGGATTTGGCGCCGGCACTTGCCATCCTTGGCGCGGTACTGATCGGATTTGCGGCGATGAGCTTCATCGCCGCCAATTGGGACGAAATGTCCCGCGTTGCCCGGCTGGGGCTCATCTTCGCCAGTCTGTGTGCAGCCTATGGCGTCGCCGGCATTCTCTTCGAGCGCGGTCATACCGCGTTTGCGCACGCAGCCATCCTGGCTGGAGTGGCGCTGTTTGGCGCAGGGATCATGCTGACCGCGCAGATGTTCCACATGGATGGGCACCCCCCCGACGCGTTGCTCACGTGGGCACTTGGAGCGCTGGGCGCCGGTGTTGTGCTGGGCTCCAACCCCGCTCTTGCGCTGGCCATGCTGCTCATGGGGCTGTGGAGCGGATGGGAGGTGATGGAGACTGGGGTGGTGCACTGGCCGTTCCTCTTGGGCTGGGCCGCGGTGACGGCCGCCTTCCAGTGGCGGCGGTGGATCCCAGGCCTGCATCTCGCCGCGATAGTGCTGGGCATTTGGATCATCTGCCTTGGTTACCTGCTGTTCGACGGTCACGGACACGGCGTTGTCGTTGGCATTGGGCTACTCATCGCGGCGGCCGGCTTAGCGCTGCCGCTAGTGAGTGAACAATGGTCTGCATTTTTTAGCCCAGCTGTTGCCTACGGCATCACAATCGCCTTCGCAGGGCTCTTTGCTCTACAATTCGTCGAACACAGCGTTCCGCTGATTGGGTTGATCCTGCTGGCGATAGCAGCGCTCACCCTTGTGTTGGCCGGCATTGGATTTGGATTGAGAACGGGCAGCTCTGCCGCGCTATGGCTTGGCTATGGTGGCTTTTCTATTGAGGTACTCGCGCTCTACTTCAAGACCGTCGGTACGCTTCTGGGCTCTTCGCTTTTCTTCCTCGCCGCCGGCCTCATCGTCATCGTACTGGCTGCGGTGGCCTATAGGCTGCACGCGCGCATGGAGGCGCAGTCATGATGACCAAGCGGCGAAACATGTGGTTAGGGATCGCGGTCGTTGCGGCTGCTCAGATTGCCGTACTTGGCTGGATGGTCTGGGACCGCATGCATCTTCTCTCCTCTGGGCGCGAGATCGTCCTGGAGGTTGTGCCCGTTGATCCGCGCAGCTTATTCCGCGGCGACTATGTGATTCTGAACTACGACATTTCACGGGTCCAAGTGCCCCTGAAGAGCCTGCACGCCGGGTCCGTCATTTATGCCACCTTACAAAAGACCAAGGATGGCAAATGGAGACTCTATGCGGCCGATCCCGAGCGGCCGGAGAGTGTGGGTCCAGAACAGGTCGTGCTCAAGGGGCGGGTGCGCTACGCCTCAATCCGGTCGCGACGGGGGTCGGGTTTTGCATCCGTAAAATATGGTATCGAGAGCTTCTTTGTTCCGGAAGGCACGGGGCGGGAGTTGGAGAAGCTTGTCGGCCGAAAAAAACTCGCTGCGCTGATTGCCGTTGATGAGGGCGGCAATGCCGCCCTCAAAGGTCTGATTGTTGACGGCGAGCGCGTCTACGAAGAGCCGCTGTTCTAAGTCAGAATTTCCTGAGCGCGCCCGTTCCTGGTCTCTTTCACCATCATAAGTGTGACCGTATTGCCGCTTGTGCGTAACATTTCGCAGCATGCGACGCAGGGAACCATCGAGCCCACTTGATGAATCTGGCACTCTCTGCACACGTATGACTCGATTGGGGCTGGGATCGAAAGGGACAAGAGATGGGGCTCAAGGTGCCGTTGGCGTTTACCGCTGCTGTGGTGGCTGTAAGCAGTTTTAGCGTGCCGGTTTGGTCGGACTCCACTGGGTTTGCGGGCATGCACGATTTGCGCAGAGAGGGCGGACGTCTATGTATGTCCGATCATTGGCACTATGGCACCGGCGGTCCGCAGAAAACCAAGTCCAGGGCGCAGCGCGCAGCTATCAGGTCGTGGGCAGACTTCACCGCTATGGAGTACGGCACTGACTGGGCGCGGTGGGGCCGGGCAAAAAGCAAAAAAGCAAGCTGCTCGCGATCCAGCGGTGGTTGGGATTGTAGTGTCGAAGCGCGGCCCTGCAGATAATCGCTAGCAGTTGACCTAGTCGGGAACGTGCTGCCGTTGAGCGGAACGCGTGGTCTATTGCCGGGCGCCGGCAAAGACTCTTTGGAAGGTTTCCAAAGTCCATTGTTGCGCCCGGCTGAGCCAGATCCTTGGGTTGATTGGGAATCCAAGGATCGAGATCAGGATGCGGCGCACCGCTCTGGCAGGGTCGTAGCCATCGCGCGCGCGTTGCCCGCTTCGGATAATCTCTGCCAGTTCGTCATAGAGGTGCGCACGCGCTGTTTCGCTAGTTTCGCTGCTCAAGCTTCCCGTGATTCCTGAGAAGCCCTGCCCGCCGGCAACGGCGGGCAGCGGCTGAGGCTTTGCATCGTCGCCGGGAGCGGGAAGAGCTGCAGTCATGAGACTGGGGATGCGGCGTATAACGCCTTCAATGGGAAGGCGGCTCGCCTTTGCGAGCGCACCGACAATCATGACCGCAACAACCGGCAGCACATACTCAGCGATCATTTCGCTGACGTCGGCGGCGGCAGCAGCGCGGCGGACCATCCTCTTGCTTGCCTCCCGGCCGGCAATCGTGGTGAGCGCATCATTTCCGACAGTCTGGGTATGCGTTGCCCCGAGGAGAGTGGGTGTCTCAAGCACATTTTCGTAGTCGGGCTGACCAAGAAGGTGGACAAGCCCGGCAAGCCGCTGGCGCGAAAGCGTGTCTTGGTTGACGTAGAAGGTCAGGTCTTGAACCATGATCGCGACGGCGGCTTCGACCTTCGCAGGAGGCAATTGGAAGGCGCGTGCCAAATTGTCGAAACTCCGCCCCTCCTGAGCCTCATTGAGCAGAGTTGAAAGCCGCATGCCCCGATTGTCTCCTTTGCCCGATTTGGCGCCGGTATAGCAGGGCGCACGCGACCGTCACAGCTTACAATCACGTTCATGCGACAGTTTGCTGGCGTGTCCACAGCAGTAATTGGCGTGTTGGTTGCCGCATTTCTTCAATAAGCGCGTCCATCCAACGCGGGATCAGCCCCCCATGTTGCAACCTAACTTCACATTTGGCATGTTCCGCTCGCGAATCTCGCCCAAATGCATGAGAGACGGGGGAAGTCCTCCGTTTCGCCACCTCTCACCTTGAAAAGACCTGGGCGCCAAAGGGGACCAGCCAATGACTGAGATACTGTGGGTGATCGTCGCTTGCGGCGTGCTCGCGATTGTGTATGCAGCTTACACGATCCAAGCGGTGATGAACGCCGATGCGGGCACTGCGCGGATGCAGGAGATTGCCGGCGCCATTCGTGAGGGCGCCCAAGCCTACCTCAATCGCCAGTACCGGACGATCGGCATCGTTGGTGTCGTTATCTTCATTATCGCGTGGATCCTACTTGGTCCGTTGGTTGCGGTCGGGTTCCTTATAGGTTCGGTGCTCTCCGCACTTACCGGCTATATCGGCATGAACGTATCGGTGCGAGCCAATGTGCGCACCGCACAAGCTGCTACCCAGTCGCTTGCTGGCGGGCTCGACATCGCCTTCAAGTCAGGTGCGGTTACGGGCATGTTGGTTGCGGGTTTGGCGCTTTTAGGCGTCTCTGTTTACTTTCTGATACTCACCGAGTTTGTGGGTTATGGACCCGCCGACCGCACTGTGGTCGACGCGTTGGTCGCACTGGGCTTCGGCGCGTCGCTCATTTCGATTTTTGCTCGTCTCGGAGGCGGCATCTTTACGAAGGGCGCCGACGTTGGCGGCGATCTTGTCGGAAAAGTCGAAGCTGGCATTCCCGAGGACGACCCGCGTAATCCCGCCACTATCGCCGATAACGTCGGTGACAATGTCGGAGATTGTGCGGGTATGGCTGCCGACCTGTTTGAGACCTATGCGGTGACTGTCGTCGCCACCATGGTGCTCGCTGGCATCTTCTTTGCGGGTCAATCTAATCTTGCCAGCCTCATGGTCTACCCGCTTGCGATCGGCGCAGCCTGCATCGTGACCTCAATCATCGGCACCTTCTTCGTCAAGCTGGGCTCTAACAACTCGATCATGGGTGCGCTCTATCGCGGCTTCATCGCAACTGCTGTTCTTTCGATCGCGGGCTTATGGGGTGCGACGTACTTTGTTCTTGGCGGCTTTGGTGAGGTTGGCACCGCCGTCGGGGTAACCATTACAGGCCTGAACCTCTTCTACTGCGGTATCGTTGGTCTCGTCGTTACCGGGCTCATCGTCTGGATCACGGAGTACTACACCGGGATCGGCTTCCGCCCGGTTCGCTCCATTGCCCAGGCCTCAGTCACGGGGCATGGCACCAACGTAATCCAGGGCCTGGCAGTTTCACTGGAGGCAACTGCAATGCCGGCTCTGGTGATCGTGTTCGGTATTCTCTCCACGTTTGCGCTCGGCGGTCTGTTTGGCACGGCGATCGCAACCACGACGATGCTCAGTCTTGCAGGTGTTGTGGTCGCGCTCGATGCCTTTGGGCCCGTGACCGACAATGCGGGCGGCATCGCGGAGATGGCTGGGCTTCCCGCAGAAGTGCGCCGTTCCACGGATGCGCTTGATGCGGTCGGCAACACGACGAAGGCGGTGACCAAAGGCTATGCCATCGGCTCCGCGGGGCTCGGTGCGTTGGTGTTGTTTGCAGCCTATAGTTACGACCTTCGCCACTTCATCGATGAGGCAAATGCCGCAGGCTCAAGCGCCTTTGAATATTTCCGCGGAGTCGAGCCAAACTTCATGCTGTCAAACCCGTATGTGGTGGTGGGGTTGTTGCTTGGCGGCCTTATCCCCTTCTTGTTCAGCGGAATCGCCATGACCGCGGTCGGGCGTGCGGGTAGTGCCATCGTTGAGGAGGTGCGCCGTCAGTTTAAGGCTAAGCCCGGCATCATGAAGGGCGAGGACCGGCCCGATTATGCAGCGGCTGTCGATCTGCTCACGCGGGCGGCCATCAAGGAGATGGTGATCCCCTCTCTTCTGCCTGTGCTTTCGCCAATCGTGCTCTTCTTCGCCATCTACTTTATTGCCGGCGGCGGCGTGGCCGGAAAAAGCGCGGCCTTCTCAGCCGTGGGTGCCATGCTCCTCGGTGTTATCGTCACAGGACTGTTCGTTGCCATCTCAATGACGTCAGGCGGCGGTGCTTGGGATAACGCCAAAAAGCTTATCGAGGACGGTTTTATCGACAAGGACGGCATCAAGCACGTCAAGGGCAGCGAAGCCCATAAGGCGGCTGTAACGGGTGACACCGTCGGCGACCCCTACAAGGACACGGCTGGTCCGGCGGTGAACCCAGCAATCAAAATCACGAATATCGTGGCATTGCTGCTGCTAGCAGTACTCGCGCACTGACGTGAGCAAGATAACTGTCTCAACTACGGGGGCGGGCGGCGCGAGTTGCCCGCTCTCTCAATCTTACTTAGCCGTCGCCGAAGAGTTGCTTCTGTCCCAGGTTGCGGAACAGCTGCTTCAAGATGCTGTCGTCCTTGCCTCCGGGCGCCGGCGTCGTTCTTGAGATGTAGTCAACGACCTTGCCATCCTCGAGTCCGTAGTTGGCGACCCTATCCACGGTGCCGGCTTCCGAGAAGTAAACCGCAACGACTTGCCGATCCGTCTCATCGGGCAGCAAGAACGCGGTCTGCTTCTTCGTGCTTGAAATGTAGTAGTAGGCGCGCCCACCGCCGACGACGGCCGTCGTTGCAGGTGTGCCCAAATTCAAGCGCACCTGTTGTTGGCTCATGCCAGGCTGGATCTGCTGGATGTCATTCTCGCGAAACTGGGTGCCGTGCTTGATGACTGTTGCGCCGCATGCGCACAGCGGGAGTGTTGCTGCTAGGAGTAGCGCGAAGCGCCACGGCCGCATGGCGCCTAGGCCAGCGGTCCGATGCATAGGCCTTTGCGAGCGGTCACCGCCCTGGAGCGCAATCGTCTCTCGACGCATTGTGGTACCGTCTTCCCAAGAATCAGTTGAGGAAGGCCTTATGAGCGCGCTTAACCCGAAGCTTGCTCAAATGCAACGCAACCGGCATCTCATTTCCTCAACGCAGGCATTCCGCTGTTCACAGGCGCGCGCTTGATGCTCAAGTGGTTCAAGACACGGGCTGAAAACCATCGTAAAGCAGACAAGCTTTATGGCGCGGTCGTGACGCAGGCCCTCTCTGGGCACATTTATGCAAGCCTTGGCGCTCCCGACACACCTGCTGGCCGTTATGAGATTATTGTACTGCACCTTTTTCTGGTTCTGGAACGGCTGCGGGACGAGCCTGATATAGGCCAAGTTTTGTCCCGTCTGTTGGTTGAGCGGTTCATCTCTGACATGGATGATTCGCTGCGCGAGCTGGGCACAGGCGACCTTGCGGTGCCGAAAAAAGTGCGGCGGGCCGCAGACGGGCTTTATGAACGGGTTACCGCCTACAGGTCTGCGGCGTCCACAGATGATGCCAGTGCGTTGGCTCAGATGCTCGCTTCCTACGTATTCTTGGCTGAGGACGCTGACTGGCGCAGCGCCGCGCTAGCCAGCTATGCTGCCAAGGCCAAGGGCGCACTGGCGCGGCAGGACGCCGGTGCAATCAGCGCTGGCGAAATAGCGTTTCCCGACGCAGCTCCGCATATGGAGGATGTGTGATGACCCAACCGCTAGCCTGGACGCATCGCGTAACGGAGATCGCTGAAGTTGGACTACAGCAAACGCGCGCCGCGACGGCCGCCGAGCGAACGGCGCTTGCTCAAGGTCTTGACGTGCTCTCTTGCGACGACGTTAAGGCATCCTACAATGTCCGTGCACTGGGCCGTTCCCGCTATCGTGTTTCAGGGAATGTGTCGGTGCGGTTCATGCGGATATGCGTCTTGACGCTAGAGCCCATCGCGCAGGATCTGGAAGAGAGCTTCGATGTGGAGTTCTGGCCTGCTGAGTCCTTGCCGCTGACGACCGAAACCGAGGTTGAAGTGTTTACGGCTAAGGAGATCGAACCGATCGAGCATGGATCGATCAATGTAGGGCGCATCATCTCCGAGATCTTGTCCGCAGGTCTTGATCCCTATCCGCGCAAGCCTAACGCCGTGTTTGCGTGGGAGCAGGAGGATAACACCAAACCTTTCACAACGGGCCCATTCGCGGGTCTTAGCAAGCTCAAGGACAAGCGTTGAGTCATGGGGAACATTCATGAACTTCGTCGTGGCGATGCGGCGAAAAGCGTCCAGAATCGGGTTGTCTGGCAACTGCAAAAGAGTATGGTCCGAGCCGATCATGAGGGTGGGCTGTTGGGAGCGCACTCTCGCTATTGCTTAACGATACCTTCGCGAGGCCAACCGCGACATGTCTGAGCCGCGGACGATAGCGCTTGACGCCATGGGTGGCGATCACGGCCCCAATGTTGTGATTGGGGGCGCTGCGCTTTCGCTTGAGCGTCAACCAGAACTTAGCTTCATGTTTTTCGGTAACGAAACCGGAATTCGTGCTGAACTCGAAAATGTTCCAGCACTTTCTGCGCGATCGAGAGTTGTGCACACCGATACGGTCGTCGGAATGGACGACAAGCCGAGCCAAGCCATGCGGCGCGGTAAGGGCACCAGCCTGTGGCTAGCGTTAGAGGCGATTAAGAAAGGCGAAGCGCATGTCGCTGTCTCGGCGGGAAATACCGGCGCGCTGATGGCAATGTCGAAGCTGATATTGCGCCCTATGGCCGGTATAGAGAGACCAGCTATCGCGGCGATCTGGCCGACAATCAAAGCGGAGTGTATTGTGCTCGATGTTGGCGCGAACATCGGGGCGACCGCCCGCCAGCTTGGAGACTTCGCGCTTATGGGTGCGGCTATGGCGCGCGCGCTATTTCACGTCGAACGCCCGACGGTCGGCCTCCTCAACGTTGGCGTCGAGGAAATAAAGGGGGCCGACGAAGTGCGCCAAGCGCATGCCTGGCTGAAAAGTACCGACCTTCCACTCGATTACCGCGGCTTCATCGAGGGTGATAAGATTGGACAAGGGATCGTCGATGTGGTCGTCGTTGAAGGCTTTGCCGGCAACATCGCGTTGAAAACTGCCGAAGGTACGGCGCGTCAAATCAGCGAATATCTGAGGCAAGCCATGCAGAGGACCTGGATCTCGCAGCTTGGGGCCGCGCTCGCGGCCGGCGGCTTTCGCATTTTGAAGGAAAAGGTGGACCCGCGGCGCTCGAACGGGGGCACGTTCCTGGGTCTAAACGGCATCGTGATCAAGAGCCATGGGGGCACCGATGCTTTTGGCTTTGCGAGCGCGGTTGATCTCGCCTACGAGATGGCGCAAAGCGGGATCATCGAGCGGCTTGCGGCCGACCTTGACACATTCCACCATAAACTCGATGCGACTGCGATGGGTCCAGGACCGGTGTCGGTGAGCTCACAAGCGCGATAGACTGCACGTCCAGTGCTAAACTCAAGCGCTCGATTTACTCGGTCGAAACGAAGAAAAGGCAAGGCAGGACTGTGGCAGTCATTCGTTCAGTGATCCGCGGCGTCGGCGCTCATCTCCCCAAGCGCGTGATGACCAACGCCGACATGGCAAAGATTGTCGACACCAGCGACGATTGGATCATGGAGCGGACCGGAATCAGCCAGCGCCACATCGCAGGTGAATGGGAACGCACTTCTGATCTTGGCCTCGCTGCTGCAAAGCAGGCGCTGGTTCGGGCTGCCACCGATCCACTTGATATCGATCTCATTGTCTGCGCGACCGCAACGCCCGACCGCACGTTTCCGGCTACGGCTGTCGCCATACAACACGGCTTGGGAATTACCAAAGGCGCTGCTTTCGATGTGCAGGCGGTCTGCACTGGCTTTGTCTATGCGTTGGCCGTTGCTGATAACTTTCTGAAAGCAGGACAGTTTAAGCACGCCCTTGTCGTCGGTGCGGAAACCTTCTCTCGTATTCTCGACTGGTCGGACCGATCAACGTGCGTGCTGTTTGGGGATGGCGCAGGCGCTGTCGTGCTGGAGGCGCAGCCTCAACATGGTACGCGTGACGATCGTGGTATTCTCTCCACGCGCATTCGCTCTGATGGCCGTTTCCAGGATCTTCTCTATGTCGACGGCGGGCCCGGCTCGACCAAGACGGTGGGCCATTTGCGTATGAATGGGCGTGAGGTATTCCGTCATGCCATTCAGAAGATTTCCGGCATCATCGAGGAGACACTCGTGGTAAACGATTTCGCCCCCGACGAGATCGACCTTTTTGTGCCGCATCAGGCCAACAAGCGAATTCTCGACGGAATCGCCAAGAAGCTAGTAGTCGATCCTGAGAAAATCGTGGTCACGCTGGACCGCCACGGGAACACTTCGGCAGCCTCAATACCGCTGGCGCTCAATCAGGCGTTCGAGGAGCACCGCGTCAAAGAGGGCAGCCTAATTTTGATGGAGGCGATGGGCGGCGGTTTCACGTGGGGGGCGGCGCTGGCGCGCTGGTAGGCCATTTCCCGGGCGCTCCATGCGCGGCCTCAAACTTTTTTGTGCAATTTCAGTCGCTTGATGCGCACACGTGATTGACCATCGCGCCTGCGCCCGGTAGCATTGCTGGAACGATCAGAAAACTGGGAGGCAAAGGGTCATGGGAGGCAAAACGTTGACGCGTGCCGACCTTGCGGAAGCCGTTGTGCGAAAAGTGGGTCTGCCACGCAATGAAAGCCAGGAATTGGTCGAGCTGGTTCTCAGTGAGATCTCAGGAAGCCTTGCTCGTGGCGAGCAAGTGAAGTTGTCATCGTTTGGATCTTTCGGCATTCGCCAAAAAGGTGAGCGCATGGGGCGCAATCCAAAAACCGGTGAAGAAGTGCCGATTACGCCGCGGAAGGTCCTGGTTTTCCGGCCCAGCAATATTATGAAAGATCGAATCAACCAGGGACAAGTCCGGCGCAAGGCTGCGGAATAATCTCGATCGGCTGCGGCGCTAGGGGGTGAGAAAAGCGGGAGCGGCGATGAGCAAAACAGCGGATGCGTTTCGAACGATAAGCGAGGTTGCGGGCGAGCTAGACGTGCCCAAGCATGTCTTGCGATTCTGGGAAGGCAAGTTTCCCCAGGTGAGGCCGATGAAGCGCGGCGGGGGCCGACGATACTATCGGCCTGAGGATCTTGAGCTGTTGCGCGGCATTCGCCACCTTTTGCACGCGGAAGGTTATACGATTAAGGGCGTGCAGAAGATCTTGCGCGAGCAAGGTGTTGATGAGGTCAAGGCCTCTGCAAAGCGCGCCGAGCTCGCTGGTCTGGCCGCGAAAGCGCAATCGAAGCGGGGACGCCGTGCCGTCGCACGGTCATCGCCGCCCACTGCGACAGTCTCCGCGCGCAAGGCGGTGTCATTTGCGTTGGGCGTCAACCCTCGCGACCGGGCGAGTATCGAAGCGGTAATCGCTGAGCTCGAGATCTGCCGCAATATCCTGATGGGGCGGAAGGCAACCGCCGCCTCGCGCCGTAAGGCGTCGAAGCCGCGGCGCGCTGCGCGCTCTTGAGCCCGTACCACGAGGCAAAAAGCGATCCATCGCATTGGGGCGGCGGCGGGTTCGGCGGCCTTGAGGTGTGGTTCATCGATTTGGACGCAGCCGCGTCCGTGCTCTTAAATCTGGAGCAGCAAACGCCAAGGCTGCCGCAGTGCGACCGGGACTTTGCAGCGACAATAGTTGACAAGCGCAGGGCCAGTGAGTGGTTTGCGGCGCATGTTGCGCTTCGCATTCTGCTTGAACGCGCTGTCGGAGCAAATTGGCGTGGCACGCCATTCGTGCGAGATGCGGGCGCGAAGCCTTACCTCGGCGGCGCCCCGGTCACGTTCAGTCTTTCGCATGTGCCCGGCCGGTCACTCGTCGGTGTCGGCAACGTGGAACCTCTCGGCATTGATTTGGAGCGCATGCGCGTCGTGAACATTCGCGAGCCCCGGCGTACTATGCTTGAACGCGCAGCTGAAGTACTCGCTAAGGAGGCGTCATTGCCGGAGCGAGAGGATGTGCGTGCCCTTCAAGCTTGGGTGCGTCTAGAAGCCCTCGCCAAAGCAGATGGACGCGGCATTGGACGCCTCCTAACGCAACTTGGAATCGTCGGCAAAAGCAGCGGCCGAGGCGAAGCTTTCACCAAGAGGCTTGACATTGTGAAGCAAGAGGTGCCGCCTTGCGCAGTTTTCGACCTGAAAATTGCAGAGGGGTTTTTCGCGGCAGCCGCTGTGCCAGCCGGGGTGCAGCGGCCCACTATTCTTAAGTTTCCGTCACGTGCTGAGGGGATCCAGGAGCTGCTGGGCTAGCACGGCAACGGCTTAATCGTTGACCGGCGGGGCGGCCCAAGGCACAAGGGGTCCGATCGGAGCGTAGCGCAGCCTGGTTAGCGCACCAGTCTGGGGGACTGGGGGTCGGGAGTTCAAATCTCCCCGCTCCGACCATTTT
>CAZURR010000034.1:0-23307 GCA_964622715.1 uncultured Hyphomicrobium sp. | reverse complement strand
GAAGCTTCCTGCCTCAGCGATCATGCTTATTGCCATCCCGCTTTGCGGGTCTCATTTGCATACCCGGAGGGGGCTTGATCAACTCTGAGAGGACGCCTTCTTGCGCCGCGTCGTCGCGCGCAGGTCACCGCCTGATTTAAGGGAGTGGCTCAGCCAAGGCAATATCGCACACTCGATACGGCTGCGGCATGCCTAGGGGGCCCGCACTCCAACGCACCACTCCGGGTGCTCGATTAGGAATCCAACTTGCAGTGTTGCGAAACCGCATCCGTCTTGCACCTTCGATGCCGCACATCGCCGGTGGATAAGGTGCACGCTTGACGCGCAAATAATCGTCTGATCGCGCTTCAATTCGCTTCTGTCTTCGTACGTCCGGCCCGGGATCGCCGTTGAAAAAAGGATAATCCGAGATGTGCCTTTCGCGACCGAAAAATTGGGCGAAAAGTAGACGCTCACGTTTGCAGTTTTGGTCGTGCCGTGCACGGCGAAGGGATGCCAGCGCCGCTCCCCAAAAAAGCGATCGAACATGCTAATTGGCAGCTTGCCAACACATGCCGACACGACCATGTTCACCTCTTCAATAAAAGTTGAGGCAGTGGGGTCTTGAGGCTGCCGACTGGTGATAGTCGGCAGCCTCTTTGTTTTCGGCACGCCCTCGTGCATCGCGCATTGTCTGCGGCGCGCGAACGCTCAATCCTTCAGGCGCAACGGTGTCAAGCTTTGCGGATCGATGTCCACTTCAGGCACGATCGCCTTGTTCTTTCGCGCCAACTGAGCCTCTCGATGCGTGACGTAAAGAGCAGCAGCAAAAATTATGATCGCGCCGGCCCAGGTCCAGCCATCGATCAGCTCACCAAATGCAAGGTAGCCGACGAGCACCGCAAAAGGCAGGCGGGAGAACTTGAACGTCATGACCAACGAAGCATCGGAAATAGCATAGCCGCGCACCAGCGTAATATGTCCCAGAACAGCGAAAAGGCCCATCAGCACCAATAGCGGCCACATCTCCGGAGGTGGCCAGGTCCACACGAAGAGCGCCGGTATCAGCGACAGCGGCGTAAGAAGAAGGTTGGTGATGAAGACGATGCGATCAGCATCGTCCGTCGCAGTGAGCTGCTTCACCAGCGGACCAATGACACCGATCGCCATGGCAGACGTAAGTGCCGCGATTTGACCGAAGCCGAATGCCGAGCCTGTGGGCCGCAGGATGACCATGGCACCAAAAAAACCGACGGCAAGCGCGGTCCATCGCCACGTACCGACGTGCTCGCCGAGTAGGAGAATGGCGAAGAGTGTACCGAACAGGGGCGAAAGGAAGTTGATCGCCGTTACCTCGCCGATAGGGAGCAGCGCGAGTGCTTGAAAGAACGCCGTCATCGAGATGAAGCTCAGTATCACGCGCATACCGTAGAGCCGGAACTGGTTTGTCTTGACGAGCGACAATCCGCGCCAAGCGAAGAGCGGCAGCATCCACACCACACAGAAGAAGTTGCGGAAAAAGAGAGCCTGCGATGGGGCCATACCCGACAGTGCCGCACTGCGCCCCACAGTTGCAATGCCGACGAGGAGCGCCATAGAGACCGTAACAAGGAGCAGCGCGGCGACGGGATGGTTGGGCTTTCCGGCCGTACCACTCCCCTTCAAGGCCGAAGCGAGGGAACGCAAGCTATCGCGGGCAGCAGGTGACACTTGAATCTATTTCTTCCTCTGCCCAGGGGCTCAAGATGACGGCACGGTTCCGGCCGCGTTTACAATACGCAGGGAATATCCGGCGGCGCCAATTGAGGCTCATTTAGGTCTCGTCAACTGCTTGGCTGCAGCATACGCCTTGTTCCGGTGACACGGCGGCCTCACTTTGCGCTATGAACGAATGAGGTCCATCACACGGCGATAGCAGGCCCAGACCCAATATGGGAAGTCAGCACAACCACGGCAGTGGCAATCTGCTAAATGAGCGCAGGCTCTTTTGGGCTGCCCTGCTGACTGCGGTAACCATGGTCGCTGAGGGCGTGGGCGGCATTATTTCTGGCTCACTGGCGTTGCTCGCCGACGCCGGTCACATGCTGACCGATACTGCAGCGCTGGCTCTCGCATGGCTGGCCGTCCGGCTGGCAAGGCGGCCAGCTGACTGGAAGCGCACGTACGGTTTCGACCGGTTCCAGGTACTTACCGCATTCACCAACGGGCTATTATTGTTTTTTATCTCGATCGCCATTCTCTACGAGGCGGTGTCGCGGCTATTCGAACCTGTCGAGGTGATGGGCGGCATCATGCTGGTGATTGCCGCACTGGGGCTCATCGTCAACATCATCACGCTTACGATCTTGCGACGGGGCGGCGAGGCCAATCTCAACGTGCGCGCTGCCGCGCTTCACGTGATCAGCGATCTGTTGGGGTCCGTTGCCGCGATCATCGCAGCCGTCGTAATCCTATGGACGGGCTGGACGCCAATCGATCCGCTGTTGTCGATGTTGATCACACTGCTCATCCTGCGTAGCGCTTGGCTCATTACAAAGGAAGCCGGACATATCCTGCTCGAAGGCGCCCCACCAGGCCTCGACGTGCGCAAGGTCCAGAAGGACTTGGAGGCGTCCATTCCCGAGGTTGAGTCCATACACCACGTCCACGCCTGGTCCCTGACCGAGGACCGCCGCCTGATGACGCTGCACGCGCGCGTAAACCATACGTCAGCGCCGCCAGAGGACATCGCTGCTGCCATCAAGGCGCGTCTCAAGCAGCGCCATGGGGTTGTTCACGCAACCGTGGAGATAGAGCACGGCGCCTGCTCCGATGCCGCAGCGCCGGAAGCGGCGGCAAAGGTATAGAAGCTAACGTCGAATTTGGCATTGCGACCAATCCCGCCCCACGATTCTTCACTGTTTAATGGTACGAGTATCCCTATGACAGAGCCGCAGCTTGAATACGAAGCGGCCGCAAGGCGCCCAAAAATCGCGATCGCGGACAAGAACCCGGTCGTGCGCTCAGGCCTGCAAGATTTCATCGCGCGCGATGGGCGGTTCCAGGTCGTTGGGACATCGCCCACTGGCAGCGAATTCCTCGCGCTCACCGAAAAGCTTGCCATTGACATTGCGGTGGTCGGCTGGGCGCTGCCCGACATGAATGGCGCTGACGTACTCTCAGCGCTTAAGCGTCGTGCGCCAACGGTGCGCGTTATCATTTATACAGGCGAGCCGGGGGTTGATGTGTTGCGGCAGACCGTGCGGTTGGGCGCCTGGGGCTTCATCTCCAAGAGCGATGAGCCGGCGATTCTCATCGACACGATCGCTGCAGTCGCCAACGGACGCATGTCGTTGCCCTACATCGACATGCAGGCGCTTACCAGCGATCCTTTGAAAGAACTGACCGCGCGCGAACGCGAATTGCTCGCCGCGCTCGGCAATGGCTGGACCAATCTGCAAATTGCTTCGCGCATCGGTATTTCACTCAACACGGTCAAGTATCACCTCAAGAATCTCTACGATAAGCTCGGCGTCAATAACCGTGCAATGGCAGTTGCCCTTTACATGTCGGTCACCCAAAACCAGCGCTAACTAGGTTCTTGGCTGATTGCGAAAACAGGCCGCGGCATGATTGCCGAGCCGCTTGGCGGTTCAGCGGCAAGCAGCTAGTATCCATGGTTCGCCGCGAAGCATAGCCAAGCATATCCCGAGTTAACGAATGAGATAATCTCGCAATGAGCGGGTAGGTGCTTCCTACCCATATGGTTAGCTGAACCACTACCCGACGGCGTTAAGTTATTGCCCGATAGGGTGTTGCGCGGGTTAGTCAGATAACGATGCTGCAGGCGCGAAATAATTCTTAACCGCGGGAAGTAAAGGCCAGAAGCTGCGCGCCGGCGAACTAGGGCCAATGGAGAAGTAGAACGGCGCACTTGGCGAAACATCACAAGATCTGACGGCAACTGGGAGGAAATACAAATATGCTCGTTGCGACGCATCTCTTTATTCCGGGACCCACGAATATTCCCGAGGCAGTCCGTTCGGCGATGGACATCCGCATGGAAGACATGCGCGCACCAGACTTCCCCAAGTTTACGCTGCCGCTTTTCGACGACCTCAAGAAAGCATTCAAGCTCACAAAAGGGCGCGTATTTATTTATCCCTCTTCCGGCACCGGCGCCTGGGAAGCGGCAATCTCCAATACCCTCAATCGCGGCGACAAGGTGCTGATGAGCAGCTTCGGCCAGTTCTCGATGTTGTGGGTCGACATGGCCAGGCGGCTCGGCCTCGACGTGAAAGTTTTCGAAGAGGACTGGGGCAGGGGCGTGCCGGTTGAAAAGTACGCTGAGGTCCTTGCCGCTGATAAGAACCATGAAATCAAGGCGGTCTTTGCCACCCACAATGAGACGGCAACAGGCGTAACGAGCGACATCGCCGGCGTGCGCAAGGCGCTCAACGATGCAAGCCACCCAGCGCTGCTATTCGTCGACGGTGTGAGTTCAGTCGGTTGCATCGATTTTCGCATGGACGAGTGGGGCGTAGACCTATGCGTTTCAGGTTCGCAGAAGGGCTTCATGCTGCCGACAGGCCTCGGCATTCTCGCCGTGAGCGATAAGGCACTCGAAGCGCACAAGTCGTCCAAGATGCAGCGCTGCTACTTCTCATTTGAGGATATGATAAAGCACAACGATAACGGCTACTTCCCGTACACGCCGGCAACGCAACTGCTGCGGGGGCTTCGGGCCTCGCTCGATCTGTTGTTCGCTGAAGGGCTCGACAATGTCTTCGCGCGCCACAGCCGGCTTGCCGAGGGAGTGCGCAAGGCGGTCGGCGCCTGGGGCTTGAAGCTGTGCGCCGAAGAGCCGAATTGGTACTCCAATACAGTGACCGCCATTCGCGTGCCCGATAGCATCGACAGCGCGGAAGTCGTAAAGACAGCCTACTTCCGTTACAATCTCTCGCTGGGTGTTGGACTCACCAAGGTCGCGGGCAAGGTATTCCGAATTGGACACCTCGGCGCGGTGGATGAGATCATGATCGGCAGCGCCTTGTTCGGAACAGAAATGGCGATGCGCGACTGCGGCATCGAGGTTGCGCCAGGCTCAGGCACGGGTGCGGCTGTCGAATACTTCCGTTCCACTTCCACCGCCTCGGCCACCAACCGGCCCGAGGTAAGGCTAAAGCTCGCAAGCTAACGCGGTTTTGACGGCGCCATTTGGCGCCGTCTTTACACGCAGTGAGAATTATCAAGCTTGGCTTGCACGTACGACCGAGGCGTAAGATCACTTCGACGATGAAAAAACTAAGCAAAACCGCCCAGAGGAAACGCTAACAATGAGTTATACTCTTCATTCCCTTCGCAAAGCTCGCTTGCAGCGCAGCGAGCTTGCCGTGCCCGGTTCGAACGCGACCATGATCGAGAAGGCGGCCACGAGCGCGGCCGACTATGTCTTTCTCGATTGCGAGGATGCGGTTGCGCCGCCCGACAAGGAGCAAGCCAGGAAGAACATCATTGAGGCACTCAACGACATCGACTGGAGAGGCAAGGGCAAGACAGTCTCGGTGCGTATTAACGGCCTCGACACTCACTACATGTATCGGGATGTCGTGGATATCATGGAGCAGGCCGGCTCCAAACTCGATACGATCCTGATCCCCAAAGTAGGCGTCCCGGCTGACGTCTACACGGTTGAATGCTTAATGAGCCAGATCGAGGAAGCCAAGGGCCTCAAGAACAAGGTTGCCACCGAAGCGCTGATCGAAACGCCATTAGGCATGGCCAACGTCGAAGCGATCGCCGCTGCCAATAGCCGCCTTGAGGCGATGCACTTCGGCGTTGCCGATTATGCCGCATTCAACAAGGCGCGCACTGTTGTTATCGGCGGCCTCAATCCCGACTATCCCGGCGATCAGTGGCACTTCGCATTGTCGCGTATGACGGTTGCCTGCCGCGCCTACGGGCTACGGCCGATCGATGGGCCATTCGGAGATTTCTCCGATCCCGATGGCTACACGGCGGGCGCCAAGCGCGCTGCCGCGCTCGGTATCGAGGGCAAGTGGGCAATCCATCCCTCGCAGATCGAGCTGGCCAACGCGGTCTTCTCGCCGACCGCAAATGAAGTCGACCGAGCAGGGCGCATCCTCGAAGCGCTCAAGGAAGCAGAAGCTCAAGGCAAGGGCGCCGCTTCGCTTGACGGCAAGATGATCGACGCGGCTTCAGAAAAAATGGCCAGGAACCTCCTCGCCACCGCCGCCGCCATCAAGGCCTCGGAAGCCGCTCGCGCCGGCTAAGAAACCATCTATTCTAGGGAGCCATACCAATGGACATTCACGAGTATCAGGCGAAAGAACTGCTCGCCAAGTTCGGAGTGCCGATCGCACGCGGCGCTCTTGCCTATAGCCCTGAGCAGGCGACGTACCGAGCCACCGAAATCGGCGGCAACAAGTGGGTCGTCAAAGCGCAGATCCATTCGGGCGCACGTGGCAAGGCCGGTGGCATCAAAGTGTGCTCGGACGATACCGAGATCGAACGCGCTGCTGAGGAGCTACTTGGAAAAAGGCTTGTCACGCATCAGACCGGCCCAGCCGGCAAGCTCGTGTCGCGCCTTTACATCGAAGAGGCGACTGATATCGCGAAAGAGATCTACCTCGCGTTCGTGATGGACCGTGCCACCGAGCGAATCATGGTCGTCGCGTCGGCGGCTGGTGGTATGGAGATTGAGGAGATCTCCGCCAATCAGCCAGAAACCATCATCCGCGTCATCGTCGATCCCGCCGTGGGCATGCAGCGGTTCCAGGCACGAGAAGTCGCATATGGATTGGGCGTCGACCCCGAGATTATCACCAAACTGGTACCGACAATCATGGGGTGCTACCGCGCGTTTCGCGATCTCGACGCGACGATGGTCGAGATCAATCCGCTCGTCATCACTAGAGACAAGAACCTGGTCGCGCTCGACGCGAAGATGTCGTTCGATGACAACGCGCTTTTCCGCCGCCCACACATCTCGGAGCTGCGTGACAAGAGCCAGGAGGATCCGCGCGAGACTTATGCGTCCGATCGCGGCTTGGCCTACGTCGGCCTTGATGGTGACATCGGTTGCGTCGTCAACGGCGCCGGTCTCGCCATGGCGACACTCGACATGATCAAGCTGGCCGGCGGAGAGCCCGCAAACTTCCTCGACATCGGCGGCGGTGCCTCGCCCGAGCGCGTCGCCAAGTCGTTCAAGGCCGTCTTGAAAGACAAGAACGTCAAGGCGTTACTCTTGAACGTGTTCGCAGGTATCAACCGCTGCGACTGGGTGGCCAAAGGCGTCGTCGATGCTGTGAAAGAACTCGACATCACGATGCCCATCGTCGTCCGGCTCGCCGGAACCAACGTGGAGGAAGGCCGCCGCATACTTGATCAGAGCGGCCTCTCCGTCATCACCGCGGAAACGCTCGCAGAAGCGGCCGAGAAGGCCGTCGCCGCCGCCAAAGCCGCCTAATAGGGAGACTGCTCAAATGGCCATTTTCATTAACGAGAATACCCCGGTTCTGATCCAGGGATTCACCGGGCGCATTGGCACCTTCCACGCCCAGGAAATGATCGACTACGGCACTAACGTGGTCGGCGGAGTGACGCCAGGCAAGGGCGCGACGACGCACCTTGGCCGGCCGGTTTTCAATACTGTCAAAGGCGCGGTGCAGGAGACGGGAGCTGAGGCGAGCATCGTCTTCGTGCCGCCGCCGTTCGCAGCTGACGCCATCATGGAAGCTGCCGATGCCGGCATCCGATACTGCGTGTGTATCACCGACGGCATCCCCGCCCAGGACATGATCCGGGTTAAGCGTTACATGCGGCGTTACAAGAAAGAAAACCGCATGGTGCTTACAGGACCGAACTGTGCCGGCACCATCAGCCCAGGCAAGGCCATGCTCGGCATTATGCCGGGACACATCTATCTCCCCGGTCGCGTCGGCGTCGTTGGCCGTTCAGGTACGCTCGGGTATGAAGCCGCCTCGCAGATGAAGGCACTCGATATAGGTGTCTCAACGAGCGTCGGCATCGGCGGCGATCCGATCAACGGCAGCTCGTTCCGTGACGTTCTCGAGGTCTTCGAGAACGACCCGGAAACCGACGCCGTACTAATGATCGGCGAGATTGGCGGCCCGCAGGAAGCGGCAGCTGGTGAGTACGTCCGCGACCACATGAAGAAGCCTGTAATTGCCTATATCGCCGGTCTCTCGGCACCGAAGGGGCGGCGCATGGGCCACGCTGGCGCGATTATCTCGGCGTTCGGCGAGTCGGCTCCGGAGAAGGTGGAAATCCTCAAAAACTGCGGCGTTTCCATTGCGCCGACCCCATCTGAGATGGGCGCGACGGTGGCCAAGGTCGTCGCATCGATGAAGAAGGTCGCATGAATGTCGGGGCCCGCTGGCCTAAAGCCGTGGGCCCCAACACTTCCGGTTGCACTCGGCTCTTCGCAGGTAAAACCCAGTTCCCGACTTTCAGCTTCGTATTGAACGTGTTGGGCTTCGTCTACCTGGTGACTGACTAGAGCAACGAGGAGGCACGAATGCAGGAGAATGCGACGCACGCCGTACCGGGCGAGCTCGACGAGATCAATCTCCGCGATAAACTTCGCACGCTCCGCGCGCTTATCCCGGACACGCCAGGCCTCAACCCCATCGTCAGCGTCGCCTTTGACCTTTCCCGCCGCCTTGAAGCCGGAGAGATCAGCTTTGAAGCCTTGCGGGTGCTTGCCACTCGGTTTATGGACCGGGCCTTCGTGCATCGCGCGCGAGATCTTCGCGAGCGCGGCGGCTACATCGACCCCGAGCAGACTCACAAGGAATTCGCCGAATTTGTCGAGCGCCGTGCTGAGAGCATGGACTTCGAGACATTCGCAGCGCGCTGGTCACGCGCGCGCAACGGCGTTGTTCTCACCGCACATCCAACGTTCGGCTTATCGGAGGCACTCTCGCGCCGGATCGTGGAGATGGCGGTTGCTGACCAGGTCGATCCAAATGCCGTTATCGGTCTGCCTCATCGCCCGGACCCCAACATAGACCTCGACTACGAACACGCGCGCGTACAGAAATCGATTTCGAATTTCCGCGACGCGTACACTGAGCTCCTGCAAAATTTCTTCGGTGTTGCCGCCTCCCGCTATGGCGACAAGGCATTCAAGCTGAAACCTCAGCTTGCGACGATTGCATCATGGGTCGGCTACGACCTAGATGGCCGTAACGACATTAAGTGGACCTTCTCGCTACTCGTGCGCCTCAAGGAAAAGCAAGCGGCACTCAACGACATCCGCGAGCGCTTTCTCGCTATCAAAGAGGTCAATGAGGTCAAAGGCGACCACGCCGAAATACGGCGCCTCACACGCCAGCTTACCGGCAAGCTTGACCTTGCGATCGCGGCTGTCGACGAGCAGCTCGATGCGGTTGAGCGCATCGGAACCGACCGGTTTACTCTGGCGGAGGCGGCAAACGCCATCACGCGTGCCGAAGGCTATAACCTTGTCACCACCGAGCCTCTGATCGAGCTTCTCGACGCCATGATCGACGCCTCGGCCAGCCGCGACGCCAAAATTGCGCTTGCCGGCCTGTCAGCACTGCTGCGGGCGACGGGGCTTGGCACGTCGCACATCCACTTGCGGGTCAATGCAGTACAGATCAACAACGCTTTTCGCGCGTTCGTGCATGAGCCATGGACGCGCGATCTGACAGAACGCCAAGCACTTGCGCGAATTGTTGAGATGATCCGGACTGCTAAACCTGAATCGGTAAATTTTGAGACACTCGATCTGGAGTCGGCAACCGCCATTCGCCAGTTTGCGCTTGCTGCACAAATCTCCAAGCACGTCGATCGCGATGCGCCTATCCGCTATCTCATTGCCGAATCTGAAAGTCCCGCCACTGTCCTTATCGCGTTATTCTTCGCCAAGTTATTCGGTATTTCTGACATCGTCGATATATCGCCCTTGTTCGAAACGCCTGCCGCGCTGGAGACGGGACAAAGGTTGATCGATCGCCTGCTCGCCGAAGAGGCCTATCGCGACTATGTCACAACCCGCGGCCGCCTGTGCATTCAGACCGGATATTCCGACGCCGGTCGCTTCATAGGTCAGATTGCCGCCGGTCTTGCACTGGAGCGTCTCCATCACGGCCTCGCCGAAGTTGTCCGCAAGGCAAATATTGCCGGCGTCGAGGCTCTGATCTTCTCAACGCACGGCGAGAGCATGGGAAGAGGCGCGCATCCTGGTCCAATGCGGCGGCGCTTGCGTTATGTTTTCTCCGGCGAAGCACGGTGGCGTTTCTTTCGCCACGGGCTACCCGTGAAACATGAGACGAGTTTCCAGGGTGGCGACGGCTACCTGTTTTTTGACAAGAAGGACTTCGCTGCGCGAGCGCTCACCACTATTGTCTTGAGCGGTAAGGATCCCGGCGAGGGCGAGGACCCATTTTATACCGACGTCAATCTCTCGCTCGACTTCCAGTTGCGTCTTAGAGATTACCAGCAGCGTTTGTTCGCTCATCCCGGTTACCGGGCGCTTCTGGGGGCATTCGGAACAAACCTTTTGTTCAAAACAGGATCGCGCCCGGTGAAGCGGCAGGGCGACCACGCTTCTGGCCGCGCTGATCCAGCGCGCATGCGCGCCATCCCCAACAACGCCATCCTTCAGCAGTTTGGCTACGTTGCAAACGTAGTGGCCGGGCTGGGCGCTGCGGTCGGCTCGGAGCGCGATCGGTTTGTGGATTTGGCCAAGCGCTCACCGCGGCTTAGGCCATTGATCGAAATGATCGCAAGAGCGAAGCAATTGTCGAGCGTCAACGCGGTTGGCGCCAATGCAGTCCCGTTCGACGCTGGGTTCTGGGCGCTGCGCGCTTCGTGGGGACGCGAGCCAGACCACGAGGCGGCGTTCAAGGTACTTGCAGAACATCTGTTGGAAGATGACCGGGCTGGCGCCATCAACGGGTTGGCGCACTATCTGCGCCTAGATGCCATCGAGTTGCATTCCATTCTTGAAGACATCGGTTTGGAAGGAGGCAAGATACCAGATGACCACCGTCTGGAACTTGATCTCCTGCAGGCAATCCGGCTGACGCTAATCATGAGAATTTTTATTCTTGCCGCGCAGCTACCGCGCTTCACTGCGACGAACGATGTATCGCATGATCAAATATTCCGCCAAGCGCTCGCGCTGGAAATCCCCGAGGTGATAGGCTTCATGCGGCAAGCGTTTCCCCGGCGCATCCAGGCTACGCGCAACTCCGCTGCGTTCGATGAAACGGCAACCTACTTCCCGCACAGCATCGACGACTACGGCCGGATCGAAACAGAGATCCTTGAGCCCATGGAGCAAGCCTATGAGTTCGTGCGCGAGATCGGCACGGGCATAACGCACCACTGGGGCGCCTTCGGCTAGCCTGGGCTAGTGCTTTCCCCAGACCTGAACGGTCGCGTAAGCACGACTGCGCTTGGAGGTCGAGAACGTACGCGAACGCCACCCGGCGCGAATTTCTGAGATCGCGTCTTCCTTTTTCAGCTCCAAGGGGCCGAAATCGCTTTCCGCCTTGACGCGCCGACGTTTGGTCGCGACGTCGTCTTTCTCGCCATCGGCGTAAACAACGGTGAGATACTTTAGCGTGATGTCACGGTCTTTGACCGAAACGCGCAGTTTCTTATAGCCACCATCGTTCTTGCCGACTTTGATCGTTACCTTGTCGTAACCGACCATGCCGGCTGTATCGGTGCCAAGCAAGACCCACCCGTCATTATACTTGCGCGCCTCGCCTTCGGGGCCCAGCCAGCCATCAGAGTATTCGCCGAACACCTCCACGCGCGCTGTGCCTTTCACGTTTGGCTTGGAACGGTAGACCAATCGCACTTCTTTGATGAAGCTTCCCGGCCGCAAGTCCATCCAGGAGGTTTTTCTGTTTTGGTTGACGCGCGTATCGGTCAGCAGCGTTTCACTCGTACCATCGTCGTAGACGACCTCGAGGCTGTCGACGTAGATGTCATTGCCTAGCACGCGGAAACGCAGGCGATCGAATTTACCAATCTCGGGCCCGACCCGGATGATGTCACGATCGACGAGAAAGCTCACCGTCTGAGAGCCAAACAGCACCTCTCCGTTGCTCGTCGCTTTACCCGGCGGCGTATCGCTCGCCTCTGGCGACGTGCGACGCGTGCGAACCCCGCGGCGCTTCCTGGCTGCGATTCGAAGCGGATCCTCGGCCCGCTGTCTAGAAGCAGCAACGTCGTTAGGGGAGGCGATTGCGCGCGCGCTATCGCGTGCGTGTGCTGTAGACACGTAGCCAGCGGAGAGGACGGCAAAAGCGGTCAAGACCAGCCAACGAGACATGAGAACCTCTGACGTTTTCGATACAATGACTTGCAAACCTTGATACCCGCCGGCCTCCTTAACCTACGCGAACGCCAAATTAAAGGCAGCGCCGCGCAGTCCGGAAGCTCGATTGTTCTTGGCCTGTCGTTCTGCGACAATCCCGGCAGCCCAGGAGCGCCTATCGGGGACGGTCATGGAAACACGCGTGGTCCAGCCCAATGCCGGGGACGCCCGTCAGAGCGTCGTCGCGCTGCTGCAGAAACGCTTTGAAGAGCGCGCTGCGACGAGCGAACCCGTTCGCCAACAACACGCTAACACCCTGACTTGGATTGCGAATGAGCCGCCCGACATCGTTGTCTGGCCCGAATCAGCTGAGGAAGTGGCCGATGTCGTGCGCCTAGCCGCTGAGCATCGCGTGCCCGTGATAGCATTCGGCGCAGGCACTTCGCTCGAAGGCCATGTTAACGCGCCTTTCGGCGGCATCGCGCTCGACCTAAGGCGCATGAACCGAATTCTTGCGGTACGACCGGGTGATCTCGACTGCACGGTCGAGGCCGGCGTTACGCGACGGCAGCTCAACGAGCACCTGCGCGATCAAGGATTGTTCTTTCCCGTAGATCCCGGCACCGACGAGGCAACACTTGGCGGCATGGCGGCGACGCGCGCCTCTGGCACCAATGCAGTTCGCTATGGAACCATGCGCGAAAACGTCCTGAACGTGACTGCCGTGATGGCAGATGGAATAATCGTGCGCACAGGAGGACGTGCGCGCAAGTCGGCTGCCGGCTACGATCTGACGCGGTTGCTCATTGGCTCAGAGGGAACACTTGGCATCATCACGGATGTAACCGTTCGCCTCTTTGGTGTCCCAGAAATGATCGTATCTGCAGTATGCCCCTTCGCAACGACGCAAGGCGCGTGCAACGCAAGCATCGAAGCGATCGCACTTGGTTTGGGTGTTGCACGCATCGAGCTACTTGACGGCGCACAAATCGGCGCCGCTAACGCGTACTCAAACCTCCAATTGCAGGAAATGCCCACGCTCTTCGTCGAATTCCATGGAACCGCAGTCGCCACCAAGGAGCAGGTGGGCACCTTCGAGGAAATCGCCCGCGAGCAAGGGGCAGTCGAATTTTTCTGGGCAACTGAGCATGAGGCGCGCCGCCAACTATGGAAAGCCCGGCACGATGCGTTCTGGGCGGTGCGCGCCTGCTGGCCGGGCAAGACGGTCCTTGTCACCGACGTAGCGGTTCCAATATCGCGCCTTGGCGATTGCATCACCGAAACCGAGGCCGATATCCACCGCACCGGGCTCATCGCGCCAATTGTCGGGCACGTCGGCGACGGTAACTTTCACACCATTCCCGTATTTGATCCCGAAAATGAGCGCGAAGTCGTAGCCTTGCGCGGCTTTCTCGATAGGCTCGCTGATCGTGCTATCGCGATGGACGGCACCTGCTCTGGAGAGCACGGAATTGGGCAAGGAAAGATTTCACTTCTTGAGCGCGAGATCGGCGGCGGAGTCGACGTGATGCGCCATGTGAAACGCGCCCTTGACCCGCTCAATATCCTCAATCCGGGCAAGATCTTTCACCTGTGAGGAGCTCATCATGCCCTTCACGCCTTCGGAATTATTCCAGCCAATGAACTTTTGAGCTCAATATTCATTCAAACGAGCCGATCACTTTGCATGGCATTTCGGCGGTCTTAACGCGCTGGAAAGGTATTCGGGGGACAAATTGCTAACTTGTGAGGAACAGCACTACGGTGAATTCCTCCCGTGGCGCCCTCGACCTTTCCCCCCTATGGGGCGTCACGTATTGCAGCCCGCGGTCTTCCCCCGGACCGCGGGCTTTTCTTATCCCAAATCGCTGCGTTAGCGCCCTGTCCAAGCGATTTGATCAGGATGAACCAGCTGGCTTCCATCCCGCCGCCTGTGCTTCGGTTTCGCTACAGAACCAGCGCTCACCGCGTCTGCGCGTGATCCTCACGCGCTCGTAGTCGCTCGACCACGGCAGAATGTAGACGCGGCGTCCACGTGAAACATTTCCTTTAATGGGGCAGCCATTGGGAGCGGCGCGCTTGGCCTCCTCCCATCTTTGAGCGCGGTAGTCGGTTGGCCGCACCGCCTGGCCCCGCCAAACTCCAAGCTTGGCTTCGCGCGCATCATTTTCTAGGCCGGTGTAGGGTGCAAAGAAACCGGATGTTGCAAACACGTGCCCGCCGCGCACCAGCTCGGCCGCAATGTCTTTATCACCGATACGGCATTCGCCAACCGAACGATCGCGATCGTCGGACTCAGTAATCTCGCACGTCACCTTCCCGCGTCGAACTAGTCGCGACAGAGCGACTGTCGCAGCGGCACCGCAGTTCCAGGGCCGCGATCGTCCGCGCAAACATCGCTGGCCGGGCACTGGTGCCTCAATGCCATAGAGGCGCAGCGTCGTACCTGCGATGGCCAGCGTATCGCCCGAAACGGCAACACCGCGACCTTCGATTTTAGACGACGCGACGGTCAGGCTTGGAAGCGCCGGCAGAGCGGGCACATTGTGCCAAAGGAGCCAACCGGCGCCGACAACGAGGATGAGTGCAGCGATGACGGCCGCAGCACCAATCGTGGCCGGCCCGTTGGAAGCGAGGCTGCTCGCTTTATTGCGCAATTCAAATCCACGCCAACCCGCGCCGGCGCCCCGTTGCCGTGCCAAGAAAAAAAGGCCAAGGATCAGTAGCCCGATCGAAAGGGCAATGACGACATCGAGATCAAATCCATTGGCAACGATGCGCGCAGTCGCACCAAAAATGGCGGCAAAACCTACGATAGTAAGCGGCACACGAATGTGCGGCTGCCGCAGTACGGCGAACACTGGCTCCAACCGGGTGGCGCTGGCGGCCAACGCCACCGCGAGCACCTGTCCCAATCGAGCGCTGCCCGCGCGCGTGCGCGCCCAAAGCCAGGCCGAACCCCTACCGAGGCTTTTGCAAGCGGCGCATAACCCTGACCAGACAAGAGCCAGTCCATCACGTAGGCGGCGCCCAGCCGCGCAGATCCACGCCCATAAAATTGGCAAGCCGGCGCGAACTTTCTCATTCGCCGCGTGCACGCCGGCGATGCTCATGGCAGCGCCTTGCTGACCTGCGGCTGCAGCACCGCGCCCCAACTCCTGCACACCCTCAACGCTTGCGGCGGCACCGCGCCGGCCCGCTGCCTTCATTCCTCGTACCGCAGCGCGACCCGCCTCGGCCAAACGTTCACGCCGCTTCCGGCGGCGCAAGAGAATTGTCGTGCGCACGTAGTCGTGCCACTCAAAGCCGTTGTTGCGCTTGAACCAGCCGAACATTCAGTCTCCAAGTTCGTTGTGTAATTTCATCACTGCAATTGGATTCGCAGTAACTGCACAAATAAGCCGTAACGATGCAAGCAGATGATGGCAGGGCGTGGGCTATGCGCCCGGCATTTGCGCGCAGGGCTTAGTGATAGCTCTCGCCTTCACGCACCTTGCCGCGGAATGTCCAATAGACGAATGCGGTGTAGCCTAAAATCAGCGGCAACATGATGAGGACGCCGACGAGCGTGAAGATCTGCGACTCTGGAACGGCAGCGGCCTCCCAGACCGTTATTGACGGCGGTACGAGATAGGGCACATTCGAGATAGCCAGCCCAAGAAATCCGAGTAGGAACAAACCGATCGCCGAAAGAAACGGCATCGCGTCGCGCCCCTTGAACAGTCCATACCAGCAAAGCAGCGCGACCAACGCCGTCAGGATCGGGACGGGTGCGAGGTAAACGATGTTAGGCCACGTGAACCAACGATCCGCGATCCGTTCGAACGCGAGCGGAGTCCACAGGCTGATTATGGCCGTTATCACCAGCGTAACGGGAAGCAGCCACTTGGCCCAGCGCCGCGCCTCGTCGACCAGCGGGCCTTCCGTTTTCATTATGAGCCACGTGCTGCCCAACAGGGCATAGCCTGCAAGCAACGCCAGGCCAGTGAAAAGCGGGAACGGTGCAAACCAATCGACCGGCCCCCCAGCGAAGACGCCATTTTCGACCTTGATACCTTGCAGAAGCCCACCGAGCACAACACCCTGCATGAACGCTGCGACTATCGAGCCGCCGGCGAATGCAATGTCCCATAATTCGTGATTGGGCTTGGCAGCCCAGCGAAACTCAAAGGCAACGCCGCGGAATACGAGCCCCAACAACATGATGATGATGGGCAGGTAGAGCGCCGGCATGATCACCGCATAGGCTAGCGGGAAGGCGACGAATAGACCGCCGCCGCCGAGGATCAGCCATGTCTCGTTACCATCCCAGAAGGGCGCAACTGAACTCATCATCTGGTCGCGGCGGGCCTCGTTGGGCTCTGCTGGAAAAAGGATGGCGATACCCAAATCGAATCCATCAAGAATGACGTAGAGCGCCACGGCGACGGCGAGGATCGCGGCCCAAACGACCGGGAGCCATAGCGAGATCGCATCCATGCCTCACCCCTTCTCCATCGCTTCTTGAGCCGCCTCGCCCGCTGCAGAGAGAGGCCTGGATGGCAGCGCCTCAGGTGTTTCGGCAGCAGCACCTATCGGCCCATGCTCTATTAAGCGGTTGATGTAGTAAATGCCCGTAGCAAAGACGCAGCCGTAGACCAGAACGAAGAAAACCAGCGTTGTCAGCACCGCGGAGGGCGCAACTGGCGAGGCCGCATCGGCCGTTCGCAAGATGCCATAGGCCACCCAAGGCTGGCGCCCAATCTCCGTTGTGTACCAGCCCGCGAGAATGGCGATGAAGCCGAGTGGCCAAACGTATTGGGCGGTCTCCAGATACCACTTTGTTGTGAAAGCCCGCCCTCGGAACCACAGCCAAGCGCCTACCCAACCGGCAATGAGCATAAGAACGCCCATGCCAACCATGATTCTGAATGCGAAGAACACCGGGGTAACCGGGGGTCGATCATTGCGCGGGAAGTCTTTCAGACCTGGAAAAAGCCCATCCCACTTCCTCGTGATAATCAAACTGGACATATTGGGAATGGAGATCGCGAAGTTGTTGCGCTCTTCCTCCTCATTGGGGATTGCAAATAGGACGAGATCGCCCGGCTTGTTTCCGTTCCAATGGGCCTCGATGGCTGCGATCTTTTCTGGCTGATGCTTCTCGGTATTGAGACCGGAAGCATCGCCCACATACATCTGAAGCGGCGTGAGGATAGCGACCATACCCAGACCCATGCGCAGCATCGTCTTGGCATCTTCAGAAAAGCGGCCTTGGGCGAGGTAGCGCGCACCAACGGCCAACACGACAAGCGAGGTCGTGAGATAGGCCGCTATAAACATGTGCGCAAAGCGATAGGGAAAGCTCGGGTTAAAGATGACCTTGATCCAATCGACCGGATAGGCAATGCCGTCGCGAATTTCGTGACCCGCAGGCGTCTGCATCCAGCTATTGGCAGCGAGAATCCAAAACGCCGATAGCGACGTGCCAACCGCGACCAGAACCGCAGCAAGCACATGCAGATTGGGAGGCACTCTCTGCCAGCCGAACAACATGATGCCGAGGAACGTCGCCTCCAGGAAAAAGGCGGTGAGCACTTCGTAGCCGATCAGCGGCGCAATTACGTTGCCGACTACAACCGAGAAGTTGCTCCAGTTGGTGCCGAACTCGTACGACATCACAATGCCTGAGACCACGCCCATCGCGAAGGACACCGCGAAGATCTTAGTCCAGAACCGGGCGAGCCGGTGCAGGTGCTCTCTGCCTGTGATGCGCCAGCGTACCAACAGCGTGGCGATGAAAGCGGCGAGCCCGATGGTGAAGCTTGGGAAAATTATGTGGAAAGTGACGGTAAACGCGAACTGTATACGAGCGAGCAGTACGGCATCGAGTTCCATGAGAGTGGCCAACACGTTCTTGCTTCCGGTAGGAATTGTATTGTGCCGCTCTTCGCCCGCTACGTCGAGAGCGATTCAGCGATTCAAGTATTTGCAGTCGGGGGAAAACGCCACTTGAATAATGCTCGCGCGCTCACTCTTTGGCAATTTTCGCGGGCGGCATCGTCCACAAGCGCACATTGCCATTCGCGCCTGCTGACGCCAATTGCTCGCCATTGGGCGCAAAGGCAAGGGCCGTCGCGCCGCCTACATGTCCGGTCAGCGCGTGCGAGGAACGGCGTCGGTTGAGGTCCCAAAGGCGCACTGTCCCATCCTGACTTGCCGAGGCCAGCAGGTTTCCCGAAGGTGAGAACGCCAGGTCCTCGACTTTTCCTTTGTGGCTACGCAGCCGACGAAATGTGCGGCGCGATGAGGTTGACCAGACCCGAATCCTGCCATCCAGTGCACCGCCAGCGAGCATCTTACCGTTGCTTGAGAACGCGAGTGCCGTAATGAAATCCCGCTGCCCGCGATAGGTACGCTTGCGCTTGAGCGACTCCAGATTCCATAATTGTACCGTCTTGTCGGCACTACCGGAAGCGAGCAATTGCCCGTCAGGCGCAAAGGCGAGCGCCTGCACCGCGTTTTCATGCCCCTCCAGAACGTGCAGGGGTGCAGATGGCTGATTCACGTCCCACAGTGTGACCTTCCAGTCATGACTTGCGGCCGCAAAACGATCGGGGTCGCCCATAAAGGCAACCGCCCAAATGCTGGCCTCGTTTCGCTGGACCGTTGCGAGTTTCAGTGCTCGCTCTAAGTCCCAGAGCCCGACCTTGCCGTTGGCATGGCCGGTCAAGGCGCGCTTGCCATAGAGCGCGAGCGCAGTGGCACGACCGTCTTCAAGCTTTACCGTGTTGATCAGCGAGTGTTGGGCAGCGTCCCAGATCTTGATGGTGGCGTCGCTACCGGCTGTCACAATCCAGCGCCCATCGTCTGAATAATCCATGGCCGCGACTCGGCCCTGGTGCGCATCGAACTCTGCAATCGGGGTGACAATCGAGGCTGGCGACTTCACCTGCTTTTGTAGGCTTGGCGGCACGACCACGCCACGACCCCCGATCGCGGGGAAGCGGTCCTGCATGGCAACCGCCGCGCTTGCAACGCCAACGCCAACAAGCAGTTTGAAAGCGATCGAAACCCAGTTTCGGCGACCGCTCTTCACCGGACGCGGGCGCGGCGTAGGACGCCGTTCGAAGAGCGCGCGCGCATTCCACGCAGAGTTTTTCGGAAACGCAGGTTTCTTGGGCGGAGCTTTCTTGGACGCAGGCTTCTTCGGTCCAGGGCTCTTGGGCGTGGCAACTTTCTTGATTTTTTTTGGAGCGGGTGGGGCTGCCCCCTTGAGCTTTACGGTTTCGGCCAATGCAGGCGATGCGGCAGCACGCGCCACCGGGGCGCCTCGGGGAGCGGGACTTTTGCGCAGCTGGTCAAGAAAACCGAGCATACTGCCCTTGGGGCCGGGCGGTGTAGGCGCCGGCTCGGCGGCAACTGGCGTCGCAGCTTCAGCCTGCGACTCGGGCGCAATCGCTTCGACTGCGGGCGAAGCGACGGCCTTTCCTTTTTTCTTCTTCTCCAGAGATCGCGTGAGCCACCCGGCCTTGGGAGGATCGGACGCTAACAGCTCGTCTCGCCAGGCCGCGATGGATTGCGGCCTCGCCTCGATTTTGAGCTCCAAAGCGCGATCGATTGCCTTGAGAAAGCCCGCCCGGTAGGAGCTGATCGCGGCCTCTCGGGCCGGCACGATCTCATCCTTGACCATGCGCGAGGGCGCGTCTGGCGGTCGCTTACCGGTGACTGCGTGATAGAGCGTGGCGCTGAGTGCATAAATGTCAGTCCATGGGCCCTGGCGCTTGCTCGTTTCCGCGTACTGCTCGTAGGGGCTGTAGCCTGGCTTGACGAGAGCGGAGACCGTCTTGGAGTGCGAAGCGATCTCACCGCGTGCCGAACCGAAGTCGATGAGGACAGGACCACCCGCTTTGCGGATAATGATGTTGTCCGGCGCAATGTCGCGATGCAGGAAGTCGGATTTGTGGATCAGTTCCAGAGCGTCGAGCAGCGGCGCCAAAATGGCATCAAGCTCCTTTTGACGCGGTGCGCGGCCAAGCGACTTCAACCAGCTCTTGAGGCTCTCGCCCTCCTCAAAATGCAGGACCATGTAGCCAGTATTGTTCGCGCGGAAATAACGATAAACCCGCACAATATTTGTGTGATCGAACTTGGCTAGCGTCTGCGCTTCCTCGATGAAGCGGTCGAGGCCCCAGCGGTAGTCTCCGGCGCAATCCTGCGAACGCGGTGCGGCGTCGACGCCGCCATTGCGAGCGGCAAAGTCGCTGGGAAAATACTCTTTGATGGTGACAAGGCGTGCGAGTGCTATCTCGTCGGCGAGATAAGTGATGCCGAATCCACCAGCCCCTATCACGCGCTCGATGCGATAGTCACCAACGAGCTCCGTTCCGCCAGGCAGCGCTATGAGATTCGTCATGGTTCCCCGGCAAGCGTCGGCCTGGGCCTACCGCATCACTAAAGCCCGCGGCCGTTCGCCAATGACATTCAGCCTCCTAACCAATGGATCGCGCATGATTGTGGCGCTCGCGCGAAAGATGCACTCTATACGAACAAATCCTTGCCTTGTCGCTTTGCGGTCATGTTCCTGCCGTCATACCGCATAAGTCTCAACGTGATTTGCTCCACGAGAGATTCATGAGACCGCTCAGGTCAAGGATGACGGCACTGATCGCTGCCATAGTGGTCACAATATCACTTGTTTTCAGCGCCTCGCCCGGCCTGGCCGAGGGCGCTACAACTGTTGTGACACCGGATTATGAGCTGCTGCTGGACAGCTCTGCGCTCACCATTGCAGCGGCCGGCACCAGCAGCACCGTCTGGCTGGGTTTTCAACAATGGATTGGTGACAGCTACGAGCAGGCTCCGGCCTTGATGCTGGGCCTCATGGCCCTGCTTGCCTTTCCGCCACTCGCGTTTGCGGGATTCCTTTTGCGCCGTAAGCGCCGCTCACCCGACGCCACGATCGTCATATCGCGCCCCTCTCAGCGTCATCGCGACAAACCGCGGGCGACAACGGCTCGGACCGAAGTCGCCTCATGGCCGACTGAAGCTTGGGTCGACATCGAAGGCATGCCGGGCGGGCGCTTCGTGATCGGCCAGACACTGATCAGAATTGGACGCGAGTCCGACAACGATATCCGCCTCGCCGCCAAGACCGTCCATCGCTACCACGCGGTTATCCACCGCGCGACCGAGGGAGATGTGGTGATCAACGACCTATCGAGTTCGGACGGCAACGGAATCCTCGTCAATGGGAAGCGTATTGAAGAAGCGCGCCTCAAAAAGGGCGACGTGATCAATGTGGGCGAGGTGCGGTTAAAGTTCGATTCACGGCCGGTCTAGAGGGGCGAAAGCCGGTCAATCATCCCCCAGATGTAACCGTGTATTTGGATTCTTTCAGACCATGAGGTTTTGGAAATTGACAATGACAGAGGAGCGCGCACGCATGACAGAGACACCAAATACCCAACCAGGAGCCAAGGCCGGCCGGTTTCTCGGCTCTCTTAAGGACGCACTCGTCGCCGCGGGCCGGGACGACATTCACGGCGAGGCAAAGACAAAAGCTGCACCTGAGCCGGTGACACGTCCCATAGCGAGGCCCGACGAACCAACAAAGAAAACGACTCCCGCCGCAGCCGAACAAACTGCTAAGGAGGCCGGCCCGATCACTTTGAGCGCTGTCGAGGCGGCCCGCCTGGTGAAGGCTCAGACATCCTTGAATCCGCGAGACAAGCACGTGGAATTCAACACACCACCAACGACGCGCGTCGTGCGCGGCGGCGGCAAGACGCAAGGCAGCCCGGCGCGCACGCAGCTGGTGCGCGGCAAGGCGAAAGTGGAGCGTGGAGAATTTGACCAGGACCCGGTCGTCGGCTGGCTCGTGGTCGTGGGTGGCCCGGGGATCGGCGCGCATCGCCCCATCTACGAGGGCAATAACACGGTGGGGCGCAGCACCTCCCAGCGCGTCGCCATCGACTTCGGCGACGATTCCATCTCGTCAGAGGAACAAGCTTATATTCGTTATGATTCCGCCTCGCGCTCGTTCCTGTTCGTACCAAACCTTGCTAAAACAAACGTCGTGTCCATAAATGATCAGAGGCCAACGGGAGCGGTCGCGCTCAACCAAATGGACGTCATCACGATGGGCCGTACCCAGCTCGTATTCGTGCCCTTCTGTGGCTCAGAGTTCGATTGGGCCGAGCTGACCGACGCCAAAGGGTAATGCAAGCATACGATAGCGCCTCTTGCGCCACTAAGGGCGCAAGAGACTACCAAGAAGATTCCAGCGCATTCTGGCCGCCAAAGGATGGCTCCTCCTCTGGCAGCCCAGACGTGCCCACGGCTAACCATACGCGGCTCGTCGCTGTACTGGCTGACGGCATGGGTGGGCACACCGGCGGCGCGCTTGCTAGTGGCATGGTGTGCGAGAACTTCATCTCCGCTTATTCCTGTCTCAATGGGGCGCGGCCAGAGCGTTTGCTCAAGGCATTGCGAATGGCAAACACGGCCATCGCCGATAAGGTCATGGCGAATCCCGTCCTGTCCGGTATGGGCTCGACCATCGTCGCAGCGGTGTTCGCCAACGACGGCGTCGAATGGGTGAGTGTGGGCGACAGTCCGCTTCTACTTTTTCGGCGCGGCGAGATAGCGCTCCTCAACGAAGACCACTCACTCGCCCCTGAACTCGACCGGATGGTGGCCGCCGGGCGCATGACGGCTGAGGAGGCGCGGCATGATCCTCGCCGCCACATGCTTCGCTCCGCGGTGACGGGGGACGAACTCGACCTCGTCGATGTTTCGCGTCGCCCGCTGACGTTGGAGGCGGGTGACTATGTCATCCTCGCAAGCGATGGGCTTCACACGCTGGACACCTCGGAAATCCAGCGGGTCGTCGCGGCGTACGCAGACGATGGCGCAAAGGCCGTGGCAAGCGCGTTGATCCGGGCGGTGGAAGCGATCCGCGATCCTCACCAGGACAACACGACCGTCATGGCGGTGCGGCCTCTACCCGAGCGCGCGTAAGTACT
>CAZURR010000033.1:0-24443 GCA_964622715.1 uncultured Hyphomicrobium sp. | reverse complement strand
AGGCCAACCTCGACAAGCTCGGCGGCCTGCACAATTCCCAGCGCGTGCTGCTGGCGCTTACCCAGGCGGGGCTCTCGCGCGAAGACGCCTACCGGCTGGTACAGTGCAATGCCATGAAGACTTGGAATGAGGGCAAGGACTTCCTGACCGAACTCAAGGCCGACAAGGACGTGAGCGCGAAGCTCAAGCCCGGCGACCTGGAGGCCATGTTCGACCTCGACTATCACCTCAAAAACGTCGACGTGATCTTTGCGCGCGTCTTCGGGAATGCAAAGTCATGAAAACCGTTGGCGCCTTGCCGTAGGCGATTATCATTAAACGTTTAGCAACTACACATGCGCACCGCAGACGTTGACATCCTCGTCGTGCCCGGATGGCTTGGATGCGAGCCGGACCATTGGCAATCGCGTTGGGCGCGCAATCTCAAGACGGCGAAGCTCATCGGTGAGCAAGACTGGGCCACACCCCACAAGGACAAGTGGGTCGGCAAAATCATCACGGCGGTTGCGGCCACGTCGCGTCCCACCGTCATTGTCGCGCACAGCGTCGGCGTGGTCGCGGTAGTGCACGCAGCGCTCAAGCTACCCAAGGGCGCACTTGCCGGAGCTTTCCTCGTCTCAGCAGCCGACGTCGACAGCGCACAACGTTGGCCCATCACACATGGCTACGTGTGGCCTGATGAGGGCTTTGGATTTGCACCGATCCCGCTGCAGCCCCTTCCCTTCCCGGCCGTGCTGATCAGTTCTTCCGACGACCCCTATTGCCAGCAGACCCGCGCGCGGCACTTCGCCGCCGCCTGGGGCTGCGACTTCGTCGACGTGGGCCCCGCTGGCCATATTACAGCCGCCTCGGGCTTTGGCCCCTGGCCTGACGGGTTGCTGCGCTTCGGCGCTTTTCTGGCGCAACTTGGCCCTTAGGAGGGTTGCGACCGCCCCAAGGGCCCTTCGAGCTCAGCTGTTGTCGCTCGCGGCCTCGATCTCAGCCACCGCTTTGGCCAGGAATTCGCCCATAGCCTGGCGGATCTCGTCGTCCTGAATAGGCACGCCTTTTTCGTCGAAGTCCTTACGAATCTTACGAAAAACGTCTTCGTCGCCCATTTCTTCAAGGTCGGCCCGGCGCACCGCCTTGACGTAATCCTCCAGCGATTGCCCCATAATGCCAAGCTTAGAGGCTGCCCACTCGGCCAGCATCTTATTCCGGCGCGACTCGGCGCGGAACTTAAGATCTTGATCGAGCGCAAACTTCTTCTCGTAGGCCTTCTCACGATCATCAAACGTCGTCATACTCTTCTCCACCAGAGCGTGTGCTGGCAGCGGCGACTCTAGACCGATTGGGTTGCATCTACGGCCACAAGGCTGCTGTCTAGGGGAGCCATAGCCCGGGGCAGCCGTCTGATCAATGACCCCATCAGATCGATTGAGGCAATAAGTCTTGCCATACTCGCGATTGTTTCTGTATCCGGGTTCGGCTAGTGTCAGCCCGGGTGCCTGAACACGTCAACGAACCGCGCGCATCGCCGTAACCACGTGAAAACTCATCACAAATTTGACGGCTCTGCGGACGTCGACGTGCCTTCATTCCCTCGCAGACTACACTTTCAAGTTAAAGGACAATCGCTCAATGAACAGGCGTCGGCGTATTTATGAGGGCAAGGCAAAGGTGCTCTACGAGGGCCCTGAACCCGGCACGCTCATCCAACACTTCAAGGATGACGCAACCGCCTTCAACGCCCAAAAGCATGCAATCATAGAGGGCAAAGGCGTTCTCAATAATCGCATCTCCGAGTTTGTCTTCGACAGGCTCGGAGAGATCGGCGTGCCGACGCACTTCATCAAACGCCTCAACATGCGCGAGCAGCTCATTCGCGAAGTGGAGATCATTCCGATTGAGGTGGTCGTGCGCAACGTTGCAGCGGGTTCGCTGTCGACGCGCCTGGGGCTGGAAGAAGGCACGCAGCTGCCCCGTTCCATCATCGAGTTCTACTACAAGTCCGACGCCTTGAACGACCCAATGGTGTCCGAAGAGCACATCACGGCGTTCGGCTGGGCCGCGCCGGTCGAACTTGACGAGATCATGCAGCTTGCGCTGCGCGTCAACGACTTCCTCGTCGGGCTGTTTCTCGGCATCGGCGTTCGCCTCGTCGACTTCAAGATTGAGTTTGGCCGCCTGTGGGACAACGAGCAGATGCGCATCGTGCTGGCCGATGAGATCAGCCCCGATTGCTGCCGTCTGTGGGACATCTCAACCGCTGACAAGCTCGACAAGGACCGCTTCCGGCGCGATCTCGGCGGCCTGTTGGAGGCCTACCAGGAAATCGCCCGGCGTCTGGGCGTGTTGCCTGAAAGCCGTCCACCCAAAGGCATGGGGCCGGTGCTCGTTGCCTCCAACCCCACCGGCAAGCCCAACTGAGCCCGCCGAGCTGTTACAGTGCTTTGAGCGATTCCCCACGCAGAACGCATGCTCGGCAAACCAAGAGGTGCATATGAAGGCGCGCATCAAGATCACGCTCAAGAATGGGGTCCTCGATCCTCAGGGCAAAGCCATTCAGCATGCACTAGAGGCACTTGGTATCGCTGGTGTAGAGGATGTGCGCCAGGGCAAGTATATCGAGGTCAATCTGCACGAGACGAGCCAAGACAAGGCGCGCGAGACCGTGGAGCGTATGTGCAAAGACCTGCTCGCCAACACAGTGATCGAAAATTACAGCTACGAGTTGTTGGAAAAGCCGTAACCGCTAAGAGACGCAACGACACATGCTGCGCGCCACGGTCATTGTCTTCCCCGGCTCCAACTGCGATCGCGACATCAGCGTCGCGCTGGAGAGTGTCACGGGCTTTCCTGTCACCATGGTGTGGCATGGCGATGCGAATGTGCCAGTTTCCGACGTCATCGTGCTGCCCGGCGGCTTTTCTTATGGCGACTATCTGCGCTGTGGCGCCATGGCTGCGCACTCGCCGATCATGCGTGACGTCGTCGCCAAGGCCAAAGCCGGTACGCCCGTGATCGGCATCTGCAACGGCTTTCAAGTGTTGTGCGAGACGGGACTGCTGCCTGGCATTCTCATGCGCAATGCCAGCCTGAAGTTCATCTGCCGCGACGTGCTGCTAAAGGTCGACAACGCGGAAACCTTCTTCACCAAGTGCTACCTTAAAGACCAGGTCATACGTTTGCCGGTGGCGCATGCGGAGGGCAACTACTTCGCCGACGCCGAGACGCTGGATCGGCTCGAAGATGATAATCGCGTCGTCATGCGCTACTGCGACGCGCACGGCAGTGTGACGGAGGCGGCCAATCCCAACGGCTCTCAGCGCAACATCGCTGGGATCTGCGACAAGACGGGTCGCATTTTTGGTCTCATGCCGCACCCTGAGCGGCTGTTTGAGCTGGCGCTCGGCGGATCTGACGGACGGCGCATCTTGGAGAGTATGCTTTTGAGCACGCTCGAGGCCGCCTGATTGAGCCCGCGTGAAAGCCGGGCGGGAATGAAAATGGGGCAGGAGATGTCCTCCTGCCCCTTCAAAATCGTCTTCGCAGGGAGTCAAATCTTACTTCTGCGACGCGGTATAGGCGATCTGCTTCAGCGCCTCGACCGTCATCGCTGTTGCGCCCGGCGCACAGCTGAACTGCAGCTGCGTGCCCTCTCCCGTATCAAAGCGTGCATGCGTCCCCGCTTCGATCAACGTACGGAACCTTGCGGAGGCCACTGCTGGAGACACGTCCCCTTTGAGTTCTTCTCCGACCACAAGCGTCAACTGACACACGCCATTGTCCGCGTGGAAATGACCGACAGAGTGCTTGGAGCCCAAATGCAGACTCACGCCTTGTAGGGGTTTGAATTGGGCAGGACTCGTTCCCGATGTGGCACTCATCGCCCCGGCGAGGGCGGACAAAGCAAGCACGGCTACAATACCAGCGCTTCTCATGATCGCGGACATGCTGTTGCTCCTTCTGGTCCTCTACGAAAATCCGGGCCGGAGGATCTGGCGATAGAAAAGGCGTCCCGCTCGGCACCGGACGTAAACCTAACCGACGGATTCCTTGGGGGAAATGGGATTTGACGCAACGCAGCAATGTGCATTCTGCAGCGCGTAACTGTCGCGGCACTCCCCTCTTCCCACTCATTCGGGTAGTGGCTCCGTCGCCGTCATTGCGTGCGCTTATTCATCAGCCCGTGCGCCCAATTCACCCAGGGGCGACAACTGCACACCCGGCCGCTATAAGCGCACTTTCCCTCCCATGAGTCGCGCCTGAGTCGTTGCCTAAGATGGATGCCAAGACGCAAACCACCTCTGAGATCACGCCCGAGATCGTCGCTGAGCATGGACTCACCGCCGACGAGTATCAAAGGCTACTCAAGATCCTCGGGCGCGAGCCGCGCCTGACGGAACTGGGCATCTTCTCGGTGATGTGGAGCGAGCACTGCTCGTATAAGTCTTCGCGCGTGTGGCTCAAGACGCTGCCGACCTCCGGCCCGCAGGTCATCCAGGGCCCTGGTGAAAACGCCGGCATTGTCGATCTCGGCGACGGTTATGCTTGCGTCTTCAAGATGGAGAGCCACAACCACCCCAGCTACATTGAGCCCTACCAAGGCGCAGCGACGGGCGTTGGCGGCATCATGCGCGACGTGTTCACCATGGGCGCGCGCCCCATCGCCAATCTCAACGCGCTGCGCTTTGGCGATCCAGCCCACCCCAAGACCCGGCATCTCGTTTCCGGTGTCGTTGCCGGCATCGGCGGCTATGGCAATTGCGTCGGCGTGCCCACCATAGGCGGCGAGACGAACTTCAATGCCGGCTACAACAACAACATACTCGTCAACGCCATGTGCGCAGGCCTGGCACGCACGGACAAGATTTTCTACTCCGCCGCCAAGGGCATTGGCTTGCCAGTCGTCTACGTCGGCTCGAAAACGGGGCGCGATGGCATCCACGGCGCCACCATGGCATCGGCAGAATTCGACGAGAAGTCCGACGAAAAGCGCCCTACCGTCCAAGTCGGCGATCCGTTCACCGAAAAGCTCTTGATCGAGGCCTGCCTGGAATTGATGGACAAGGATGTGATCGTCGCCATCCAGGACATGGGCGCTGCCGGTCTCACTTCGTCGAGTTGCGAAATGGCGGACAAGGGCAGCGTCGGCATCGCCCTCGATCTCGACTGCGTGCCCCAGCGCGAAGAAAACATGACCGCCTACGAGATGATGCTGTCTGAGAGCCAGGAGCGCATGCTGATTGTGCTCAAGCCGGGCTCGGAATCCGAGGCGGAAGCCATCTTCAAAAAGTGGGAGCTCGACTTCGCTGTCGTCGGCACCACAACCGATACCGGCCGCATGGTCGTGACTCATCAAGGCCGCACCGAGGCCGACATTCCCGTCACCACGCTCGCCAACTCAGCACCGATTTACGAGCGCCCTTGGTTCCCACCAGCTGCCCCCAAGATGATCCTTCCCGAATGGTTGCCGGCTTGCGACACCATTCTTGGCACCTTGAACACCATGATGGCCGGCCCTGCGCTGTGCTCACGCCGCTGGATCTGGGAGCAGTACGACCACATGGTGATGGGCGACACCGTGCAGCGCCCAGGTGGCAACGCTGGCGTCGTGCGCGTGCACGGCACCAAGAAAGGCATCGCGCTCACCTGCGACGTCACCCCGCGTTACGTCACGGCCGACCCCGTCATGGGCACCAAACAGGCCGTGGTCGAGACATGGCGCAATCTTGTTGCCGTCGGTGCTGACCCTCTCGCCATTACCGACAATCTCAACTTCGCAAATCCGGAGCGGCCTGAGGTGATGGGCCAGTTCGTCGGCGCAATCAAGGGCATGGCGGAAGCCTGCCGCGCGCTCGACTATCCCGTCGTCTCCGGCAACGTGTCGCTCTACAATGAAACCAATGGCGTGGGGATACCGCCAACACCCGCCATCGGTGGCGTCGGCCTCATTCCCGATGTCTCCAAGATGGCGGGCATCGCTCTGAAACAAGAAGGCGATCTTCTCATCGTCATCGGACGCGAACGCGGCCACCTCGGCCAGTCGCTTTACCAAGAGATCATTGCAGGCAAGCTGGAAGGCGCGCCGCCGCCGATCGATCTTGCCGATGAGATCAAGGCCGGGCGCCTTGTACGCGCGCTGATCCGCGAAGGCAGAGTATCGGCTGTGCATGATACGTCCGACGGCGGATTGTTGGTCGCCATCGCGGAGATGGCGCTCGCAGGCAATCTCGGTGTTGAGCTCTTCCCCTACGAGGGCAAGCTGCCCGCCCACGCGATCTGGTTTGGCGAGGACCAGGGCCGCTATGTTGTCTCTGTGACTCCCATGCGGGCTGAAGAGATCCTCGATCGCGCGAGGCTGCTTGCCCTGCCGGCCCGCGTCATCGCGCGCAGCGGCGGCGACGCACTCGTGCTCAAGGGCGAGGACCCGCTAACGCTCGACGATCTTAGGGCCGCCCATGAGGCGTGGTTGCCGAACTATATTGCAGCGCCGTGATATCGGCCGTTGCAACATACGGCTGCGGCGCAGGCCGCTTCGGACTATGGTAGGAATTTCAAGAGCCCCATTGAGGAGACCCCGCCCTATGGCCATGGTTGCCGGCGAAATCGAACACCTGATCAAAGCCAAATTTCCCGATGCCTTAATCTCGATCCGGGACCTGGCCGGTGACGGCGACCACTTTGCCGCCCACGTCGTAACCAGCGCGTTCAAGGGCAAGACCCGCGTGCAGCAGCACCAGATGGTCTACGAGGCGCTCGGCGGGCGTATGGGCGATGCGCTGCACGCCTTGGCATTGACGACAGCGCTACCAAAAGATTGACTTGGCGGACTGTTTTCCCACATTCAATGGCAGGTTAGGCCTGACCGGTACCTCACACTTTGGAAGGACTGCTTTATGAGCCCTCAGCAAGACGTGCAAGACTGGATCCGCAAGACGATCGCGTAGAACGACGTCGTACTATTCATGAAGGGTACGGGGCAGATGCCACAATGCGGATTTTCTTCGCAGGTGGCTCAGATCCTCGGCCACCTAGGCGTCGACTACAAAGACATTAACGTGCTCGACGACATGGGCATCCGCGACGGCATCAAGGCCTTTGCCAACTGGCCGACCATTCCGCAGCTCTACGTTAAGGGTGAGTTCGTCGGCGGCTGCGACATCATCCGCGAAATGTTCCAGGCCGGCGAATTGAGCCAGCTCTTCGACGAAAAGGGCATAAGCTACGACAAGTCCAAGATGACCGCGTAGCCAAAGGTCTGCTGAACGCCCTAGTTTCGCCGCCGCCCCACATTTTACTCAAGGTGGGCGTGAAACACTAGGCCTTAGCGGGTCAGCCCTCGTCGGGGACTTAGCGAAACCATGCGGTTGGGTGGCCGACGTTTTCTTTTGAGCCTTGCCATCATCGGCGCTGCCGTATGTCTCGCGCTCGGCCTCACCCTGCCCATAATCAAACTCACGAGTTTTTTCTTCTGGTCGAAAGAATATTCGCTGATCTCTACCGTGCGTTTCCTCTTGCGCGACGGTCAGGCCTTTCTCGGTATCATTGTTCTCGTCTTCTCGATCATACTTCCCATTATCAAATTGCTCTATCTTCTTCTCGTCTCCACGCTGCCCGCAGCCGAGCTAACGAGGCAGGCAAAGCGCTTATGGGCGATCGAGTGGATCGGCAAGTGGTCGATGCACGATGTACTCGTATTGGCGCTGACCATCTTTTTCCTCAAGAGCCAAGGTGTCTATGACGCCACCAGCCTGACGGCCGTTTATTTCTTCACTGCTGCGGTCGTGCTGATGATCCTCTCCTATGCCTGGCTGAAGACCGACGTCATCACCGCAACGGCCGTAAGCATCGAGCCGCGCGCACCCAAGGCGCTATCGCCCTTGCGTAATTTTCTTTTGAGCTTCCTCATCATCGTTGCAACCGTATTCTTCGCCCTTGGCATCATTCTCCCGGTGATCCGCTTCACCACTGTTTACGTGTGGAGCGCTGAACACTCGATCCTGTCCATCATCTACGCGCTATACGAGAGCAATGAGTATTTCCTTTGCACCGTTGTGTTCGCCGTTTCGATCTTTTTCCCGTTCCTCAAACTCTTCTACCTGCTGACGCTCGTCACTTCGCCCGACCTGTCACCAGAGTTTCGCCGGAGATCTTTTTCCACCATGGAATGGCTCGGCCGCTACTCCATGACCGACGTCATGGTCCTGGCGTTGATGATCTTCTACGTGAACTCGTCCGGTTACACGGAAGCGGTGGTTATGCCGGGCGTCTATTTCTTCGCCGCGTCGGCCTTGATCACCATGCTCGCTTACGCCTGGGCTAACACCGTGCCCGCGCCTGCGCGGCCGCAAGCCCCTCCCGGCGAAGTGGTAACATTGCCCACCAATCCGGGCCGCCGCCACCGGCCGGCCTGAGATCGCGCGCCGGCCATCGTGCCAATGTCCACGGTGACACCTCGCGCGCCTGACAGCCGTCTTTGTGTCGACGCTGGCCTCCACGCCATCTTTGCACCCTAAGAAAGCAAAAGGGCCCGCACCAACCGGCCGGGCCCTCGCCATTGTGTCTCAAATTCGATTAGCGTGAGTAGAACTCGACCACTAGGTTTGGCTCCATGTGTACAGGGTAAGGCACGTCAGCCAACGCAGGGATTCGACTAAGCTTAGCGACCATTTTATTGTGGTCGGCTTCGACGTAGTCGGGCACGTCGCGCTCCGGGCTCTTAATCGCTTCGAGCACCAGCGCGAGTTGCCGCGCCTTCTCCGTCACCTCGACGACATCACCGATGCGGCAGCGAAAGCTCGGGATTGTAACCCGGCGCCCGTTGACCTTGATGTGACCATGACTCACGAACTGGCGCGCGGCAAAAACGGTCGGCACGAACTTGGCGCGATAAATCAGCGCGTCGAGTCGGCGCTCCAAAAGTCCGATCACGTGTTCCGACGTGGAGCCCTTGGCCCGCACCGCTTCGGTGTAGATGCGGTGGAACTGACGTTCTGTGAGGTTAGCGTAGTAGCCCTTGAGCTTCTGCTTCGCCCTGAGCTGCTGACCATAGTCCGACAGCTTGACGCCCCGGCGCTCACCGTGCTGGCCAGGGCGGGACTCGCGTCTATTAACAGGGCTCTTGGGTCGGCCCCAGATGTTCTCACCGAGGCGACGGTCGATCTTATGCTTGGCGCGGATGCGCTTCGTCATTAACAGCACTCCAACGGTTGTATTTGCTCTTGCTTCGTGGAGCGCCCCCTCCTCTGCCCCGAAGGGCCTAGACCCTATGAGACCGACAGGCGGTGCCAACTTGAGGCGTCGCCGCGGGTGCGCAAGCCAACGCGGGCCACTACTATGACCCGCGTTGTGAAGCGGCTAATACCGCCGTGTAAGCCCGCCGTCAACCGGGCCCGGCTCAGTTCAGGGCTCAGGAGGGCGCCGCCACACCTCGAAACTCCGTGCTCTATTCCTTTGCGGGGGCTGCCACGGCCGGCTTTGCGTCGGCCGCCTTGGCAGGAGCTGGAGCTGCCTTCGAGGCGAGCGCGGGACCGGTCTTCACATAGGCAGCGATTAGCTCTTTCACCTTCTGCCTCTGTTCATCCGAACAGGTCTGCGCTTCCCTCTTTTCCTCCTCAACCACGACTTCCTTGTCGCCCTGCTTCTCGACCAGCTTTATGCGGCCCGTGAGTAACATCACCGTCGTGAGATGGAGCTGGTTGATGTAGACGAGCTGCTGAGGCGTCCACTTCTTGCTTTGCACGTGGCGACGCATGAGCGACGTGTGATTGTCTGACTGATCCTGTTCCAGCTCGCAGACTTGTGCGTGCGCTGACAAGCGCCCCGCCCGGATAACTTCGCGTGCTACGCCGAGCGGCACCTTCACTTCCTCAAACTTTTTCTTGTCGATCTGAATCGTGGTGCCGTCTGGCTTTGTGAACGCTGCGGGTGTCAGCTGCCACGCATAAGCCATGAAGGTTCTTGTGGCCTTTTCGCTGAGTTCTTGGGCCTTGACGGGCGCCACTGCAGCGCCGGCAGCCAGGAATGCTCCGCAAGCCCAAATCCACCCCGCCGTTCTCATCATTCACATCTCCTGAAACTGCACATTTTTGTGATTCAGTTACAAATGACGTTTGCGCGCTCATACCGGGCGACCACCGGGCGCATTTCCTGCCTCTTGTAGGGGCATCGCTCAGCCCTAAACTTGGCCACATGATGGCAAACTAAGAAGGCGGTTTGCGCCCAGGTCCCTTGCCCCTCGCCAGCGTTGCAACAATACCACGCAGTGTGCGCACCTCCTGCTCTGTCGGGCCCATTCGCGACAACATGGTGCGGAGATTATGCACCACTGCAGGCCGGCGTTGCGGCGGATTAAAGTACCCTAGCCGCTCCAATTCCGCCTCCAAGTGCTCAAAGAGGCCCAGCACTTCGGCCTTAGTGGCCGGCCGGTCATCGCGCATGTTGAGACCGGTCTCAATCGGAGCCTCGTAAGTCGTGACCCGACCCAAGCTTTGCACCTCGCTGGTACGCATCCACTCGTAGCCCAGAATCAGCACGGCCTGGGCCAAATTAAGCGAGGCAAAGTGCTTATTGACGGGGATCATGACGAGCGCATCCGCGCTGGCGACCTCGGCCGTCGACAAGCCGCTGCGCTCTTGTCCGAATAGCATCCCGCAGCGCTCACCCCGCGCGATGCGGCCGCGCATCTCCGCCACGGCCTCGACGGGCGTCATTACGGGCTTGCGCAGATCCCGCTGACGCGCGGTGGTCGCTGCCAGCCAATTAAGGTCACCTGTCGCCTCGCCAAGCGAGGCAAAGGCTGACGCCTCATCGATAACGAAGTTCGCACCGGAAGCGGCAATGCGCGCCTTCTCATTGGGCCAGCCATCGCGCGGTGTAATGAGGCGTAAGGCATCAAGGCCAAAGTTCGCCATGGCGCGCGCGACCATGCCGATATTGTCGGCGAGCTGTGGCTCCATGAGGAGCACAGCCGGCGATTCTCCTTCGTTAGCAAACGCCTCGCCTTGATGCTGCGCGCGACGGATTCCGTGGCGCAGCTTGCGTATGACGCGCCGTGCCCAGTACCAGTACTTCTCGCCCGACCACGTCTTTGCGAGCGTCTCAAGACTTTCTGTGTGTAAGGTCCGCTCCCCCTTGCCAGCGATGCGCACCGCGCTGTCACCGATCACGATCTCGCGGTGACGCCCCACGAAGTCATCGAAACTCGCAATGCCCTCCATTTCCACGCGTCGCCTGCAGCCGGGACACGATGCCTCATCGGCAACACAGCGCTCTTGCGCGCAGTAGGTAAGCACCGGCTCCAGTGTCGTTCGCTCCAGGCCGGGAACGGCCAGGTATGCCAGCCCCGCATCGATCGTCATTTCGTGGCAGGCACTAACGACGTCAGCGACGCATACGTTACTTCCCGCAACATAGGGCACGCGGCGCCCATCTGCGCTGATCGCGACCACTATCGCCTGCGCCAATGTCACCTTCGCTCCTCTCTTGTTGCGCCCGAGCGGCGCGGATATGGTGCGCCCGTCAAACCGTCCTGCCCCCGTTTTGAGGCTCGTTCATGCAGAAGATCAAGGTGACTGGCACCGTCGTCGAACTCGACGGCGATGAGATGACTCGCATCATCTGGAAGCTGATCAAAGACAAGCTCCTCCATCCTTACCTCGACCTGACGCTCGAATACTACGACCTCGGGATCGAGAACCGCGATAAAACCGACGATCAAGTCACCATCGATGCCGCCCATGCCATCAAGAAGCATGGCGTCGGCGTCAAGTGCGCGACGATCACGCCGGACGAGGCCCGCGTTGAAGAGTTTGGCCTCAAGCAGATGTGGCGTAGCCCCAACGGCACCATCCGCAACATCCTCGGCGGCGTCATCTTTCGCGAACCCATCATCTGCCGCAACGTGCCGCGATTGATTCCCGGCTGGACCGAGCCCATTATTATCGGCCGCCACGCTTACGGCGATCAGTACCGCGCCACCGACTTTCTGTTTCCCGAGGCTGGAAAGCTCACGATAAAATTCAGTGGCGAGGACGGCACAGTTATTGAAAAAGAAGTGTTTCAAGCGCCGGGCAGCGGCGTGGCCTTGGCCATGTACAATCTCGATGATTCCATTCGCGACTTTGCGCGTGCCTCCTTCAACTATGGCCTGACGTGTAACTATCCCGTCTATCTTTCCACCAAGAATACCATCCTCAAGGCCTATGACGGCCGCTTCAAAGATCTGTTCCAGGAGGTGTTCGATGCGGAGTTTGCCGCCGAATTCAAGAAACGCAATCTTACCTACGAGCATCGCTTGATCGATGACATGGTGGCCGCAGCCATAAAGTGGTCAGGCGGTTATGTGTGGGCGTGTAAGAATTATGATGGTGACGTCCAGTCAGACATCGTTGCACAAGGATTCGGCTCACTGGGTCTCATGACCAGCGTGCTCATGTCCCCCGACGGCAAGACGGTCGAAGCCGAAGCCGCGCATGGCACCGTGACGCGGCACTATCGTGAGCACCAAAAGAACAAGGCAACGTCCACCAATTCCATCGCCTCGATCTTTGCCTGGACGCGCGGTCTGGCCCACCGCGCCAAGCTCGATAACAACGAGGCACTCGCGCGCTTTGCGGCCACGTTGGAAAAGGTGTGCATCGATACGGTCGAAGCCGGCTTCATGACCAAGGACCTGGCGTTACTGGTCAGCCACGAACAGAAGTGGCTGTCGACCACAGACTTCCTCGACAAGGTCGACCACAACCTCAAAACTGCCATGACTAAATCGGCTTGACGCACCCCAGCGCCTAGCCGGACTGCCAGATCAGCGTGTTGTGTGCCGGGTTATGTGGCCTTTTTCGTTTCACGAGCGCGCAAGCCCCGCGTCGGACGCCCGGCCGCGCCCTGCAGCGCCTCACGAAATTCATCGCGTTTTTCGTGAATTGACGCGATTACCGGACCGGTTGGGACACCAAGCCCAATAAGCGTCGCCTCCGTCACCTGCAGGCTCGCCTCGATGGTCTCGGGCACCGCATCGCTGACGCCCAACTTATAGAGATGGCGGGCATGTTCTGCATCCCTGGCACGCGCAACGATGAGAATATTTTCTCTTAACGCACGCACTATCGCGATGATCTCCTCGACGATGGAGGGCTTGTTGATTGTCACTATCACACCCTTCGCCAAGATGATTCCACATCGTTTCAAAAACTGTGCGTTTGTGGCATTACCGAAATAGACTGGCAGCCCCTGTTTCCGGTACCTGGCAACGGCCACCGGATCGCTTTCGACCAGGATGTGCTTGATGGCATGCCGGGTCAGCATTTCCGAGACGAGCCGCCCCACGCGCCCGCAGCCAACGACGATAGCTTGCACACCCTCCTGCGGCGGCAATTCCGTCAGCGCGGAATGGGGTGCCAGCGGCTCAGCAAATCGTTCCCCGATGCGCTTGCCGAGGAAATCAAGAAGCGGGATCATCGCCATCGAAATTGCTGTGATGGCCAGAACGAGGGCGCCGGTGCTTGAGGCGACAATGTCCTTTGCGATGGCAAGCCCGATCACAATGAACGCGAATTCACCGCCAGCCGCTAACAATAGCGCGGTCTTGGCCGTCGCCGGCCACGGTACGCGAAACAAACGTAGCAATCCGACCAGAACCGCCGCCTTAATGGAGATGAGACCGATCACCCCGGCGGCTATGGGAAGCGGATTACCGACAATGAGAGGAATGTCGAGGCTCATACCCACGGAGAAAAAGAACACACCGAGAAGCAGTCCCTTGAAGGGATCGATCGTCGCCTCGATGGCATGATGATACTCGGTCTCCGCCAGAAGCAACCCGGCCACAAACGCGCCAAGTGCCATAGACAGGCCGGCAGACGCGGTGACGATCCCGCTGCCGACGGCGACCAGAAGCGCTGCTGCCACGAACAACTCCGTACTGTCGGCCGACGCCACGAGTCGGAAAAGCGGTCGCAGAATGGCCGAGCCGACAAGCGTGATCGCGCCAATGACGAGCACGGCTTGCGCGATGGCCAAAAGCAACCCACCTATGAGTGTGCGCTCGTAGTCGGGGCCAAGGATGGAGACGAGGAACAACAGCGGTACGACCGCGAGATCCTGTAGCAGCAGGATGGAAAAGCTGGAGCGGCCGGTCGCCGTGTGCAAACGCTGCTGACGCGCCAACAACTCAACCACAATGGCGGTCGACGAGAGAGCCAGGCTCAGGCCAATCAGTAAAGACGCGGCGGGAGGAGTGCCAAGAAAGCTCACGATCAATCCGATGATCACCGCTGAGATCGCCACCTGAGCGACGCCGAGGCCGAACACGAGCCGGCGCATGGCAACGAGCCGCTTGAACGACAGCTCCAGCCCGATGAGGAACAACAAGAAGACCACGCCCAGCTCGGCGATCGCGCCTAAGCCCTTCTCTTCCGATACCGTGATCCACTTGATGGGCTCGAAATAATCCGACAGCGCACCAAGACCCTTAGGACCCAGCACCGCGCCAGCAACCAAGAAGCCAAGGATGGGGTTCACGCGGTAGCGCTGGCCCAGCGGCACGAGCACGGCCGCTGTCGCCAGCAAGATCATCGCGTCGCGGTAGACGCCAAAATCGGGAGCTTCCGTCATCGCAGGCCCTCATGCGCCCGCCTCCGCGCCGGTTTCGGCCTGGGCGCAAACACATCACATGATGAATAGCAGAAAGATACGGTCGATAAGGATATACCGGTGCGTTATCTCAATGCTCACACCGCAGCGCTGAGACGCGCCTCGATGGCCTGCAATGCGGCATCAGCCTTCGCGCCATCGGGGCCGCCGGCCTGCGCCATATCGGGGCGGCCGCCGCCACCCTTGCCGCCCAGAGCTGCGGCGCCTGCCTTGACAAGATCGACCGCGTTCCAAGTCTTGATCAGATCCTCAGTGACGCCAACTGCAAGCCCCGCCCTGCCATCGTCAGTGACGCCGACAATGGCGACGATCCCGGAGCCAACCTGCTTCTTGCCGTCGTCGATGAGCCCGCGAAGATCCTTCGGGTTGAGGCCCTGCACCGTGCGGGCGAGCAGTTTAACGTTGCCGACCGTGCGGACCGCGTCGGCCGCCGCACCATCGGTGCCCCCCGCACCGCCGCCACCCAGAGCCGCCTGCTTCTTTGCGTCGGCAAGCTGGCGCTCCAAGTTTTTGCGCTCGTCCAACAATGCTTTGATGCGGTCGACAACGTCTTCGTGCCGCGTTCGCAGCGCCGCAGCAACCGCCTTCACGCGCTCGTCCTGAGCTGCAAGGTAGGTACGCGCGCCATCGGCCGTCAGGGCCTCGATACGCCGCACGCCCGCTGCACTAGCACTTTCTGCTATGATCTTGACGATCCCAATATCGCCTGTGCGTTTGACGTGCGTGCCGCCGCACAGCTCCACCGACCACGCTTTGTTTGCGCCAGCTGGGCCTTCGCCCATCGATACGACGCGCACTTCGTCACTGTACTTTTCTCCAAAGAGCGCCATTGCCCCGGATTCCAGCGCATCCTCCAACGCCATCAGTCGCGTTACGACGGGCACATTCTGCAACACAATCGCATTGGCGCGATTTTCGACCTGCGCGATCTCCTCCGCACTCATGGGTTTGGGGTGCGAGAAGTCAAAGCGCAGCCGGTCGGGGGCAACCAGAGAGCCCTTTTGGGCCACATGCGGGCCGAGCACCTGGCGCAGCGCTTCGTGCAGAAGGTGCGTTGCTGAGTGATTGGCGCGAGTTGCGGTGCGGCGCGCATGATCGACCTCGAGTTCGACTGCCTCGCTCAACTTGAAGCCGCCCTTCTCCACACGGCCGGAATGCACAAACAGGTTGCCCAGCTTCTTGTGTGTGTCGGTGATGCGGAATAGCGCGCCCTTAGGCCCACGAATGACGCCTTGGTCGCCGACCTGCCCGCCGGCCTCACCATAGAACGGCGTCTGGTTCAGCACGATCGCTGCCTCGTCTCCGCTCTTAAGGCTTTTGACCGCCTCGCCGCCCTTTATCAGCGCAGCAATCTGACCGGCCGCCGTTTCGGACTCGTAGCCAAGAAAATCGGTTGCGCCCACCTTGTCGCGCAGCTCAAACCAGACGGTCTCGGTAGCCGCCTCGCCCGAGCCCTTCCAGGCCTTGCGCGCTTCCTGCTTCTGCCGTTCCATCGCGGTGTTGAAGGCGTCGGTGTCGACTACGACCCCGCGCGGACGCAATGCGTCCTCGGTTAGATCGAGCGGAAACCCATACGTGTCATAGAGTTTGAAGGCGGTCTCGCCGGCAAACACATCGCCCTTCTTGAGCGTACCGGAAGCCTCCGCGAGTAGCCCCAGTCCCTTGGCCAGCGTCTTGCGAAAACGTGTCTCTTCGAGCAGCAACGTTTCTGAGATCAGCGCTTGGGCGCGCACCAGCTCTTGATAGGTGTCACCCATCTCGTGCACGAGCGCGGGCACCAGGCGGTGCATCAGCGGATCCTTGGCGCCAAGAATGTGCGCGTGACGCATGGCGCGGCGCATGATGCGGCGGAGCACGTATCCGCGCCCTTCGTTAGAGGGCAGCACGCCATCGGCAATGAGAAAACTTGTGGCACGCAAATGATCGATAATGACGCGATGCGACACCTTGTGCTCACCTTTGGCCGCCACGCCCGTCGCCGCCACGGAAACTGCGATCAACGCCTTGAACAAGTCGATCTCGTAATTGTCGTGCGTACCCTGTAGCACGGCTGCGAGCCGCTCCAGTCCCATGCCGGTGTCTACCGAGTGCCTGGGCAGGTCGACGCGCTCATCGGGGCCTACCTGCTCGTATTGCATAAACACGAGGTTCCAGATCTCGACGAACCGATCGCCGTCCGCGTGGCGCGAGCCGGGTGGGCCACCTGGGATCTTCTCGCCATGATCATAGAAGATTTCCGAGCACGGCCCGCATGGGCCCGTGGCGCCCATCTGCCAGAAATTGTCGGCGGTCGGGATGCGCAGGATCTTGTCGCTACCGAAGCCTGTGAGCTTTTCCCAGATGCGATAGGCTTCGTCATCCTCATGATAGACGGTGATGAGCAGGCGCTCTTTATCGAGGGCGAAGTCCTTGAGCAGCAGGTCCCAGGACAACTTGATCGCGCGCTCCTTGAAGTAGTCGCCAAAGGAAAAGTTGCCGAGCATCTCAAAGAAGGTGTGGTGGCGCGCGGTATAGCCCACGTTGTCGAGATCGTTGTGCTTGCCTCCCGCGCGCACGCATTTTTGCGAGCTCACCGCGGTCGCGTGATCGCGTGACTCCTGGCCGGTAAATACGTTCTTGAACGGCACCATGCCCGCGTTGGTGAACATCAGCGTGGGGTCGTTGCGCGGCACAAGCGGGGCGGAGGGCACGACCTCATGGCCGTGCTTTGCAAAGTAGTCCAGGAACGATTTGCGAATCTCGTTGACGCCGGTCATGTGGTCTCAGGGGCTCGATGGCAAAGGCCGCGCACCCCGAAGGGTGGCGACAATCGAGCTATCCGTCGGGGATCGTGCCCCCTAATGTCAAGGGCCGAGACCTTTTTGGCCCCAGCCGACCGCGCGCAATAACGGCACAGCCCGCCGCTTTCCCATTACCGCTTGGCGCGGGCAGCCTTCGCCGGGCTGTTTTCATCATCCACGTTGGGGAGCACGCCGTCCTCGTCGGGCACCTCCTCGGCCTCGCCTGGCTCCGCCTCGATCAGCATCTTCTCAACAATCAGCCCAGCGTTCTCGCGCACGGCGTTTTCAATCGCCTGGGCCACGTTCGGATTGTCTTTGAGGAACGTTTTAGCGTTCTCGCGTCCTTGGCCGATGCGGTTCCCGTCATGGGAAAACCACGCGCCCGACCGATCCACGATCCCCGCCTTGACACCGAGATCCAAGAGCTCGCCCGTCTTGGAGATGCCCTCGCCATACATGATGTCGAACTCGACCTGTTTGAACGGCGGGGCCACCTTGTTCTTGACCACCTTAACGCGCGTCTGATTGCCGACGACCTCATCGCGATCCTTGATTTGGCCGATGCGGCGAATATCGAGGCGCACGGACGCATAGAACTTCAGCGCGTTGCCGCCCGACGTCGTCTCCGGGTTGCCGAACATGATGCCGATCTTCATGCGGATCTGGTTGATAAAAATCACCATGCAGCGCGATTTTGAGATCGAAGAGGTGAGCTTTCTAAGCGCCTTGCTCATCAAGCGCGCCTGCATGCCGGGTTGCATGTCGCCCATCTCGCCTTCGAGCTCCGCCTTCGGCGTCAATGCGGCCACCGAGTCGACGACGAGCACATCAATGGCGCCGGAGCGCACCAGCGTATCGGTAATCTCCAAGGCCTGCTCGCCGGTATCGGGCTGCGAAATCAGCAGGTCCTGGACCTTCACGCCAAGCTTGCCGGCATAGACGGGATCGAGCGCGTGCTCCGCGTCGACGAACCCGCAGATGCCACCCTTCTTCTGCGCTTCGGCCACCACGTGCAGAGCGAGCGTGGTTTTGCCTGAGGATTCGGGCCCATAGATCTCAACCACGCGCCCGCGCGGCAGCCCGCCAATGCCTAGCGCGATGTCGAGCCCTAAAGAGCCCGTCGAGATCGCCTCCACGTCGATGGAGCGGTCGCTAGCGCCAAGGCGCATGACCGAACCCTTGCCGTGCATCTTTTCGATCTGGGCGAGCGCGTGCTCGAGTGCTTTGTTTTTGTCCAAGGATCCCCCTTCGACCACACGGAGTTCCGGCCTCATTGTCATGTCGAATCCACCTTATGGCATGCGTTGCGTGTTCTCAATTTCGACTCACTTGTACACCTTTTGTTCTTGTGTGTCTAGTGCGAGCTCGATGTCCTCCGTGGGTGCGCAACAAAGAATACTTCGTACCTATCTGGCTTGCTTCGTACCCAACCAGAGCCCTCCTCATCTACCTCCACGTCACCGCCGCTTAGCAGATTCCATTGCCTCGTTTCTGGCCATAGGAGTAAGTCGCGCCACCCTTGACTTAAGTAATGTATCCCATTACATCTAGGTTCATCGCGCGGGGGCAAAGGCGGTGATCAGGAGCTTTCGATCCAAGGCGCTTGAGCGGTACTGGTGGAAGGGAGACGCGCGACGCATCGACCCCCATCACTTGGCAAAAATCAGACGCCAGCTCGCCGTTCTCGATTGCGCGACGCGGCCTGAGGATATGAACCTGCCGGGGTGGCGTTTTCATCGGCTACGCGGCGAGCGGCGGTGGGCTGTCTGGGTGGATCAGAACTGGCGACTGACCTTTGCTTGGAATACCGACGGACCCGACGCCGTCGATGTCGATTACGAGGATTATCATTGAGGAGCAAATCTATGTCGAAGCGCCACGCATCCATCGAGCCTGTGCATCCCGGCGAGGTTCTGCGCGAAGATGTGTTCCCGGCGTTGAACATGACGAAGCCAGCCTTCGCAGATGCCCTTGGCGTTAGCCGGCAGACATTGCACGAACTCATGACGTGCAAGCGTGCGGTGACGCCCGAGATGGCTTTGCGCCTCGAAACCGCTGTCGGAAGCTCCGCGGAGATGTGGCTCGGCCTGCAGAATGCCTATGATCTCCATCACGGTCGGACCACGTTCGATGTCTCGAAGGTCAAGCGGATCGCTGCTCAAGAAACGCGCTAATGCAAACCGGTGCGAAACGCTAAGCCTCTACCCGAGAAGGGTCACGCCAGCGACAAGGCCAACGGCTACGGTCAACGCGATCACGCCATACTCGACGGGCGTGATGCCCAGCCAGTCTTTCACAAGGCGCGCAATGCCGTTTTGCATCCGGACACTCTCCCATAGGGTATTGGCTCCGCGCGCGTGGTCTCCGCCACAGAACGCGCGCAGCCGCCCTGACTCATGAAGCTTGTGCCAACACAAACTAATTCCACGTTAAGCGCGCCAAGCGCATGAGTAACGCGCATGGCGCCGCCTCGTGGACCCCCTCGTCCATGCAACGCGCATCACACGCGATGCAATCTCAGTTCGGCCAATTCGGGTCGTAGGCGCCAAACCCATTCACCGAATTGATCGGTTCTGAGTTTTCAAGCGACCGCAGTGTGCTCCCTTCGCGCTGTTCGAGCAGTCCGGCCACCTGCATAGCTGTTTGCTCGCGCACAACCCGCAAGTAGTTGATGGCCGCATCGGCGCGCCCAATCAGAAAAATCTCGCGGTTGAGTTCCGCTGCGACACGGTCGCTCTGTGAAATAAGTTCGTTGAGTTGGTCTTCGAGATCGTTGTCTTTGTCACTCATGGCCTTGTGCTCCCTCTCGGTAGATCCTTTGCCCCGCGCTGCAAGGTCAATGCGCTTATAAGCCAATGCGATTCGGGCATTGAGGCGACGCGAGCGTGATGGAAATAAGGGCACGGGCCTGACGCCGGCGAGATGTTGCCTTACGTCTTTAGCCTGTAACCGGTCTTGAAGATCCACCACACCGCGCCCAAGCACACAGCCAAAAAGCCAAGCGTTATAGCCAGGCTGACGCCGACGTTCACATCGGAGATCTCATAAAAGCTCCAGCGAAAACCGCTGACCAAGTAGACGACAGGATTGAACAACGTCACGGTCTGCCAGAACGGCGGCAGCATGCTTATCGAGTAAAATGTCCCACCGAGAAACGTGAGCGGCGTGATGACCAGCAACGGGATAACTTGCAGTTTTTCAAAACCGTCGGCCCATATGCCGATGACGAATCCAAACAGGCTGAACGTCACCGCTGTGAGCACGAGGAACGCCATCATCCAAAACGGATGTGCAATCTGCAGCGGCACGAACAGGCTTGCCGTGGCCAGGATAATCACGCCCAGGACAACTGACTTGGTGGCGGCGGCACCGACGTAACCAAGCACGATCTCAAAGGGCGAAATGGGCGCGGAAAGCAGCTCGTAGATCGTGCCCGCAAAGCGCGGAAAATAGATGCCAAACGAGGCATTGGCGATGCTCTGCGTCAACAACGACAGCATGATCAGCCCTGGCACGATGAACGCGCCATAACTCACGCCGTCAATTTCGGAAATGCGCGAGCCAATGGCTGCGCCAAAGACCACGAAGTACAGCGACGTGGAGAGCACAGGCGAGACGATACTTTGCATCAACGTGCGCCAGGCGCGCGCCATTTCGAACACATAGATCGCTTGGACGGCATGTCGATTCATTTCGTGCTTCTCACAACGTTGACGAAGATGTCTTCAAGCGAGCTCTGTGTCGTATTGAGGTCGGAGAATCTGATCCCCGCTTCGCCCATGTCCTTCAAGAGCGCCGTGATGCCGGTGCGTTCAGCGTGCGTGTCGTAGGTGAAGATCAGCTGCTGGCCGTCGACTCCAATATCGAGATTGTATGCGGCGAGACTTGCCGGGATGGCTTCAAGTTTATTGTGCAGATGCAGGATGAGCTGCTTCTTTCCGAGCTTGTTCATAAGCTCATCCTTGCTCTCGACTAAGATAAGTTCACCCTTGGCGATCACCCCGATGCGGTCCGCCATCTCCTCGGCTTCCTCAATGTAATGGGTCGTGAGGATGATGGTCACGCCGGACGAACGTAAGGTGCGCACCACCTCCCACATGCCTTTACGCAATTCGACATCGACGCCGGCTGTCGGCTCGTCAAGGAACAAAATTTGCGGCTCATGTGAGAGCGCTTTGGCAATCAGCAGCCGGCGCTTCATGCCGCCCGACAACGTCATGACCTTGCTGTCCTTCTTGTCCCATAAAGACAGGGCCTTGAGCACATATTCGATGTGGGCGGCATGCGCCGCCTTGCCGAACAGCCCGCGGCTGAAGGACACCGTGTTCCAAACGGTCTCAAAAGCATCGGTCGTCAATTCCTGCGGGACGAGGCCGATCATGGATCGCACCGCCCGATAGTCGGCGATGATGTCGCGGCCATCGACTGAGACCGTTCCATCGGTTGCATTCACGATGCCGCAAATGATGCTGATAAGTGTCGTCTTGCCCGCACCATTGGGGCCGAGCAGGGCAAAGATCTCCCCGCGGCGTATGTCAAGATTGATGCTCTTGAGCGCCTCGAAGCCAGAAGCATAAGTCTTTGAAAGATTTGAAACCGCAATGATCGCTGTCATAAGAACGCCGCCCCCCTCGCGGGCTTCGGTGAATTGCGATGGCTTCCTAGCACAAAGCTAGCTGCCAATTCATCTGCACAGATCATTGGGTATGGGAGGACCGGCCTTGTTGCTTTTCGTCGATAGGCGATGTCACTGGGCGCCACGACGTTGGGTCTCGGTCCGGTGTCGGCCGCAACATGCCCAATTGGGGTGAACGACCGGCGCTGGACCCACCCAGGCGAAGACTTTCAAGCCTCTTGGTTTGGGTTTTCTTCGCTTTCGGCCTCTTCCTTCGACGCCTCTTTGGCAGCGTGCCTGCGACCCATAAAGTGCTTGAAAAACTCTCCGCTCATGACCGACATGGCGCCGGCCTCAAGACGGCGAATATTGGCTTCGACTCGGGCAACGTCACTCTTGATGTCGTCAACGACCATTTCTTCAAGATCGCTGAGCGTCTTAGCCTCCTGACCGCCATCGACACGACCGGCCCACCAGGCGATGGCCCAGGCCACGACAAGGAGCAGAATGCCCGTTGCAAGCGCACCGACGACGAGACCGTATCTCTCAGCGAGGATCGTGTAGAGGCACAGCGTCAGCATGGCGACGCCGCCGACACCGAGCAATATCGCGAACGCGATGAGCGAAGCCTGTGTTGCAACCGTACTGCCAGCAAGTCGCAGGCGCATGATTTCTATGCGCGCGAGCAGCTCCAGTTTTCGCACGGCGTGTGACGTCGACATGGGGCTCTCCTCAATGACGGAAAATGCTTGCGGCTAGGAAGCCGATGGCGAACGCGATGAGCACGCTTGGTAAGGGGTGCTCCCGGATCTCACGCTCCAGCTCGACACGCTCCTTACCGAGGGTCTCGCTCAATCGGCTCTCCAATGCGGAAAGGTCCGATTCCAGCTTTTCCTTCTCGGCAGTGAGCCGATGCACCGTTTCGGCAATCTCTTCCTTGGCGCGCTCGCCCAACGCATGGCAACCCCCGTGATCGGCAGGCCCCTTGACGGCAGCTTGGTCAGGACCGGCGGCCACTTCGGCCTTCAAGTCATCAATCCGCTTGCTTCTATCCTTGGAGGTCATCGTTCCAGCTCCTCAAACCCATCAAAGCCCGGTGGAAAGGTAGGTCAGGGTCGCGATGCCCCATATGGTCAAGAAGAAATGCGCCTGTTGCGCCGCTGCCAATCCGATCCGGTACCAAAACCACTGGCCGCCAATCAAAAGACTGGCCCAAATCGCAATGAACCCCAGAACACCGATGTGAGCCAGCGTGTTGGCCGCATCCTCGTCGAAAAGACCGAATGCAGCGAGCAGCAATGCCAGCGCTCCTAGCCACAGCAAGATCGACACGATGACCTCGGAGACGACCAGTAGACGAAACAGAGTCTTTTCCATTTGCGGATTCTCGACCCGCCGATCGGATACGTCCTCGTATACCTCTGGATCTTGTTGCTTGACCAGATCCATAGCGAGCACGCGCGCAAAACCGCGTTCGTTGAGGTGGGGATAGCGAATGTTGTCAAAGACGGCGACCGTCAGCCACGCCGCCTCCATCGCAACGACAGCTGATTGGCCAAACAGCGGAAAGAAATTTTCCATGTCGCACCTCCCTTTTGTGGTCCGCCTGTCATCTTGTCCGGCACATCAGAGAGCAATTCTTAGCCCCTATCAAACGGACATGCGAACGAGACCACTCATCTTTTCTTCAAGACTTGCTCGGCGGCGGTTGCACCAGCGAGGATCGCACCAGTGAAGCCCCCGCTGCCAGCATAAGAGGAGGCGAGATAGAGCCCAGGTAAAGGCGTTTTGGGACCGCTGTCGGGACCCTTCCACACCGGACCGGAAGGCGGCAACGGCGCAAACCCATAGATCGCGCCGTCCGGGGCGTTGAGATAAGACCGCATCGTGCTCGCCGTACTAAACACCCCCGTTTCGACATGGGACGCGAATCCAGGAAACGCGCCATCAATCGCGCCAATGACCGCATCGCGCCAACGGTTGCGCTTGTCCTCGTATGCCGCGCCATCGAGGCCCGCCCAGTTGGCAGTCTTGTCAACGCCCACGACCGCGACCGGATAGGGCGGGCCGCCAAGGCCGCTGTTGATCGCCGAGTAATCGACCATAGTCAGCGCCGGCAAGGTTTTGCTTGGCATGTGCGCCAGAAGATCACCGCACTTTCGATAATCGCAAAGCGCTTGCATCCATTCGGGCAACAGGCACGTGGAATAGCTCGTCAATCCAACCTCGGCGGGCCGCACCGAAAGACCAAACGTGGCTGAGAACAGAGAGATGGACAGAGGGCGACCCGCATAGGCCGACCAGAATCGCGCGCGCGCCGCCTTCGGTAACATGTCGGCCACGTGGATGGGCGCAGCATTGCTTACGATCACGGGCGCATAGGCTAAGGCCCGCTCATTGCCATCGGCGCG
>CAZURR010000032.1:0-25146 GCA_964622715.1 uncultured Hyphomicrobium sp. | reverse complement strand
CGAACAGCGCCAGGAGCGCCACACAGATGTGAACGAGCCCTGTCCACGCCACCGGCACCAAGCGCGTCAGGAGATGCGCGTAGCAGTAGCCGACGAGCAGCGCAGCTTGAAAGAAGCACAGAGCAACCGCCCACACCGAGGGCGAGCCGCCCAATAGGGGCAGCACCATCTTGGCGAACAGCGGCTGAATGGCAAAAAGCAAGAAGGCGGAAAGAAACGTCGTCGCCGTGAAAAGCCCAAGCACCACATTGCTTTGGGCCAACGCGGGCGGAGCGGAACCTGCTGCCCGCAGTTGCTTATCCCGGGATCTTCGACTTTGCACGCGTCCACCCCTGTCGAAGACACCAATTCGCCGAAACTCAGACTGTTACCACCTCTCCAAGCTTCGGCACGACGACGTTGTGCCCCTTCATTTCGGCAACAAAGGCATCTGCGGTCTGATCGATGATCGGAAATGTGCCATAGTGGGCCGGAAAGACCGTTTTGAAATCAAAAAACGTCTTGCAGGCATGCGCTGCGGTCCGCGCGCCCATGGTAAACCTGTCACCAATGGGGACGATCCCGATATTGGGAGCGTGGAGCGCGTTGATCAGGGCCATGTCCCCGAAAACCTCCGTGTCACCCATGTGATAAAGCGTATTGGCCTCCTTTGTGCGCAGGATTATGCCGCACGGGTTGCCGAGGTAGACTCCGTTCGATGAGGACGAATGCAGCGCATGCACCATGGTCAGATCGAAGTCGGCACTCTTGACCGTGCCGCCGGTGTTCATGGGCTCGAGCTTCTCGACGCCTTGACCAGCCAAATGCATCGCTAGCTCGAATACGGCAAACAAAGTGGTTCCTTTTTGCTGGCAAATCTCGAGCGCATCGCCAACGTGATCGTCGTGACCGTGCGTGAGCGCAACGTGCGTCACACCCTGAGTGGCCGCCTCCCACGCCATACCTGAAGCCTCAAACGTCGGGTTGCCCTTGAGAAGCGGGTCGATTAGGACGACGCTCGAACCCGTTTCCACCCGAAAGCAGGAATGCCCAAACCACGTAACCTTCATGCTTAAGACCCCCGAATATCTAAGAATGTGAATGGCGGCGCGGAGTATAAGGAAGGGTGGCAAGCGACAACAGGCCAGCGCGTAAATGACAGAAACGGCAGAGAAAAAAGCAAATAACAGCGTGCGCGGGATCACGCTCGAGAGGATCGAAGACTTCTCAGCCCGGCTGGAGCCGGCCGCACGCCTCGTCGGCATCGATGCGGGCACCAAGACGCTTGGTCTCGCGCTTTCCGATGAAACACGTACCATCGCTTCCCCGCTTATCGTGCTGAAACGCACAAAATTCACCAAAGATGCCGCACAGTTGTTAGCGATTGCGGCGGAACACCACATCGCCGGTTTCGTTCTGGGGCTGCCAACAAACCTTGACGGCACGGCCGGTCCTCGCGTGCAAGCCACGCGAGCTTTTGCAAAAAACCTCAACGCTCTCACCGAGCTACCGATCCTGCTGTGGGACGAGCGCTTATCGACAGTGGCCGCCGAGCGCACACTGCTCGAAGCCGATACCAGCCGCAAACGCCGCGCCGAGGTTGTCGACAAGGTCGCCGCCACAATCATCCTGCAAGGCGCACTCGATCGCATGCGCGCTCTGGAACATTAGCCCTCGTCTGCCCATTTCCATTCCTATCCCGACGACTGTCCTACACATGCCGTAATAATTGGCGACTGTCTTAAGAGTGTGCCGCCAAACTCCGGGCTGGTTGGCCGTCCCCTTGGAGGCTTGGGTAGTTGAGTTGACATGCCGCAGAACGTGAAACCCTTAAAGCTGAGTTCCGATCCACAGCGAACGCAAGAGCTTTCGCAGCTCTGCGACGAGCTGGAACGCTTTGCCAACCGTTTTGCCTACCCGGCCCGGCGAGAAGTACGCCGCTTAATGCGCTCTTCTCCTCGCTTTGCCGATCTTGCAACTGTTTTTCCTGGTGCAATTCATGCGCTTGCCACCAAACGCGGGCCCGCAGATGCGCGAAACAAAGCAATCGGGTTGCTGGAAGACGGCGCCGCGCTCAAATCAGTGGCACGCGTGCTCGACTTGCCGCTCTGGTTGCGCCGACTGCCACCAGAAGCATTCCAGAAAAAGATCGAAGACCTACCCAATGGCGAACCTTTCGCCCGGCGCGTCGCCAATCGTTTGCCCCCCTCGCCTCGCTACAGCGCCTTCTGGCTCAACACGGTGGGGTTTGCGTCGCGCGCGTGCCATGAAGACTTTGCGTTGTGGCTTGCAGGTCAATCAATCTTCAACGAAACAGGTCAGCCAGAGCAGCTCATTGGTGTGCTTGCGGCCTACGCCTGGAATTCACGCGAAATGCACACTCAGGCCAACAGTCTCATCGTCGTACCTTGGCGCCCGGAGATCGCGTTTGATACCGCGATTTGCGCCGCCAAGAGCTGGCTTAACCGCATGCGCCTGGTTCTGCAGTTGGCACCCGGCGTGATCGATGACGCATGGCTCAAGGGCGGCACGGTTAAAGGCTACGAATTCATTTCCTTGACCGACTGCACCGAGATCCTCGCCGAAGCGCGCGCCATGCAAAACTGCGCCGACCAATACGCCGAGCGTCTTGCCGACGACAAGTGCCGCATATTCTCCATTCGCCGCAACAACGAGCATGTGGCAACGCTTGAGGTCGGACCACATTCGCGTGAAGTAGGGATACTGGGCATAACTCAGCTCAAGGGACGCCACAACATGGCCGCACCTCTTAATGTTTGGCAGGCGGCCTATGCTTGGCTCGCTGAACAAAACGGGCTGAGGCGTCTTCCCCCGCGCATCCCGCCCGAGCGGGGCCTCGATGCCACAACCTGGCGGCAGCTTATGTTGCCCTACCGGCGGAGCAAAGGCGGTGCTCCGTGGCTGCCCAATACGGTCACACACGCCGTGTTCGATGCCCTTAATATGGAAATGTCCGATTTGGCACGGCGCGGGGGCGTATCGTCCTGGCTCTTTACGTGACGCAAGGGCGGAGTGCGGTCACACCACGTTTGGCGACGCGCGAGTTACAATTGCGCGCGTATCGGCCCGTTCTAATCCCTGACCATAGGTCTGCCGCATCCGGCCGCCAAGCCGGGTCGCAATGAAGGCGTCGGCGACGGCTGCCGGCGCGTGCCCGTTGAGGATTGTGGCTGCTGCTAGGGTGGCCAACCCCTCTACCAATGTCCTCCCCCGCTGATCCAGAAGCACAGGCTCGTGCAACAATTTCTGGATGCGCTCGTGTGAATATGTCAAACGTCCATCGTCCTGTGCGAATTGCCATAGCTCCTCCATTACAACTTCGGCCGATTCAGGCTCGCGCTGCAAAACGCGCAACACGTCGAGCGCCATAACGTTGCCCGACCCCTCCCAGATTGAGTTGACCGGCACCTCGCGATAGAGGCGCGCAAGCGGCGCGTCCTCCACGTAGCCATTTCCGCCAAGACACTCCATCGCCTCCGCCACGAGGCCCGGCGCGATCTTGCACACCCAATACTTCGTGACGGGAGTCATCAGCCGCCGCCAGGCAGCGGCGCGTGAGTCGTTAGCACGGTCGAACGACCGCGCGAGGCGGAATACAAGCGCGGTCGCCGCCTCGACGTCGAGGGCAAGGTCGGCGAGCACCTGCATCATGAGCGCCTGGTCGATCAGCTTTTTCTGGAACACGGTGCGGTGTTCGGCATGGTGAATGGCGTGCGCTAGCGCCAAGCGCATGAGACCGGCTGACGCGACGGCACAATCCAAGCGCGTATGCGTCACCATCTCGATGATCGTGGCCACGCCCTTGCCCTCCTCGCCGATGGCGCGTGCCCAGCAACCGTGGAACTCGACCTCGGATGAGGCATTCGACCTATTGCCTAGCTTCGACTTGAGACGCTGCAAATGCAGCCGGTTGACGCTACCGTCGGGTAGAAAGCGCGGCATTAGAAAACAGGTGAGCCCGCTCGGCGCCTGCGCCAGTACAAGGAACGCATCCGACATGGGCGCGGAGAGGAACCACTTGTGGCCGGTGACGGTGTACTCTGCGCCAGGCCCACCAGCGCCCACGGGCTCTGCCTTGGTCGTGTTGGCGCGCACATCGGTGCCGCCCTGCTTTTCGGTCATTCCCATACCGAATGTGACGGCAATCTTGTCGTCCGCGGGCACGAAGCGGGGATCGTAGCGCCGCGACACGATCTTGGGGATCCACTCCTCGGCAACATCAGGTTGCAGCAGCAGTACAGGCACCGCCGCATTCGTCATTGTGATGGGGCAGCAATGACCGGCCTCCATCTGGGCCGCCATATAGAAGGCGCCGGCACGGGCCACGTTGGCATCAGGAGAAGCCGAACCTCCCCCCGTGGCAAGATGTGCCCAGACAGAGGAGTGCAAACCCTCAGCGCAACTTGTCTCCATGCACGCGTGATAGGCGGGGTGGAAGATGACGGTGTCACGCCGGCGTCCCTGGCGATCATGCGTTTCCAGCTCGGGTAGGTGCTCATTTGCCAAGCGACCCTGCTCGAACGCCTCAGCAGTGCCTGATATCACGCCGAAAGCAGTCAGCGGCTTGACGGCGTCCCTGCCGCCTTCGCGCTTCACCGCCTCCTGCAGTGCCGAGTCGGACGTGAACAGGTTCACGTCCTCGAACGGCGGCGGCTGATTAAGCACCTCGTGCGTCGAGAAAGGCCCGGCCATAGCGCCTTTCCTCCCTTTCCGGCTCACCTAGGAGTCGTAACGCTAACAAGTTCTTGGAAGCGAAGCACGCTTCTGGCGCAGGCAACGCTTGCCGGATGCTGAGACTCCCCCTATAGAACCACCTTTAATGACTAGTGCAGCTGTCAATGTCGAGACTTTACGCTTCCCCCATCGCCACCTCCTCACTTGTGAGGGGTTGAGCGCGACAGAGATTAATTTTCTTCTCGACCTCGCCGACAAAGCCGCCGACGCCAATCGTCAGGCGGGAAAAAAGCGCGATGTTTTGCGCGGACGCACCCTGATCAATCTGTTCTTTGAGGCCTCAACAAGGACGCAGGCCTCCTTCGAGCTAGCTGCCAAACGCCTGTGCGCCGACGTATTGAATATGAACGTCTCCACCTCCTCGGTGCAGAAGGGCGAGACTCTGCTTGATACGGCCATGACGCTCAACGCCATGCGCCCCGACATCATCGTCGTGCGCCATCACTCCGCTGGCGCGGTGGAGCTGTTATCGCAAAAGGTCGACTGCTCGGTGGTCAATGCCGGGGATGGCGCGCACCAGCATCCTACGCAAGCGCTGCTTGATGCCCTCACCATTCGCCGCGCCAAAGGGCGACTCTCCGGCCTGCTGGTCGCCATCTGCGGCGACATCCTCCACAGCCGTGTCGCTCGCTCCAACATCAACGTACTCAACGCGCTCGGCGCGCGCGTGCGAATTATTGCGCCCTCCACCCTTCTACCGGCAGCGTCGGAGCGCCTCGGCGCGGAGGTCTTCACCGACATGTGGAAAGGCGTTGAAGATGCCGACGTCGTAATGATGCTGCGCCTTCAGCGCGAACGTATGCAGGGGTCCTACGTCCCCTCCACGCGCGAATACTTTCACTTCTTTGGCCTCGACCAAGAGAAGCTCGCTCGCGCCAAGCCGGACGCGCTCATTATGCACCCCGGTCCCATGAACCGCGGTGTGGAGATTGCCTCAACCGTCGCCGACCACACGCGCAGCGTCATTCACGATCAAGTGGAAATGGGCGTCGCGGTGCGTATGGCCGTGCTCGAAGCGGTCGCCCAGAACCTGCCCAACTGATGAATATTGACACCATGAGCCCAAACAGGACCGTCAACGGCAAAACGCACACCGGGTCCACGGCCTTCATCAACGCGCGCCTCGTCGATCCCTCCTCGAACCGCGACGAGCCTGGCGGCATCGTGATCAAGGATGGCGTCATCAGCGACATCGGCCCCCACCTGCGACGCAACGCGCCTGAAGGCGTCGACGTTGTTGACTGCAAGGGGCACGTGCTTGCACCCGGGTTGATTGACGCGCAAGTCTTTACCGGCGAACCTGGCAACGAGCACCGCGAGACGTTGAAGACTGCAAGTCTTGCCGCGGCCGCTGGAGGCGTCACCACAATTGTCGTGATGCCCGATACCAACCCTGTCATCGACCAGGTCGCACTCGTCGACTTCATCCAACGCCGCGCCCGCGACAACGCTATCGTCCACGTCCACACGATGGCGGCCTTGACCAAGGGTCTTAAGGGCGACGAGATAACCGAGATCGGCCTGTTGAGGCGGGCGGGCGCGATCGCCTTTTCCAACGGCAAGTCCAGCGTCGCCAACACGCGCGTGTTACGCAACGCGCTGCTCTACGGCCGCGACTTCAATGCGCTCATCGCGCATCACACCGAAGACCCTTACTTGTCGGAGAACGCAGCCATGAACGCTGGCGAGGTGGCCACACGATTGGCGCTGCCGGGCGTCTCTAAGGCGGCCGAGACGATCCTATTGGAGCGCGATGTTCGTCTCGTTGAGATGACGCGCGGGCGCTACCACGCCGCCACCATAAGCTGCGCTGAAAGTCTAGAAGTGGTCCGCGCCGCAAAGGCACATAATCTGCCCGTCACCTGCGGCGTTTCGATCAATCATCTCACACTTAACGAGAACGACATCGGCCCCTACCGCACCTTCTTCAAGGTGCGCCCGCCCCTGCGCCGCGATGAGGACCGTGCCGCGATGATACGGGGGCTTGCATCGGGCGAGATTGACATCATCGTCTCCAGTCACGATCCCCAAGACGCCGACGACAAGCGCCGCCCCTTCGCCGAGGCAACCGACGGCGCGGTGGGGTTGGAAACGCTGCTGCCAGCGGCACTGCGCCTCTATCATTCTGGCGAGTTACCGTTGCTCTCCATCATCAGAGCACTGACGATAAATCCGGCAAAGCTTCTTGGTTTGCACACCGGCCGGCTCGTCAAAGGCGCCATCGCCGACATCATCCTCGTCGATCTTGGCCAGCCCTGGGTTGTCAACAAAGACGAGTTGCAGTCGCGCTCCAAAAACTCACCCTTCGACGAGAGCAAGATGCAAGGACGGGTGCTGCGCACGCTGGTTGCCGGAAACACGGTCTATCAGTACGGTGGCGCCGAGCGGACATAGTCGCCGCTCGTAGCAACCGCCATCGCCGGTAACTCATGGGCGTCGTCTTCAACCTCTACACTATTGCCGCACTTGTGCTGGGCTACCTGCTGGGCTCGATCCCTTTCGGTCTTATTTTGACACGTGTAGCCGGACTCGGCGACGTACGCGACATCGGTTCGGGCAACATCGGCGCAACAAACGTTCTGCGTACCGGCAACAAAGGGCTCGCAGCGCTCACTCTTATTCTCGATCTGCTCAAGGGTACAGTGGCGGTGCTCATTGGTCACGCCATTGGCGTCTTGGGCAATGTTGCAATTTTCGCATCTCTCGTTGCCGGACTCGGTGCCTTTATCGGCCACACCTTTCCAGTTTGGCTTGAGTTCAAGGGCGGCAAGGGCGTTGCCACGTACATCGGCATCCTGCTCGGACTCAACTGGCCAGCCGCGCTGGCCTTCTGCTCGATTTGGCTGTTCGTAGCAGTCCTGTCGCGTTACTCGTCGCTATCGGCGATCGTAGCCGCCATCGTGACACCAATCTGGCTATTGACCGTTGGAGATTCTGCCACGGCCCTGCTGTCCACGCTGCTCTCTGTTCTTCTGATCTACAAACACCGCGCCAACATTCACCGCCTGGTCGCCGGAGAGGAGCCCAGGATCGGTGCCCAAACATAATCACAACCTCTTTGTTGCAGCGCCGCTTCCTGTTGCAGAGTTGGGCGCGAGCGAGCGTCTGGCCTGTCTTCGCCTCATTCGCTGCGAAAACGTAGGGCCTGTCACTTTTCGCGCTTTGATCAACCACTCCGGCGGCGCTGAAGAGGCCCTTGCTGCGGTGCCCGAGTTGTCGCGTCGCGGAGGGCGCGCCCGCCCCATTCGCCTTTGCCCGGCGGATGTGGCCGAGGCCGAGCTTGAACGCGCTGCGCAAGTCGGCAGCGTTCCGCTCTTTACGATCGAGCCTGGCTATCCTACCGCCCTTGCCGTCATCAACGCGCCGCCGCCACTGCTCTACGTCAAGGGCAATGCCGCTTTGCTCGACCGGCCCATCGTATCCATCGTGGGCTCACGCCAAAGTTCGGCTGCCGGCACCAAGCTCGCGCGCGTCTTCGCCAAAGCGCTTGGCCGTGCGGGGTATTTTGTCGCCTCAGGTCTTGCGCGCGGAATCGATGCCGCCGCACATGAAGCGGCCCTCCAAGGAGGAACGATTGCTGTCGCGGCAGGCGGCATTGATGTCGTGTACCCGCCGGAGCATGAAGTACTGCAGCGCACGATCAGCGAGCGCGGGTGCCTCATCAGCGAAATGCCGCCCGCATTCGTGCCACGCGGCAAGGACTTTCCGCGCCGTAACCGCATCATCTCCGGCATCTCACTTGGCGTCCTCATCGTGGAAGCGGCGCACCGCTCCGGCAGCCTTGTGACGGCGCGGCTTGCCGCCGAGCAAGGGCGGGAGGTTTTCGCCATTCCCGGTCACCCGCTCGACCCGCGCGCGGAGGGAACCAATCGACTGTTGAAATCGGGAGCAACCCTAGTCACCGAACTCGACGACCTATTGTCGGTACTAGCCCCGCTCACCGGCGGCGCACCACCGCCTTCGTATGATGAGCGTGACGGTGAGCCGCTGGCTGAGCCGGCACCGTATACTCCCCTCTCGGAATGCGACCGTGATCGGGTCATCGCGGCGCTCGGGCCGGCGCCTGTCGACATCGACACACTCGTTCGGGGCACGGGGCTTGAGATCCGCTCCGTTCAGGTGGCGTTGAACGAGCTGGCGCTTGCCGGGCGCATCGAGCGCCATGGCAACGGATTTGTATCGCTATCGCCGGATGGGCCCTGAAGCGACCTCAGCGCTCGCTCTCCTTGCTCTGGGTACGCGCCTCCAAGAGGGCCACCCCCAGGATCGCCGCCAACGTCCTATACCCCGCACTGTCGGCCAGCTGCTTGAGCTCGTGAACGATGTCGGAAATGTAGCTGAGCGTTTCAGATTTGCTTATCTTTTCGGGCAATCCGCCTTGTTTATTGGGGTCTTCCGGCCCAGCCATCATATGTTCGGTCCCCGTCGTGATTATTGCCAACACATAGGCGGTCCAGATAGCATTTGCACGTTTCGATGGCAATCGTCGGTTACTTACATCCACCGGTTGCAGGCATTACCCTGTTTGACACTGCCACTTTCATCTCCCATGTTCCCCCGCCGAGCGGACCCGCCAGGCTCCATAGCCTGATGGCAGCACCGTGCCGAGAGGCGGACGCCCGGGTCGTGCACAACCACCCTGAAAGTTTGAAATGAACGTCGTCATTGTTGAATCGGCTGCCAAGGCAAAGACAATCAACAAGTACTTGGGCAGCAGTTACAAGGTCATCGCGTCTTTCGGGCACGTGCGCGATCTGCCGTCCAAGAACGGGTCGGTCGAGCCCGACAAAGACTTCGAAATGCACTGGGACATCGATAGTAAGTCTCAGAAAATCATCAAAGAAATCGCTGACGCCGTCAAGAAAGCCGACAAGCTCATACTCGCCACCGACCCCGACCGGGAAGGCGAGGCCATTTCTTGGCACATCCTGCAAATACTTGAGAACAAGCGGGCCCTGAAAAAGGACCTCCAGGTTGAGCGTGTCGCGTTCAACGCGGTGACCAAGCAGGCGGTCTTGACCGCCCTCAAGGAGCCGCGCCAGATCGATGAGCCCCTCGTCTCCGCCTATCTGGCGCGCCGCGCGCTGGACTATCTCGTCGGTTTTACGCTGTCGCCCGTGCTCTGGCGCAAGTTGCCAGGAGCGCGCTCCGCCGGGCGTGTGCAGTCCGTCGCCCTGCGCTTGATCTGCAATCGCGAGGCCGAGATCGAGGGCTTCAAAAGCGACGAGTACTGGACCATCGAGGCCGCGTTCGCGACTGAGAAGGGCGAAGAGTTCCCCGCCCGCCTCAATGCCATTGCCGGCACCACCTTAAAGAAGCTCGATATCAAGGATGAAGCCTCGGCGACGGCCATCAAGGCGGCAATAGAGAAGGGTGAATTCCGCGTCGCTTCAGTTGAAAAGAAAGCGGTCAAACGAAACCCATTTGCGCCGTTTGCAACCTCGACCTTGCAGATGGATGCCTCACGAAAGCTTGGTTTCTCCGCCAAGCAAACCATGCAGGTCGCCCAGCGTCTCTATGAGGGCGTCGACCTTAAAGGCGAAACCGTCGGCCTCATCACCTACATGCGAACAGACGGCGTGCAGATCATTCCAGAAGCAATCAAAGCCATTCGTAGCGAAGTCGAGAAGGCATACGGCAAGTCCTACCTTCCGCCGTTCATCCGCGAGTACAAGACCAAGGCTAAGAATGCCCAGGAAGCACACGAAGCGATCCGCCCCACGGAAATATCGCGCAAGCCTGCCGACGTTGCGCGCTACCTGGAAAAGGATCAGGCGCGCCTCTATGAACTCATATGGAAGCGTGCGATCGCCAGCCAGATGGCCTCTGCTGAGTTAGAACAAACGGCGGCCGACATCGAGGTTGAAGGCCGCGACGGCAAGTCATACACCCTTCGCGCAACGGGCTCGGTTGAGAAGTTCGACGGCTTCCTCAAGGTCTATGAGGAGGGCCGCGACGAGCGCCTCCGTGCCGCCAAGGGCAAAGACGATCTGGCTGACGAGGAAGATGCTGCCCGGCGCTTGCCCGCACTCGTTGAAGGTGATCGCGTCACCGACAAGGCGATCGAAACGGAGCAACACTTTACACAGCCACCCCCGCGCTTTTCCGAGGCGACACTGGTCAAGAAGCTGGAGGAGTTGGGCATCGGCCGCCCGTCGACGTATGCCTCCACGCTTGCCGTGCTGCAAGAGCGCGACTACGTCCGCATCGATAAGAAGCGGCTGATCCCAGAAGATAAAGGACGACTGGTCATCGCCTTCCTCGAAGGATTCTTCCAACGCTACGTGGAGTACGACTTCACCGCTGACCTGGAGGAAAAGCTCGACCTTATCTCCGATGCCAAGCTGTCGTGGAAGGACGTGCTGCGCGACTTCTGGCGCGACTTCACCGGCGCGGTTGAGGAGATCAAAGACCTACGCGTCGGCGATGTTCTCGAAGCGCTCAATGAAATTCTCGGGCCCCACATCTTCCCGCCGAGAGAGGACGGAACCGATCCGCGCGCTTGCCCCGCGTGTGGCAATGGCCGCTTGAGCTTGAAAATTTCGGGCAAGTATGGCGCCTTCATAGGCTGCGGCAATTACCCCGAGTGTCGCTTTACGCGCCAGCTCACCGATCAGAACGGCGGCAATGGCGAGGCTGCGACGCCGGATGGTAAGCTCCTAGGCTACGACCCCGACTCGGGGCTGGCCGTGACATTGCGCACGGGCCGATTTGGCCCCTACGTACAGCTTGGCGACGGCGCCGAGGATGAAAAGCCCAAGCGCGCCAGTGTACCAAAGGGCGTCGACGCCGCCACACTTGAGTTGGAGCGCGCGCTCAAATTGTTGTCCTTGCCGCGCGAGGTCGGCCTGCACCCAGAAAGTGGCAAGCCCATTGTTGCGGGCCTCGGCCGCTACGGTCCATTCGTCCTCCACGATGGCATGTATGCCAATCTAGAGAGTGCCGAGGACGTGTTTACAGTCGGTCTCAACCACGCCGTGGCACTGATCGCCGAGAAGGCCGCAGGCGGCGGCAAGGGTCGTTTCCAGCGCGCCAAGCCCACCGTACTCAAGGAGCTCGGTGAGCATCCCGACGGTGGCCCGATCCAGGTGCTGTCTGGCCGTTACGGACCCTACGTCAAACACGCCAAGATCAACGCCACTGTCCCCAACGGGAAGGATCCGGCGGAGATAACGGTTGAAGAAGCCATCGAGCTAATAGCTGCTCGTGCCGCCAAGGCCGGCAAGAAACCAACCAAGAAGGCAGCCAAGAAACCGGCTCGCAAAGCGAGTGCGAAGGCCGCAGCGAAATCGACCGCCAAGACGCCTCCCAAAACGGCTGGAAAGTCAGCAAAACCAGCGGCAAGATCTGGCAAAGGCCGATCAGCCAAGGCAAAGTCAGAAGCCGCGGAAGTATGAGCCCACATTTGAAACGCTGGTTGCCATGAATCATTGCCAGACTTGCTGACATGGTGCGCAAACCTAAGAGCACCAAGGGGCGCACGCCCAAGCCACGCGGCTTGCCCAGCAAGGACGAGATCCTCGAGTTCATAAAGTCATCAACGGAGAAGGTCGGAAAGCGTGAAATCGCGCGCGCCTTCGGCATCCGCAGTGACGCGCGGTACGATCTCAAACGCTTGCTCGCCGAAATGAGCAATGAAGGTACGCTCGCCGGAAGCCGCAAAACGGGTGTGCGCAAGATGGGCACGCTCCCCCCGGTCGCCGTGCTGGAGGTCACGGGCCGCGACAGCCAAGGCGACCTGATCGCCAAACCCACAGTCTGGGATAGCGACGAAGGCGAGCGCCCAGCCGTGCTGATGTTTACAAGTCGCTCGCGCGGTCCTAGCGCCGACGTCCAAGCCGACATTGGCATCGGCGACCAGGTGCTGGCGCGCATCACGCAGCTCAGTGAGCCCGACGTCGATGGCTTTCGCTTCGAGGCGAGCCCCATTAGGCGGCTGCCGCGCGAGAAGCGACGGATGTTGGGGATTTTCCGTGTGCACCGGAACGGCGGTGGCACAATTGAACCCATCGACCGCAAGCAGTTGCGCTCCTGGTCGATCAAGAAGGGTGATGAAGGCGAAGCCAAGGATGGCGACCTTGTGCGTTTTGATCTTGCTCGCCGCGGACGACTGCATATTCCCCAGGCCCGCGTTCTGGAATCTCTCGGTAATCCGGGCGACCAACGCCAGATTAGCCTCATCGCAATCCACACCCACGGGCTTCCCGACGACTTTCCAGAAAGTGTACTGGATGAGGTCAAGGACCTTGCGCCGCCGAAGCTTAAAGAGCGCACTGATCTGCGCGATCTACCCCTGGTGACTATCGATCCCCCCGACGCGCGAGATCACGACGACGCCGTCTATGCCGAAGCCGATAGCGATCCCAAGAATAAGGATGGCTGGGTGGTGATCGTCGCCATTGCGGATGTTGCGCACTATGTGCGTAGCGGCACAAAGCTTGATCGTGAGGCGCAAATTCGCGGCAACTCGGTCTATTTTCCCGATCGCGTCGTGCCCATGCTCCCTGAGCATATCTCCAACGATCTGTGCTCGCTGCGCGAGGGCGAGGACCGCCCCTGTCTGGCCGTTCGCATGGTCGTCGATGCGCATGGCAACAAACGCAACCATACGTTCCTGCGCGCTATGATGCGCTCAGCCGCCAAGCTCAGCTATCAGGAAGCCCAGGCGGCCATCGACGGCTCACCATCGAAGAAATGCAAACCATTGTTGGAGCCCGTACTAAAGCCGCTGTGGGCAGCCTATGCCGCGTTCACCGAAGCCCGTGACCGACGCGAGCCGCTTGACCTTGATCTGCCCGAGCGCAAAATCGTGCTCAACGATAGCGGCCAAGTCGAGCGTGTCGACGTGCCAGAGCGGCTCGCCGCTCACCGGCTCATCGAAGAATTCATGATCCAGGCGAATGTAGCCGCAGCCGAAACGCTGGAGGGCAGGCGCGCACCTGTCGTCTACCGCATTCACGATCAGCCCTCGCAGGAAAAGCTCAAAGGCTTGAAGGATTTTTTGGACTCGCTCGACATCAAGCTTGCCCCGCCGGGCAACATCAAGCCTGCGCACTTCAATCGAATTCTGGCACGCGCCAAAACCATGCCGGTTCCAGATCTCATCAACGAGGTGGTGCTGCGCAGCCAATCCCAGGCCGAGTACAATCCAGAGAACATCGGCCACTTTGGGCTCAATCTGCGGCGCTATTCACACTTCACTTCACCCATCCGCCGCTATGCCGACCTTATTGCTCACCGCGCGCTGGTGCGCGCTCTGCGACTTGGCCCTGGCGGACTGGATGACGGCGAAGCCGCACGCCTTGCTGAAATCGCCAAGCAGATTTCGGACGCGGAACGCCGCGCCATGGCCGCTGAGCGCGAAACTGTTGACCGGCTGATTGCCGCGCACCTCGCCGATCGCATTGGCGCAACGTTTACAGGCCGCATCGCTGGTGTCACGCGTTCTGGCCTCTTTGTTCGCTTGAAGGAGAGCGGCGCAGATGGGTTTGTGCCCGTTTCTTCGCTGGCGGGTGACTTCTATCGCCACAATGAAACGGTCCACGCCCTCATTGGGCAACGCTCCGGTGCAACATTCAGTCTGGGCGACACAGTCGAGGTGCGACTGGTGGAAGCAATCCCGTCCGCCGGCGCATTGCGGTTTGAGATGTTGAGCGAAGGTAAAAAGGGTAAGCCTTCCAATGCGCGCGGCAAGCAGGCAGCCACGCCCAAGTTCCGGCATCGATCGCGTAAGCGGCGTTAACGCTGGGTAATCTGCAATGCGCGGCCATTGGTCCCTTGACGCAGGTGTGCGGAACCGCGAGGACTATGAACCCATGGGCATCGCATCATCGTCGAACATTCAAAGCATCGAGCACGAGCGATCTGTATCGCAATCGCTCAAGCGTGGCGCAGCGCAGAGGTGTCCGGCCTGCGGAAGTGGTGCGCTCTATACGCATTATCTGAAGGTTGCGGACCAGTGCCAGACATGCTCGGAAGAATTGCATCATCACAGGGCTGACGATGCCCCGCCCTATTTCACAATTCTGATTGTCGGGCATTTCATCGTGGCCGGTGTCATGATGGTCGAGGACTATTTCCACCCCAATTACTGGCTTCACGCGCTCATGTGGGTCCCGCTGACGATCGGTCTCAGTCTGTGGATTCTCCCTCGCGTCAAGGGAGCCCTCGTTGGCCTCCAATGGGCATTGAGAATGCATGGGTTCGGCGGACCCGAAGCGTTCGAAGAACCGACATCGGCCGCTGAGCCGGGGCACACAAAGGTGCTGGAATAACACATCGACGTGGACTGGTTCCATTGCTTGACAGGTCCGCGGCGGTCGCTATGTTGCCGCTCACTCCGGCGCCGAAAAGAGCAAGTCAGGTTTACAGATCATGGCCAAGCCCATCACGCAGAAGATCAAACTGCTCTCGACGGCAGGAACAGGCTTCTTCTATGTGACCAAGAAAAACCCCCGCACGAGCACTGAAAAGCTCGTGTTCAAAAAGTACGACCCGGTCATAAGGAAGCACGTCGAATTCAAGGAAACGAAGATCAAGTAGGCGTGGCGTACTTGGGCGCGCGGCAAGCTTCCTGTGCACGTTTGCCAAAAAAATCATCCACCGCAGCAGTGAATTTTGCTCGCAGGCGTGAAGCCCGTTTGGGCTTGGGCGTCTGAGGAGTGGACTTGACCAGGGTCCGTAACTCAACCCGGCAGCGGGGTATTTAGTCCGAGAAAGTCACAGACCCTGGTCTAGTAACCAAGTGGTTCGTCAAAGAGGGCGTTGACTCCCCGCCTGGTGCCGTGGCTGGTCCGGTGCAGCTTCAACGAGGAGGCCACTCTAGCCGCTAAGACCGTGCCACGAATTTTCCGCGCTACCAGGAAATGCGGCGGACCTGATAGTGCGGAAACCCATCTCGCATGCGTAGGGAGCCGCCTCCGCCATTGCCCCCACAAAGTGTAATAACATACCCCTTAGTCCGAACGTAATCTGACAGAGGAATATAGTTATTGCAAGTTGCCCATTGACTGTGTCGCGAAAGCAACTTTCCAACCTAAGTGCACCGTACACTCCGCAGATGGTCCGCCACTTGCCGCCCTGCTGTGACAGCCCGCCTAACGTTCTAAGACGCCAACATTTTTCCCTTGCGCCGCACGCGGCGCGGACGGCCCTGCGATGGTGGCTGTGGCACTTGGCGGCAACAACCACGTCACTCTCCCGCCCGAACCCAGTCTCCAGTGTGTCCACGGTGCTCTACAAGAATGCCAACCCAGTCATTTGAAAGAGGCGGATGCGAAGGTGCTTTGATCTGAGTGGCATGAGGAGCATGGCCGAAACCGCCCGCCGGCCAACCTCGTCGGCACGGCGCCAAATTGGCGCCAAGCGTGTTGTGCTGAAAGATCAGGCGAATTCCTAAAGGACTCTATCACCAGCGTGATTACGCACGCGGGTCACCAATAAATTGGTCTACGGTACTGAGGAAGGTGCCTATCGAAATGGGCTTTGAAATATAGGCTTCACAGCCGCCGGAACGAATCCGTTCTTCATCGCCCTTCATCGCAAACGCGGTGACAGCGACGATAGGAATGTCCCGAAGATCGTCGTCCTCTTTAATCCACTTTGTTACCTCCAGGCCCGATATCTCGGGCAGCTGGATGTCCATGAGTATGAGCGCCGGGCGATGACGCCGGGCCAGCGCCAGCGCCTCTAGACCGTTGCGGGTCTGAATAGTTGCGTAGCCATGCGCAGCTAGGAGATCGTGGAAGAGCTTCATATTCAGCTCATTGTCCTCCACGATCAGAACTATCTTGCCTGCGAGCTGCGTCTCTGGCGCCTGCGGCTCGCTTTGGCGTCTGGTCTCCTGAAAGTCCATGGCTCGGCAGCTCGCACTCCCCTCGGATCTCTTTTGCACCGATTCTTACATAGGATCGGGCCAGAGTTAGCGCCGGAGGCTGTAACCAACAATTAAAAGGAAGCCTAAGATGCGCGCTTGCCACCGCGTATCCCGCAAAATCAGAGAGTTAAGTGAATGGATCCTGATACCGCCGAGACCATAGCGCTCTCTGCGCTAGCCTTTCTCGCAGATGATGAGCAGCGCTTGGGCCGTTTCCTCGCGTTGACCGGCCTTGGACCAACTGAACTGAAGGCGGAAGCACACACGTCGCGCATTCTCGCGGCAGTCCTCGACTATTTGCTCCAGGACGAGAGCTTGCTTTTAGTGTTTTCCGCCTCAAACCGAATCGCGCCGGAACTGATATCGCCGGCTAGGCAGCTTCTCGCCGAGCGCGCCGGCCGCTCATGCCAATCGTGATGAAACCCAGCGCCTCGCAAAAATAGCGATGCGCCTGCCTCAGTGCTTCTTTGACGGGCAACGACTTTTCTTCAGCAGAGTCAGCTCTTTCAGCTCGCCGCGGATGGCAAAGTCCCCGTAGTCGATAAAGAGGTCGGTCGAGACGCCGTTTTCATAAAACAAGAACGATAGCTCATACGTCGGCAGTACCTCTGTCCTGACTGGTCCTGGCTCGAAATAGCTGATGGCGACGGGCCATGACGTGAGCCCATCGAGCTTGCCACTATTATTGCGCGTCGTCGCTTTCCTCGCCACATTCGCCTTCCGCGGCTGGCCGATAACAGCATTCGTTTCGTAGAACTTCTCGCCCTTGTCCGAGCCGTCATAAAGGTTAGCCGCGAAAATGGTCTTGCCACCGCGTGCGGCCTCCAACAACGCGAGCGAATGTTGAATGGGAAAATAGATATCCGAGGGAAGCTTGACGATCTTCTTCGACGGCTTCGTCAGCTCAACCTTTGTAAAGCTAGCACCGTTGCCAGGGCCGGCGCTGCCCTGCGCGGCTTCAGAGAGCTTCTGGTTTTCATACTGGCTGGAACTGAAGCGTAAGTGATGCCTTGCCAGATCCTCGAAGCTCGACGTTCTCAGGTCATTAATTTGAGCGATGCCTTCCTGGTTCGTCATGCGGGTCACGAACCGCATCTTCTGCTCGTAGCCCTTGCAGCTGCTGCCGCTCATCTCGTAGACCATGCGGCCAGTCATGTCGGCGACGCCCGAGCCGGGCGAGGCGCTGTCCATTGTGATCTCATAAACGGCCCGATGGGGTGCAATTGCCGCCCCTTCCATGCCCCTCTTCGCAGCAATTTGGGCCGCAAGCGCGACCAGAAACGCTCCACCAATCGCGACGGTTGAAATGAGCCTCAGCACTTTGGCCATTATTATTTTCCTTGCCATGCGGTGAGCATAGGCCGCGAGTCGTTAAAGTATGGAAACACTAGGCCGCCATGAGGGCATTGCAAAGTGCCCTCACCCTGGTCAAATAAGCGCGTCGCGGGGCACGAAGGTCGCCGAATAGGGGCAGATACTCATGGATGGCAACGTTGAGGCGCGGCTTAAGGATCTCGGCGTTGTCCTGCCCCAAGCGCCAAGGCCCGTCGCCAACTACGTCCCGTCCCTTAGGAGCGGCGATTTGCTGTTCATCTCTGGACAGATCTCCATTGACGTCGATGGCAAAATTATTACGGGCCAACTCGGCGCCGACGTGAGCGTGGATCAGGGCCAGGCAGCAGCAAAGCGATGCGCTATTCTCATCCTTGCACAGACTAAGGCGGCGCTCGGCAACCTGGACCAGGTTGCACAGGTCGTGAAGCTCACGGGCTTCGTCAACGCGTCGGCAGACTTCGCTGACCATCCCAAGGTCATTAACGGCGCCTCAGATTTCATGGTGGAAGTGTTTGGCGACAAGGGCCGACACACGCGTGCAGCCGTCGGCGTCTCCAGCTTGCCGATGAATTGCGCCGTCGAGATCGACGCTATCCTACGCATTGAGCGATAATGCCGATGCGTGAGCGCGCAGCCTTCTTGAAACCAATTGCACACCGAGGGCTGCATACCTCCGCAACCGGGCTGATCGAGAATTCGGCCGCAGCCTTCGAGGCCGCCATCGCCAAAGGCTACGGGATCGAGGCCGACGTGCGGCCGTCAGCCTGCAGCACGGCTATGATTTTCCACGATGATACGCTGGAACGCCTCATCGAAGGCCAAGGTGCTGTGCGTGCCCACGACGCCGCAACCCTCAAGAGCTTCAAGTACCGCGGCGACCCATCCCCCATGATTGATTTTGCCGAGATGCTGGAGCTCGTCGATGGCCGCGAGCCCGTGTTAGCCGAGATCAAAAGCGACTGGGAGGCCCCCGACGTGGCCTTCCTGGAAGCCATCGCTAAGCTTGCCTCAGGCTACCGCGGACCAATCGCGCTCATGTCCTATGATCCAACCGTGATCACTGTCTTGAAGGAACTGGTGCCGCAAATCCCGCGCGGCCTCGTGTCAGGTTTGTTTGAGGGGCTGGACCATTGGCACGGCCGCCTCGGGCCGGAGCGCGCGTACCGCCTCAGCCATTTGCTTGAATCGCAGGACGCGGCTCCCGATTTCTACGCCTACTATGTCGGTTCTCTGCCGACGCCTGTGACGCGGTTTGTGCGCGAAGTTATGGGTCTGCCTTTGTTTGCCTGGACGGTAAGGACGCCGGAGGAACGGGAGATTGCCGCTCGCTGGGCCGATGCGCCGATTTTTGAAGACTACGAGCCCTGACGGCGGCTATTTTCTCCGCTGCTTGTCCGCGGCGAAATAGTGCAGAGTTTGCCGATGAATGCTTGCGGGAGTGAGGAGCCGAAAGCGGTCGCACGGGTCGTACCGCGGATCGGCGAGATCGAGGGCAGCGCTTGGGATGCTTGCGCCAATCCCAACCCTGCCACCTATGACCCCTTCGTTTCGCATGCCTTCCTCAACATTCTGGAAAACTCCGCCACTGTCGGCGAGCGCGACACCGGCTGGTTGCCCCACCACATCGCTGTCGAAGACGGCGTTGGGGAGATCAGCGCGTGCCTACCCTGCTACATCAAGCTGCACTCCACCGGTGAGTACGTATTCGACTATGCTTGGGCGGAAGCCTATGAGCGTGCGGGCGGCCATTATTATCCCAAGATGCAAGTCGCCGTTCCCTTCACGCCCGTGCCCGGCCGCCGCCTCCTCGTTAAACCCGGCGCGAACGCGGAAAACAGTGAGGTGCTGCTTGCGGCAGCGGCAGTTGAGCTTGCCCAGCGCCTAGGAGCCTCGTCGCTGCACGTAACCTTCCTTACTGAAGGCGAGTGGCGCCGCCTTGGCGATCTGAACTTTCTCCGGCGCACGGATCAGCAGTTTCACTGGCACAATGAAGGCTACGCAACGTTTGAGGATTTCCTCGCGCGATTGTCGTCTCGCAAGCGCAAGACTATTCGCAAGGAGCGCGCGGAAGCTGTGAACGACGGCCTTTCGATTGAAAGGATTTCCGGCGCCGATATTACCGAAGCGCACTGGGATGCGTTCTATGACTTTTACATGGACACCGGTAACCGCAAGTGGGGGCGCCCCTATCTCAATCGTCAATTCTTTTCGCTTCTAGGCCAGGCCATGGGCACGCATTGCCTGCTCATCATGGCAAAGCGCGCAGGCCGGTACGTTGCCGGCGCCCTCAACATCCTGGGCGGTGACTGTCTTTACGGCCGCTATTGGGGTGCTATCGAGCATCACGCGTGCCTGCACTTTGAGGTCTGCTACTACCAAGCAATGGACTACGCGATCGAGACTGGCTTGGCGCGTTTGGAAGCCGGCGCCCAAGGCGAGCACAAGCTCATGCGCGGTTATAGACCGGTGACGACCTACTCTGCGCATTGGATCCAAGATCCCAGTCTTCGCCGCGCAATCGCGCGCTATCTCGATGATGAACGCCGCGCGGTGGCTGAGACCACAGCGTTTCTGGCCGCGTGTGGGCCGTACCGGAAAGACGGAACCGCAGACCCGGGCTAACGCCAATCGCTTGACGTGCGCATGCGCGGCCCGTTTAACAAGCGACACGGTTTCAGGAGGCTAACCACATGGTTTACGACGCGGACAATATCTTCGCCAAAGTTCTGCGCGGGGAGATCCCTTCCCACAAGGTCTATGAGGATGCCGACGCGCTCGTGATCATGGACGCCATGCCGCAATCGCCGGGTCACACGCTCATCATCCCCAAAGTTCCTTCACGCAACTTGCTTGACGCAGACCCACAGGTTCTGGCCCGGCTGGCACCGCTGTTGCAGAAGATTGCGCGGGCGGTCAAGGAAGCTTTTGCGGCAGATGGCGTGACATTGGTGCAGTTCAACGAGCCGGCCAGCGGACAGACCGTGTTCCATCTCCACTTTCATGTGATCCCAAGGATTGAGGGTACACCGCTCAAGCCGCACACGGGCACGATGGAGGATCCTGAGGTCTTGGCTGCTAATGCAGATAAGCTACGTATGGCGCTTGCAGCGTGACAAAGGTTCTCGTCATCGGTGCGAGCCGCGGCATTGGGCTGGAGACCGTCAAGGCCCTCCTGCTCGCAAAGGGCTATGAAGTGCGCGCGTTTGCACGTTCAGCTTCAACAATCCCTATCGACGATCCGCGGCTGGAGAAATTCGACGGCGACGCGGTCGATAGCCGCGACATCGATCGTGCGCTTGAGGGCGTCGATGCTGTCATCCAAAGCCTCGGGGTCACGTTCGGACCCGGAACGGTTCTCAAAGGAACGACACTATTTTCCAAATCCGCGCGCGTACTGGTCGATGCCATGCGTGCCAATGGCGTCAAGCGGCTGATCGCTGTCACGGGACTCGGCGCAGGAGACAGTCGCGGTCACGGTGGTCTGCTTTACGACGCCTTGATCTTTCCGCTGGTGCTAAAGCGCGTCTACGACGACAAGGACGTCGAAGAGCAGATTGTGCGTGCAAGTGGACTTGATTGGACGATCGTGCGTCCAGGCCTGCTGACAAGCGGAACGGCCACGGGGCGCTATCAAGTCCTAACCGACCCCAAGTCATGGCACGCTGGTGCAATCTCGCGCAGTGACGTCGGCGAATTTCTCGCCCGTCAGGTGGAAGAGCGAACCTACATTGGCCAAACGCCAGTTTTGATCGGCTAAGAAGAGCCCGATACAGACCCAGAAGCGGACGGACAGAGTTTGCTTAGCTGTCCTTGCGCCGTGGCACGTTCGGCACAGCCCCCGAGCCAGGCGCCTTCCCATTCGGCTCCTTTTTATCTTTCGGGCCTGGCAGGGCCTTGCGAGAAGCGGCCCCGACGAGCATCGGCTTGGACTTCGTCACCTCGTCGTCCTCGTCATCCTCTCTTTTGGGTTTCGCCCGCTTGGGATCGGCCGGCAGGTACTCGAAAGCGAGCTCGCGATCTTTACCCTTGCCTTTTACGATAACCTTCACCGTGCCGCCGTTTTCAAGTTTGCCGAACAGAAGCTCCTCGGCGAGCTCTTTCTTGATGTTCTCCTGGATCACCCGGGCGAGTGGGCGGGCGCCGAATTTCTCGTCGTAGCCCTTTTCGGCCAGCCATTTGGTCGCATCCTCCGACAGCTCGATCGTCACGTTGCGATCGGCGAGCTGGGCTTCGAGCTGGAAGATGAACTTCTCCACTACCTTTTCGATGATCTCAGGCGGAAGACCAGAAAACGCAATCACCGCGTCGAGCCGGTTGCGGAACTCGGGGCTGAACATTCGGTTGATCGCTTCGTTATCGTCGCCGTCGCGCTTCGATTGCGCAAAGCCCATGGTCGGCTTGGCGAGATCGGCTGCGCCCGCGTTCGTCGTCATGATGAGAACGACGTTGCGGAAGTCTATCTGCTTACCATTGTGGTCGGTGAGCTTGCCGTGGTCCATCACCTGCAACAGGATGTTGAACAGGTCGGGGTGCGCCTTCTCGATCTCGTCCAGCAGCAACACGGAATGCGGATGTTGGTCGATACCGTCGGTCAGAAGGCCTCCTTGATCGAAGCCAACGTAGCCTGGAGGCGCGCCAATGAGACGGCTCACCGTGTGTTTCTCCATGTACTCCGACATATCGAAACGCAAAAGCTCCACGCCCATCAAGTCAGCGAGCTGCTTTGCCACCTCCGTTTTGCCGACACCGGTGGGGCCGGAGAACAGGTAGCAACCGATGGGCTTCTCCGGCTCGCGCAGGCCTGCACGCGCCAGCTTGATCGCCGAGGACAGCGCCTCAATCGCCTTGTCCTGACCGAACACGACGCGCTTTAAGTCCTTACCCAAGTTGTGAAGGACCTCTGCATCGCTCTTGGTCACGGTTTTCGGCGGGATGCGCGCCATGGTGGCGACCGTCGCCTCGATCTCCTTCACCGTGATCTTCTTCTTGCGCTTGCCTTCCGCCAGTAGCATCTGCGAAGCGCCCGTCTCGTCGATCACGTCGATCGCCTTGTCGGGCAGCTTGCGGTCATGGATGTACTTGGCAGACAATTCCACCGCAGTCTTTATGGCTTCGTTGGTGTACTTCAGTTTGTGGAAGTTTTCGAAGTACGGCTTCAGCCCCTTGAGGATCGCAACTGAGTCCTCGATCGAGGGCTCCTTCACGTCGATCTTCTGGAAACGGCGCACCAGCGCACGGTCTTTTTCGAAGTGCTGCCGGTACTCCTTGTAGGTGGTCGAACCGATGCAGCGCACCGTGCCGGACTGCAGCGCGGGCTTCAACAGATTGGAGGCATCCATGGCGCCTCCCGACGTTGCGCCAGCGCCGATCACCGTATGGATCTCGTCGATGAATAAGATTGCGCCGGGATAGTTCTCGATCTCCTTCATCACCGCTTTGAGGCGTTCTTCAAAGTCGCCGCGGTAACGCGTGCCGGCCAGCAGCGCACCCATGTCGAGCGCGAAGATAGTGGAATCCGTTAAGACCTCTGGCACGTCGGCCTTGATGATCTTGCGTGCAAGACCTTCAGCAATTGCGGTCTTACCCACGCCCGGCTCGCCGACGAATAGGGGGTTGTTCTTCTGACGCCGGCACAACACCTGGATCGTCCGCAGTACTTCGGGCTCACGACCGATGAGCGGATCGATCTTACCGTCGCGTGCCTTCTTATTGAGGTTGACGCAATAGGTATTGAGCGCGTCCTGGCCTGGCTTGCGCTCGTCGCCTTCTGTGGCCTGGTCTTCATCGACGCCGCGCACTTGCCGCGGCTCCGACATGCCAGGACGTTTGGCGATCCCATGACTGATGTATTGAACCGCGTCGAAGCGCGTCATTTCCTGCTCTTGCAGGAAGTAGGCGGCGTGACTTTCGCGCTCGGCAAAGATTGCGACGAGTACATTGGCGCCGGTGACTTCCTCGCGACCGGAGGACTGCACATGCACGACCGCGCGATGGATGACGCGTTGGAATCCCGTTGTGGGTTGAGCTTCGGCTGCGTCCTTGGAAACGAGTGCGCCTAGATCATTGTCGAGATAACCCGTGACGCGCGCGCGTAGTGCATCGACATCGACGGTGCACGCGCGCATGACGGCGGCTGCATCCCGATCGTCGATGAGCGCCAGCAGCAGGTGCTCAAGCGTCGCGTATTCATGACTACGCTCGTTCGCGGCTTCGAGAGCGCGATGCAGCGCGGTTTCCAGGCTCTTTGAGAAGGACGGCAAGGAAGACCTACTCTTTCTCCATGGTGCATTGTAGAGGATGACCGTTCTGTCGTGAATAATCCATGACCTGTGTCACCTTTGTCTCAGCAACCTCATAAGGGTACACTCCGCAGATGCCGACGCCCTTATGGTGCACATGCAGCATGATGCGGGTTGCGTCCTCCCTCCCCTTTGAGAAGTATTTCTCCAAAATGTGTACGACAAATTCCATCGGCGTGTAGTCGTCGTTCAGCAACAGTACCTTGTATAGGTTCGGTTTCTTGGTTTTGGGCCGCGTTTTTGTGGCCAGGCCAGTGCGATTGTCGCCGCCGCCCTCTCGGCCCGGACCCTTTTTTCCGGCCATCAGCCTTATGGGCAGCTTTGCCGCATTCGTCGAGTTTGTCATCGATCGCAAAATTCCGTCGACGCGAGCCGACCCCTGCTTCCACTTATGCCCACAACGTACGTCAATTGATACGCAAGGGCGTCCGCGCGCGCAATTGGTCCTGCCGAAAGACCAATTACCGGCCCTCGACGCCCATTTTGTTCCGGAAAGACGAAGCCGGGAGAACGATAAGATGGGGTTGCAACGCGACACAAAAAAGGCCCAGCGCAAACTGGGCCTTGCTTTCCTGTCGCCAGCGGGGACTGGGCTAGTCGGCTCTCAGCCGCCGTTGTGCAGAATCTTCTCTACGGGCTTGTAGGCTTCCTTAGCCATACTCGCGTACATGCCGCCGATCTTGGTCACCTGCTGCATGTAGTCGTCATAGGCGCGCTTGGCATAGCTCGTCTGGATTTCCACGGCCTGCTCGACCGATTTCGATCCCATGAGCTTCTCAAGGGTTGCACTGCCCTCTTCGAACGACCGCTTCGAGTAATCGCCCATCTCAGCTGCGATCGCCTGCCAATTCTTGTTCCACTCGCCGAACATGCGCATGGCGCTGTCCACGTTGGATTGCCCGA
>CAZURR010000031.1:13321-25530 GCA_964622715.1 uncultured Hyphomicrobium sp. | reverse complement strand
AATACGCTTGGGTCGATCGCGCTTTTCTTTTTGTTCCGGTCTTATGGACTGATGCCGCACCTGGGCATCGCGGTCGCCACGACGCTCGGCGGCTGGCTTAATGCGGGGCTGCTCTTCACGACGCTCGTCAGGCGCGGACACTTCCGCGCCGATGCGCGCCTGCGCCGCGCGCTTCCCTTGATCGTGCTTTCGAGTGCTGCGATGGGCCTATATCTTTGGTTGGCGTCGGACACTTTTGGAGAGATTTTTGGCGCCACCACGCCTTCACTGGTGCGTTTCGCTGCACTTGGCGCCCTGGTGACATCAGGGTTGGCGGTTTATGCGCTGGCCGTGTTTGCGACCGGCGCGCTCGATATGCGCCAGCTGCGCGGCTTCTTGGGCCGCCGTTCGCCGCCGGGCCCCATGTAGACCAGATATTGCCGGGGCTTGCGCGCTCTGCCCCCACACGCGATAACGCGCGCCGGCCGAGGAGGGAGATCCATGGCATTTCAGGAACGCGTCTTTTCTGGCATGCAGCCAACGGGCAGCTTGCATCTCGGCAACTATCTCGGCGCCATGCTGCAGTGGATCAAGCTTCAGGAGACGCATGAGTGCATCTACTGCGTGGTCGATATGCACGCGATCACCGTATGGCAGAATCCCGATGAGCTGAAATCCGCCATCCGCCAAGTGACGGCCGCCTACATCGCCTCAGGCCTCGACCCCACACGCAGCATTCTGTTCAACCAGAGCGAGGTCTCCGAGCATGCCGAGCTTGCCTGGATCTTCAATTGCGTTGCCCGTCTCGGCTGGCTCAACCGCATGACCCAATTCAAGGAGAAGGCTGGCAAGGACCGCGAGAATGCATCGGTGGGGCTCTACGTTTATCCCAACTTAATGGCGGCCGATATACTCGCTTATCAGGCCACGCACGTTCCCGTCGGAGACGACCAGAAGCAACATCTGGAGCTTTCCCGCGATATTGCGCAGAAATTCAACAACGATTTCGGGCCATGGATTGAGAAGGCCGGCTATAAGGACGGCATCTTTTTTCCACAGCCTGAACCGGTCATCACAGGACCAGCTACGCGCGTGATGAGCCTGCGCGACGGCACCAAGAAAATGTCGAAGTCGGAGCCCTCGGAATTGTCACGCATCAACCTCACTGATGATGCCGACATAGTCGCCAAGAAGATCCAAAAGGCCAGGACCGATCCTGAACCGCTCCCCTCCGATGAGAAGGGATTGGAGGGCCGCTTTGAGGCGGAAAACCTCATTGGGATCTATGCGGCGCTTTCAGGACAGACGAAAGCCGATGTGCTCAAAGAGTTCGGTGGCGCGCAGTTTTCCAGCTTCAAGAAGGTGCTGGCGGAACTATGCGTAGCGCGCCTTGAGCCCATTGCAGAGGAAACCAGGCGCCTCTTGGCAGACCAAGGTGAGATTGACCGCATCCTTGCCGATGGCGCTGCCCGAGCGCGTGCCATCGCCCGGCCTGTGGTCGACAAGGTGAAGGATATTGTCGGCTTCATCCGCGCTTGAGCATGGGGCGTGGGACCCGCCGAGCCGCGCCCCATGATGAAGCAGAATGACTGACCGCGCCAAGCGGCGACCTGGAACGGCCATATTGTAGGCGCCATCGCCTCGTGGCAGCATGTGCCTATGAACATGAAGAAAAAACGCCGCTCATTCGAATCGGGCCATTTCCGCAAGTTCCTGCTCATCGTTGACGAGAGCCAGGAAGCGGAAAGCGCTCTCTACTATGCCGCAAGCCGTATCCAGCGGTCGTCAGGCTCGCTTGTCATGCTTCATGTGATCGTGCCTCAGGAATTCCAGCACTGGATCAACGTGCGCCAGCAGCAGGTCGAGGAGGAAACGGTAAAGGCCAAGGCCCTTTTCCGCATGTTCCGGCGCAAGCTCAACCTCGCGGGATTTGAGGACGTGGCCTCAGAGGATGTCATCCGCGAAGGCGTTAAGGGGGACGAGATCCGAAAGCTGATTGACGAGGACGAAGACATAGCCGTGATGGTGCTCGGTGCCTCGACCGACCCGACCGGCCCCGGGCCCTTGGTGGCGTCGCTTGCCGCCGGCTCTGCGGCCGGCAGCTTCCCCATCCCCGTGACGATCGTGCCCGGCAACCTGGAGCTTGAGGATATTCAAGCACTTGCGTGAAGGACCAATCGAAGCCTCTCGATATTTTGGTCGCGACGGACTATCTTTAGAGCAATTCTAAGAAGCCCTCGATCAAAGGAACCCCTTACGAGGGGCAGGGCGCCCAGCCAATATGGAGGCAATTGGCGATGTTCATTCAGACTGAGGCGACGCCCAATCCGGCAACCTTGAAGTTCATTCCCGGCAAGTCGGTGCTGCAAAAGGGCACGGCCGACTTTCGCGACAAGAGCGAGGCGCTTGCTTCGCCGCTTGCAACGCGCCTGTTTGATATTATGGGCGTAAAGGGCGTTTTCTTGGGCTCCGACTTTATCTCGGTGACCAAGGGGGAAGCCGAGTGGCAGCATCTCAAACCAATGATCCTCGGCGCGATCATGGAGCACTACGTTTCAGGCGCGCCTATTGTCGCTGAGGATGGCGCGAATGATAGCGTTGAAAGCTCCTTCGACCCCAAGGACAAGGCGGTCGTTGCGACGATTAAGGAGCTTTTAGAGACTCGAGTTCGCCCCGCCGTCGCACAGGATGGCGGAGACATTACGTTCTCTGGCTTTAGGGATGGCATCGTCTATCTGCATATGCGCGGTGCCTGTGCGGGTTGCCCTAGCTCGACCGCCACGCTGCGCCACGGCATCGAGAACTTGCTGCGCCACTTCTGCCCAGAAGTGCAGGAAGTCCAGGCCGTATAAGCCTCAGTGTCACGAGACCGTGGAACCCCGCCCGAAAAGCGGGGTTTTTCGTTAGGCTGGCAGCAAGCTTTCTCGCCAACGGAGTCGTCAATGTCGAAACCGATCGATCATGCCGCCCTTCGCCAGATTTTTCTCGACGCCCGTTCGCACAATAAATGGGAAGCGCAGGATGTCGCCGACAGCGTGCTGCAACAGCTTGTCCGACTTCTGATCATGGCGCCGACGAGCGCCAACTGTTTGCCGGCTCGGTTCGTCTTTGTGAAGTCGAATGAGGCAAAGGAGCGCCTCAAGCCGCATCTGAGCGAGGGAAATCGCGACAAGACTATGAAAGCGCCGGTTTGCACCATTGTCGGCTACGACCTGGAGTTCTATGAGCATTTGCCGAGGCTTTTTCCACATACGAATGCCAAGAGCTGGTTTGCTGGCAATGCAGAGAAAATCCGAGAGACGGCCATTCGCAACGGCACGCTACAAGGCGGCTATTTCATTCTTGCCGCACGTGCGCTGGGTCTCGACTGCGGACCCATGTCCGGATTCGACAAAGAGGGTGTTGATACGGCGTTTTTCTCTGGCAGCAGCGTGAGATCGAACTTCTTGTGCAATCTCGGGTACGGCGATCTTGGTAGCGTTGGGCCGCGTTCACCGCGCTTTGGGTTCCACGAGATGGCGAAAATCGTCTGATGCACAATAGATAGATTAGCGCGGCGATTTCGCGTGGTGAAACTCGAAGGCACTACGTATAGATTCACGCCAATGAACATCTTGGCATTCGATACCTGTTTTGACTCGTGCTCCGTGTGCGTTGCTCGACTTGGCGACGGTCATGTGGCCGAGCTTGCGAGTGCTAGCGAGCGCTTTGCGACCGGCCACGCCGAGAAACTCATTCCGTTCGTCGCAGATTCTATGAGCCGCGCCGGCGTTACCTTCGCGGATATCGATCGCATCGCCGTCACCGTCGGTCCGGGAACGTTCACGGGAACACGTATCGGTGTCGCAGCGGCCCGCGGACTGGCACTTGCGACACAGATCGAAATCGTCAGCACCACGAGTCTTGCCGTCATGGCCGAGGTTGCTGTCGCCGAACTAGGTAGTAGCCAGACGACTGGCGCTCTCGCCATCGCGGTCGATGCGCGCCGTGATCGGTTTTACGTACAGCTTTTCGGTGCAGGCGGGCTGGATGCCAAGTCGCCGCCCATGCTGCTCAGCATCGATGAGGCATCCAGGATGGGCGACGGCGGGCCGCTGCTGATTGCCGGGTCTGGAGCGGAAACGATCGCGGCAGCGGCAAAGCAACATGGAAGGGAAATCTTGGTGCACTTTGCCGATTTGCTGCCCGAGGCGAGCGCGTTGGCGCGCATGGCTGTTGCACTTCCCGTCGTGGAGGGCGCGCTTGTTCCGCTCTATCTCCGCCCGCCGGACGCCAAACCGCAGGACGGCAAATCTATTGCGAGGGCTGAGCCATGAGTTCGGCGAATGGCATTCAGTTCGACCCCAAGAACGTTAGCCTTTTGTGGGCGAGTCCCGACCGCGTGACGGAGATCGCAGCGCTCCATGCGAAGCTCTTCGATCCACCGTGGGACGCGACGAGCATCGCTGCGTTGATCGATCACCCTGCCGCTGCGGCGCTTGTTGCCCAGGTGCGCGAACCAAGAGCAATGGCGGGTTTCATCATTAGCCAATTGGCAGCTGACGAGGCGGAGATTTTGTCCGTTGGCGTTGCACCTGAGTGGCAGCGCCGTGGCCTTGCGCGAACCATGATTGAGGGCCTTGCGCGCGCGGCCGCGCGCGCCGAAGCAAAGCGGATCTATTTGGAAGTTGCTGAGGACAACACGGCGGCGACGGCACTTTATGAAAACCTTGGCTTTACCGAGATCGGCCGTCGCAAGGACTACTATCACACACCTGGTGCTCAGAAGGTCGATGCAGTCGTTTTCGCTCTCGACCTGTGAGTGGCGGGGAACTGGCGCTGGTGGACGGGCCGGATACACACCCATATAACAAGCACGCCCTTTAGGGAGGGATGGGAACAACGCGCTAGCTGGAGCGGCCGCCACTAGATGTCGGAAACGCGCGACAGGGACTTGAACCGCATTGAGCTGCTGTGTGCGAAACAGGGTCTACGGATGACCGGGCAGCGCCGGGTGATCGCGCGCGTATTGTGCGCAGCAAAGGATCACCCCGACGTTGAGGAGGTCCATCGGCGCGCCCATGAGATCGATAGCCGAATTTCGCTCTCCACGGTCTACAGGACGCTGAAGCTCTTTTCGGACAAGGGCATTCTCGAGCGGCACGAATTCGGCTATGGACGCGGGCGCTATGAGGAAGCGGCACGTCGGCACCACGATCATCTCATCGATGTCGAGTCGGGTCGCGTCATCGAGTTTCGCAACGAATCTATTGAGGCGCTGCAAGTGCGGGTTGCGCGCGAATTAGGCTTTAAGCTTGTCGGCCATCGACTTGAACTCTATGGCGTTCGCGCAAAACCCGCGAAGAAAAATAAGAACTAAGCGATCGCGTCTGGAGGAGCGAAATGGGAGCAATGAGGGGCGGGACAATTCTGGTTGGCTTCTTCGCCTTAACCATTCCGCTTATGCCGGTCCAGGCAGCCTTTTTGCGCTTCAATCCAAGGCTCGCACGCAGCTTTCCCAATTGGTATCACCGCAACGTCTGCCGACTGCTCGGAATTCGCGTGTCGATCGAGGGTGAGCTCGTACGCGACAAGCCCGTCCTTCTCGTCTCCAATCACACATCCTGGCTCGACATCCCGGTGCTATCCGCAGTCGCGCCCGTGTCCTTCGTAGCAAAGAAGGAAGTGGGCGGGTGGCCGTTTGTCTCCTCGCTCGCACGGCTGCAGCGCTCCGTATTCGTTGATCGGACGCGTCGAACCGCGGTCGGGCAAGCGACCGGCGAGATCCTAAGGCGACTCGCGCAGGGCGATACCTTGGTGCTGTTTGCTGAAGGGACCTCAAGCGACGGCAACCGCGTGCTGCCCTTCATGACGTCGCTATTCGCGGCAGCGAAACCCTCCATCAAGAATGGTGAGAGGTCTCCAGATGCTGTCGTGCAAACGCTTTCGCTCGTTTACACCAAGCTTCATGGCATCCCGCTGGGCCGCGCTGACCGGCCGTTTGTCGGTTGGTATGGCGACATGGAAATGCGCAGCCATGCATGGCGCCTTTTGAAGGCCGGCCCGCTCGATGTTCATATTCGCGTCGGCGCGCCCGTACCCTTGGCTGATTTTGCCGACCGCAAACATCTAGCGCGCCACAGCGAGGCGCAGGTTCGCGAAAACGTCGTGCGGATACTACGCAGCAGGCCAGCTCACGAGCCGCTTACCATTGCGCGGCCCCCTTTAGGTTCTTCCACACCTGCCGCGCCGCGCTCTGCAAAAAAGCCACAGCAGAAGTGGGTTTAATAACCCTGCGGCATAGTATTCACCGACCAAAGCTGGACAAACCGCTTCGACAATGCTGCCATGCAACATTAAGCAAGGCGCGTGGATGAAATGCAAGAACGGCTGCCCACAGATCCGGTAGATGATGACGGCGACGGTTTACAATCGTCCTTTGCTGCCGATTCCGAAGGCGATGCACATCCACCTGCGCCGAAGGTGTTCGTTAAGACGTTCGGCTGCCAAATGAACGTCTATGATAGCGAGCGGATGACCGAGGCGCTCGCTTCGCACGGTTACTCGGAAACCGGTAGGATTGAGGACGCCGACCTCGTGATCCTCAATACCTGCCACATCCGCGAGAAGGCGGCGGAAAAAGTCTATTCCGATCTCGGCCGAATCCGCCAAGTGAAGGACGCGCGCAGCGCCGCTGGCCGGGAAACGGTCGTCGCCGTGGCGGGCTGCGTTGCCCAGGCCGAAGGGGCAGAGATCATCACACGTGCACCCACTGTCGATCTCGTTTTCGGTCCGCAGAGCTATCACCGTCTGCCTGAACTCCTGATTGAAGTGAAAACGGGCGCGAAGGCGGTCGTCGAGACCGCGTTTCCGGACGAAGAAAAATTTGCAAGGTTGCCCGAACGCGCACCTTCGCGCGGCGTCACTGCATTCCTGACCGTGCAGGAAGGTTGCGACAAGTTCTGCACGTTCTGCGTCGTTCCCTATACGCGGGGCATGGAGTATTCCCGCGCCGTGGCCGATGTCGCAGCCGAAGCGCGCAGGTTGGCTTCTAGCGGCGTGCGCGAAATCACGCTTCTGGGTCAAAACGTCAACGCTTATCATGGTCAAGGACCCGATGGTGCCCCTTGGTCGTTGGCGCAGCTGATCCGCCATCTTGCGCAGATCGAGGGTATAGAGCGGTTGCGCTACACGACGAGCCATCCTCGTGACATGAGCGATGATCTGATCACAGTGCATGGCGAGGAAAAAAAGCTGATGCCTTACCTGCATCTGCCGTTCCAGGCCGGCTCCGATCGCATACTCGCGGCAATGAACCGTAAGCATACCGCCAAAGAGTACGTTGATCTCGTTGCCCGCATCCGCGCCGCGCGCCCCGGGATTGCATTGTCGACCGACATCATCGTCGGGTTTCCCGGCGAGACCGAAGCTGAATTCAAAGAGACGCTCGCCCTCGTGGAGGAGGTAGCCTTTGCGCAGGCCTACTCCTTCAAGTACAGCGCACGGCCCGGCACGCCGGCCGGAAAGCTCGATGACCAGGTGCACGACTCAGTCAAGACTGACCGCCTGCGGCGATTGCAGGAGCGGCTGGACGGCCAACAGTCCGCCTTCAACGCTCAATGCGTGGGACAGACGCTACCTGTCTTGTTCGAGAGGTCAGGCCGGCACCCAGGGCAGCTCGCCGGCCGTTCACCCTATCTACAAGCTGTCCACGCCGAAGCGGCACCTCAGCTCCTGGGGCAGATCTTGCCGGTTGAAATTTCTGCCTGTGGCACCAATAGTTTATCGGGTGTCATACGCCCGGCCTGATCGAGCGCCTATTGTGGTGCACCTACCGATTCGAGTGGGCCGGGCAGCGATTTTAGAACAATGTGCTAGGCTGGCTGGGATCGAGTGACGATTTGCAGCGGTCGAAAATTGGAGCCTCTTTTGGCAGCATTTCGCGGGAGCGCCGTACCCGGACCCGGGAGGACCCCCAAGGCACAAATTTCCAGCAAGCGCGTTGTGGTGCCGTTCGAGGACAATCGGCATCTGACGAAGCTTCTGGGGGAATACGACAGCCACTTAGCGCTGATCGAGGACCGCCTCGGCATCGAAGCCCACGCGCACGGTAACGTCGTCATCCTTAATGGCTCGGAAGCAGCCTGCAACATTGCGCGAGACGTGTTGGAGGAGCTCTACGCCCGGGCTAGCGAAGGGCAACACGTAGGTGCAGGCGACTTCGACGGGCTCATCCGCCACGCGCACGAAGAGGTGGAACCGGACACCGGGCAAGCGCAAATCGCAACGCGCCGCCGCGTCGTCAAAGCGCGCACGCTGGTTCAGAGCACCTACATCCGCGCACTGGAGCAGGTCGACCTCGTCTTTGGGCTCGGCCCTGCCGGCACGGGCAAGACTTATCTTGCCGTTGCCTACGCTGCGCATTGTCTGGAACGAGGATTGATCGAACGAATTATCCTGTCGAGACCGGCCGTTGAGGCAGGTGAGCGATTGGGATTCTTGCCGGGCGACATGCGCGAAAAGGTCGACCCCTATTTAAGACCTCTTTATGACGCGCTCTATGATGTGTTGCCGCCGGAAAAGGTGGAGCGAGATATCGAAACGGGTGTCATAGAGATAGCACCTTTGGCGTTCATGCGCGGACGCACTCTGGCCAACGCATATGTCATTCTCGACGAAGCACAGAACTCGACAAGCATGCAGATGAAGATGTTTCTGACGAGGCTCGGCGAGAATTCGAAGATGGTCGTGACCGGGGATCCGAGCCAGGTCGATCTGCCCTTTGGCATGCAGTCCGGCCTCGTGGAGGCCGTCGCGCTATTGGATGGCGTACCCGGCATTGAGGCCGTTCACTTTACTGGGGCAGACGTTGTGCGTCGCGACCTCGTGGCCCGGATCGTTAATGCTTACGATCAACAAAAGAAGTAATAGTTTTCCTACGATGCCTTCAGCAGCACCCGCACCGAGCGTCGCGAGCCCCGAAACCAACGAGGGACGCGGTACATCTGACTCAGAACCTGCGATACGCTTGCGCATTGACGTCGTCTACGACGCTGGCGATTGGGGATCGCAGGATTCTGCTGTTGAGGCGGTGAACCAGGCTGCTAGCGCGTTGGCCGCCGCGTCCGAGCTCAAACTTGATCAGCTCGAAGCATGCGTTGCTCTTTCATCTGATGCACACGTAGCGCGCCTCAACGAAACCTATCGTGGCAAGCTGGCGCCAACAAACGTTCTGTCCTTCCCCGCCAGCGGGGAAGGCCGCGAGGCAAACTTTATCGGCGACGTCATCCTCGCCGGAGAAACAGTGGCGCGCGAGGCCCAAGCGCTCGGGATACCGTTCAAGAACCATTTACAGCATCTCGTCGTGCACGGGCTTTTGCATCTGCTCGGCTTTAACCACGAGAGTGATGAAGACGCGCAGGTCATGGAAGCGATTGAGGTTTGTATTCTTGTACGCCTCGGCATCCCCAACCCCTACGAAACGTCTCCTCTCCCCCACGAAACTGATTGCGCGAAAACGCCATGACCACCGAATCCACAAAAGACAACTCTGATTGGCCACGCTCCGAAACCACCTCGCGAAGCGGCAGCATGCCGGGCTTTCTCTCCTTGTTGTTGGCGAGGATCGGCCTTCGATCACAGACCCTGCGTGAGATTCTAGAGACCGGGCTTAGAGAACAGCCGGAGGCCGACGCGGCGTTTTCTACCGAAGAGCGCGAGATGCTGCGCCGGCTATTGCGATTTGGCGTCTTGCGTGTTGAGGACATTCTCGTACCGCGGGCCGATATTATCGCTATTGAGGAAAGCGAGCCCATTTCGGAGCTTTTGCGCACTTTCGGCGAAGCCGGCGTTTCGCGAATCCCCCTCTTCAAAGAGACGCTCGACGACCCGCGCGGCATGATCCACATAAAGGATCTGTTTCGTTGGCTGTTGCGCGAAGAAGCGTCACTGGGCGCTGCCGAATCATCGAATGTGAAGCCGTCAGAAGGAGCTGCACAACACTTCCATTTTGGCCGTACTGACCTCTCGCGCCCCATTACGGTCGCTAGGATCAGTCGTCAGGTGCTCTATGTTCCGCCGTCAATGCCCGCGACAAATCTTCTGATCCGCATGCAGTCAACGCGCATCCACATGGCTTTAGTCGTCGACGAGTACGGTGGAACGGATGGTCTCGTCACCATTGAGGATCTTGTCGAGCAGATCGTCGGTGATATCGAGGACGAGCATGATGAGGCAGAGGCCGCCTACATCTCGGTGGAACCAAAGTTGGGACTGGTGGCCTCTGCGCGCACCCCTATTATGGAGCTGGAGAAGCACTTGGGGCTCAAGCTTCTCAAGCCCGAAGAGGAGGAAGATATCGATACCCTAGGCGGCTTGATGTTCGCGCTGTTGGGACGGGTCCCCGCGCGCGGCGAGCTGGTGCGCCACCCAAGTGGACTTGAGCTTGAAGTTTTGGAAGCTGATGCGCGGCGTTTGAAGAAGGTCAAGATCCACCAGCCAAAGCCAAGCGATGAAAAGCCGATTGCGGCTACCGGCTCGGGTCAAGCGTGAGGCTCGCAGTGGCGCCCTCGCGAAGCATCTCGGCGCCCGATACCGCAACGGATGTGCGAGCACCCGCCGATAATTTCGGTGTGCTCGTTCAATCAATATCAACGTTGTCAGGATGGCGCCGTGCCGCAGTAGCCTTAGCTGCGGGGAGCCTTTCAGTGCTCGCTATGTCACCGTTCTTTCTCTGGCCAGTGCTGTTATTCACTCTGCCCATCCTTGTCTGGCTCATCGACGGTGCGGGAGCGCAGGCTCCAAGACGATTGCCAGTTGGCACGGCCATCTCTCTGCGAGACGACGCACCGGTACGCGGTGCAATTCTTCGCGCTGCATCCACTGGGTGGTGGTTCGGCTTCGGCTACTTTCTGTTTGGCCTCTTCTGGATTGGTGAAGCGTTCCTTGTCGAGGCCGATAAGTTCGCCTGGTTGCTTCCCTTTGCCATGATGTTGATGCCGGCGGGACTTGCGCTCTTTGTAGGCCTTGCCAGCGCCACCGCGCGACTTGTGTGGCCAGAGGGCATTGCGCGTGTCATCGTTCTTGCCATGGCGCTTTCGGGCGCAGAGTGGCTGCGTGGCCACGTATTCACAGGGTTCCCCTGGAACGTGCTTGGCTACGCACTTACTTGGCCGCTGCCGTTGATGCAGTCAGTTGCGGTGCTTGGCATCTACGGGCTTACGCTTCTCACCGTGGTTATTTTGGCGAGCCCCCTGGTGCTTACGGCGGATGCAAAATACGGTGCGCCGCGACGTCGAGCGGCGCTGAAGGGTGCGGCAGTCGCTATCGTTCCTCTCGCAGTCCTCTATGGGTTCGGTGTCTGGCAGTTGGGCGGTGCTCCCGCGGCCATGGTCGATAACGTTCGCATCAGAATTGTGCAGGCGAGCGTGCTGCAACGCGACAAGTGGAACCCGGCCAAGCAGCGTTCGATTTTCACAGATCAGTTGGCGCTCTCGCGCCACGATCCGACAGGCCGCATTGATAATCTTAAAGGGGTCACGCATCTCATTTGGCCGGAAGCGGCGATGCCATTTTTGCCACTTGAGCACCCCGAGGCGCTGAACGCCATCGGCGAGTTGCTACCTGATGGTACGCAACTTATTTCCGGCGCGCTGAGGTTGGAACGAACGGGCGTTGGTGTTTCCGGCGGGTCGCGGCACGGTTTTAACAGCCTCATGGTCTTTGAGGATGATGGACGCCTTCTGTCCGTCTACGACAAGATCCATCTCGTGCCCTTCGGAGAGTACCTGCCATTCAAGACAGCGCTCGAGAGCATTGGGCTGGAGAAACTCACACGATGGCGCGGTGGCTTTTTGGTCGGGGTGACGCCCCGCCCCCTACTTTCGATCGTGGGTCTCCCGCCGGTGGCCGGTCTCATTTGCTATGAGGCGATCTTCCCAGGAGCGGTCAGTCAGGGGGGCCAGAGACCAGGCTTGTTGATCAACGTGACCAACGATGGTTGGTTTGGAAACACGACGGGCCCCTCACAACATTTTCATCAGGCGAGGGTACGGGCTGTGGAGGAGGGCCTGCCGCTTATACGCGCGGCGAATAACGGCATCTCCGCTGTGGTCGATGGTCGCGGTGCTATAGTTGCCAAACTTGCGCTCAACGAACGCAACGTGATCGATAGTGGTGTTCCTTCAGCGCTTGAGCCGCCGCCCTACGCGAAGCTTGGGGATTGGACTTTCGTCTGTCTTGCCCTCCTCTTC
>CAZURR010000031.1:0-13221 GCA_964622715.1 uncultured Hyphomicrobium sp. | reverse complement strand
CATCAAAAGCAGTATGAGTTACCGGTAATGTCAGCAAGGTGAAGTGGTAATGTCACGAACAACTGCGCCGGGCGGGGGCGCGCCAGACGAACGTGGCGCGCGTCGGGCCAATCCCATCGACGTTCACGTGGGTAGCCGCGTGAGATTGCGGCGAATGCTTCTTGGTATGAGCCAGGAGAAGCTCGGCGAGCACCTGGGGCTGACCTTTCAGCAAATTCAAAAATACGAGAAGGGCATTAACCGGGTTGGAGCGAGCCGCCTGTTTGATCTGTCGCAGGTGCTGAGTGTGCCGGTTCAGTACTTCTATGAGGAGCTCCCAGACGGCGTTGCCGATGCCAGCGCTGGTGGCTTCGCTGAACGTCCGTCGGAGAACTATGCAGCCGAGTTTCTAGGAAGCCGCGAAGGTCTGGAACTTAACAAGGCCTTTGCCCGCATTCGCGATATGCGCGTTCGCCGTTCGATCGTCGAGCTTATCCGCGCACTCGCCAGCGAGAGTGAGAACTCTTAATTGAGCTGCGGCGATCCGTCTCCGCAATAATCGCGTCATGACGGGGGATTTCAAAATCCGCCGGCTGGACGGAATGTGTCCTGTAGGTTGCCGGGGCCTTGACCCCGCACCCAAAGCTTGAGACAAACCGGCTTTTTCCTCCAAGTAACAAGAATGAAGAGGGGCCTGGGTGGCACGCAAATCCTACCTGTTCACAAGCGAATCCGTTTCCGAAGGCCATCCTGACAAGGTGTGTGATCGCATCTCGGACGAGATCGTGGACCTCTTCTACCGCGAAGGCCCTAAGGCCGGAATCGATCCCTGGGCGATACGGGCCGCGTGCGAAACGCTTGCGACGACCAATCTGGTGGTGATCGCGGGCGAAACGCGCGGGCCCGAAACCGTGACCATGGAGTGGATCGCCCATGTTGCACGGATGGCCATTCGTGACATCGGCTACGAGCAGGAAGGATTTCATTGGGACAAATGCGAGGTCGACGTTCTCTTGCATCCCCAGTCGGCTGACATCGCGCAGGGCGTCGATTCAGGCGGGAACAAAGAAGAGGGTGCCGGCGATCAGGGCATTATGTTCGGCTATGCCTGCACAGAGACCCCCGAGCTGATGCCTGCGCCGATCTACTATGCGCACAAGATTTTGGAGAACTTGGCTGCAGCGCGCCACGCCAAAGAGGGTGCGGCGGCATTGCTCGGCCCTGACTCCAAGAGCCAAGTGACCGTGCGCTACGAGGACGGCAAGCCCATCGGCGTCACGCAGATCGTGATCTCGCACCAACATATTGATGAAGACCTACCGTCTGAAAAGATTCGCGGGATTGTCGAACCGTACGTGATGAAAACGTTGCCGGATGGGTGGGTTACTTCCGACACCGTTTGGCACGTCAATCCGACGGGTAAGTTCTTCATCGGTGGCCCGGATGGCGACTGCGGTCTCACGGGCCGCAAGATCATCGTCGACACATACGGCGGTGCCGCACCTCATGGCGGTGGTGCATTCTCGGGAAAGGACCCAACGAAGGTCGACCGCTCTGCCGCCTACGCAGCGCGTTACCTAGCCAAGAACGTCGTAGCGGCTGGGCTTGCCGATCGATGCAGCATCCAGCTCGCCTACGCCATTGGCGTTGCGCGGCCGCTGTCCATTTACGTTGACACGTATGGTACTGGTCGAGTCGACGAGGCAAAGCTCGAGGCGGCGTTGGGCGAGGTAATGGATCTGTCGCCGCGTGGCATCCGCGAGCACCTCGAATTAAATGAACCGATCTATGCGCGCACGTCCGCGTATGGACACTTCGGTCGCAAGCCGGACTCAGATGGTGGCTTCTCTTGGGAGAAAACGGACCTTGCCGCCACGCTCAAAACGGCTCTTGTCTGACCCATGCGCCCTGCACGTCTGGCGTCTGCCGGGGGCCGGCGAAGCGCGCGCGGCCACCGAGCTTCGCTCGTTTGGGCGCCGGCGCGGTCGCCGCTTGAGTGCGCACCAAGTCTCGCTATTGAATTGTGTTTTGCCGCGTTTGAACCTGGAATTGGCGGCCACCCCACCGCCGTCACTAACGTCACTCTTTTCGACACCTGTTAGCGAAGTCTGGCTCGAGGTGGGCTTCGGCGGCGGGGAGCATCTCGTCTGGCAAGCGCGCCAAAATCCTCATGTGGGTTTAATCGGCTGTGAACCGTTTGAGGATGGAATCGTTAAGGTCTTGGCGGCGATTGAGGAACATGCGCTGACCAACATTCGGCTCCATGCCGATGACGCGCGACCACTATTGCGCTGGCTGCCCAAGGCGGCTTTGCAGCGGGCGTTTATTCTGTTTCCAGATCCATGGCCGAAGAGGCGGCATGTCAAACGTCGATTGGTGGCGCGCCCGACCCTTGAACTCCTTGCCGGCGTATTGGCGCCGGGCAGTGAGCTCAGGGTGGCGACCGATATTGGCGATTATGCCCGTACAATCCTGCTTAGTATTGGAGCTGCGCCGGCCTTCGAGTGGCGCGCCGCAGGGCCTGGCGATTGGCGCCAACGCGGGCCTGATTGGCCGCAAACGCGCTATGAGGCCAAGGCTACAAATGACGGCCGACGTTGCTATTTTTTTCGATTTTGCAGAACAGCCGGCGCCTAATCCGCCATAATCTGCTTGCCAGAGGCGTCATCATCTCGTAATAATCTGATGCTCATGATCATCTCAACTATCGAGAGTGGGCCCTCCGGGTCCGCTCTTTTTGTTTTGGCGAAGCTGATCGGGCGCGAATAACCGGATATCTTTAAGTGATGCAGGCTGGCGATGACGGCGCCTTGCGGACCCGGTTCATTCATGAAACCGGTTTGGCGGCCAAGGTGGCATCTGTAGTCGAGCCGGTACTGCTCGCCCGTGGCTTTCGCCTTGTGCGCGTTATGGTTACAGGCCGCGAGAGCAAGACTGTGCAAGTGATGGCCGAGCGTCCGGACGGCACGATGACAATTGATGATTGCGAGACAGTGTCGCGGGAATTGTCGCCAGCGTTGGACGTGCACGATCCAATTGTTGACAGCTACCGCCTCGAAGTCTCGTCGCCTGGCATCGATCGCCCGCTTGTGCGCCCGTCCGACTTTGAGGTCTGGTCTGGCTACGAGGCAAAGATCGAACTCAAGGAGGCGATCGACGGTCGCAAACGGTTTAGAGGCGTATTGGAAGGATTTGAAGACGGCGAGGTCAGGATTGAACTCGAGCTGGATCAAATTGGGCGTACCATCATTGGCCTGCCCATCGCACTGGTGGCTGAAGCCAGGCTCGTGCTGACGGACAAGTTGATCCGCGAGGCGCTAAGCCGTGCAAAAAAAGCAAACAAAGAAACTAAAGAGGTCGGTACCGGCGACGCTTAAGCGCGCGTGGTTCACGAGGAGGACGTAGAAAAATGGCAATGGCCGGCATCAGCGCCAATCGGCTGGAGCTTCTGCAGATCGCGGACGCCGTCGCGCGCGAGAAATCAATCGATCGCAACATCGTCATTGAGGCCATGGAAGATGCGATCCAAAAAGCGGCGAAGTCGCGCTACGGCGCTGAGAACGATATTCGCTGTAAGATCGACGCAAAGACTGGGGAAGCGAATCTGGCTCGCGTGTTGTCCGTCGTCGAAACGGTGGAGAACGATTCAACCGAGATCACGCTTGAGGATGCGCAAGGTCGTAACCCTGACGCTAAAGTCGGCGATCTGATCGCCGAACCCCTGCCGCCGTTAGATTTTGGTCGTGTCGCGGCACAGAACGCCAAGCAGGTGATCGTGCAGAAAGTGCGCGAGGCAGAGCGTGAGCGTCATTACAGCGAATACAAGGACCGCATTGGTGAGATTGTGAACGGAACGGTCAAACGCGTCGAGTACGGCAACGTAATCATTGACCTAGGCCGCGCAGAAGGCGTCATTCGCCGCGACGAGATGATCCCGCGCGAGAACGTTCGCTACGGCGATCGCATACGCGCCTATATCTACAATGTGTGCCGGGAGCCTCGCGGCCCGCAAATCTTCCTATCCCGTGCCCGGCCGGAGTTCATGTCAAAGCTCTTCGCGCAAGAAGTGCCGGAGATATACGACGGCGTCGTCGAAATTAAATCGGTCGCACGCGACCCCGGCTCGCGCGCTAAGATCGCCGTGATCTCCAGGGATTCTTCGATCGATCCGGTGGGCGCCTGCGTGGGCATGCGCGGCTCGCGCGTGCAGGCGGTGGTCAACGAGCTGCAGGGCGAGAAGGTCGATATCATCCAGTGGAACGAGGACGCGGCGAGCTTCATCGTCAATGGGCTCGCACCGGCCGAAGTGACCAAGGTAGTGCTTGATGAGGATTCCAATCGCATCGAGGTCGTTGTGCCCGAAAGCCAGCTTTCGCTCGCTATCGGCCGGCGTGGACAAAACGTGCGGCTTGCCTCGCAGCTCACAGGCTGGGACATCGATATCCTGACAGAGCAGGAGGAGTCGGAACGCCGCCAGAAAGAATTCGCAGAACGCTCGCAAATGCTCATGGAATCGCTCGATGTGGATGAGGTTATCGCGCAGCTCCTGGTGACGGAGGGCTTCGCGTCAATCGAGGAGGTTGCTTACGTCGACATGTCCGAAATAGCACATATCGAAGGCTTCGACGAGCACACGGCCAACGAGATCCAAACCCGTGCCCGCGAGTACCTGGAGAAACAGGAAGCCGATCGCGATGCTAAGCGGCGCGAGCTTGGTGTTGCCGATGACGTTGCCAAAATTCAAGGCGTGACGACTGCGATGATGGTCGTGTTCGGTGAGAACGAGATCAAGACGGTCGAGGACGTTGCCGACTGCGCCACCGATGATCTGCTCGGATGGACAGAGCGTAAGCGCGAAAAGGATGCAGAGCCCGTGCGCCATAAGGGAATCCTTGATGGCTTCGAGGTGGGGCGCAAAGAGGTCGAAGAGATGATCATGTCGGCGCGCATTCTTGCCGGCTGGATCAAGCCGGAGGATCTGATCCCCGAGCCGGAGCCAGAAGAAGAAGGCGCTGAAGTTGCGGCGGCCGAAGGCGAAGCAGAAGATGAAAGCGCGAGCGCAGAGGCTCAAGCAGAAGCTGGTGAGAGCGGCGCGAGCGAAGGCGATGGCGGAAAGTCATCCGCCGTTGAAAGCTAAGCCCGCGATGTTACGCGGCATTGGGAGACATATTTGGGCGCCGAGCAGCAGCCGAAGGACCATGACGCCGAAGTCGAGACGCAGGGGCCCCTGCGGCGCTGCATAGTCACGCGCGCTGAACGGCCGCCCGAGGACCTAATCCGCTTCGTTGCAGGCCCCGATGACGTTATTGTCCCAGACCTAGCGCGTACGCTGCCGGGCCGAGGTGTTTGGGTGACGGCTGAGCTGGCAGCGGTCGAGTCGGCGATCAAGGCCAAAGCCTTTTCCAAAAGCCTGAAGCGTCGGGTCGCCGCATCGCCCGACTTGGCCCGGACCGTTGAAGCATTAATCACAAAACGGGTGCTTCAGGCTTTGTCGCTTGCCAACAAGGCCGGCCTCATCTCCACAGGCTTCGAGAAAGTCGAGGCGCTTGTTGGCAGCGGGCGCGCATTCGCGCTTTTGCACGGCGCTGACGCGGCGGCGGGCGGGCGGGATAAGCTCGATCGGAAATTTACGGCTATACAACGAGATAAGGGCAAAGTGTCGCCCATTATCGATTGGCTGACGATTGAGCAATTGAGCTTGGCCATTGGCAGGTCAAATGTGGTACATGCTGGCCTCACAAACGGCGGAGCCACTAAGCGGTTTCTAAGTGAGGCCGAGCGCTTGCGGCGCTACCGGTCGGGCTTAAGCATATCCTGAGCGGCTCGAGCATCATGAATTTTGGAGTTGAACGAGAAGAGCATGACAGAAACGAAGGACACTACCGAGAAGACCCTCCAAGGGGGAGCACGTAAGCCTCTTTCCCTGCAAAGGACGGTCGAATCTGGGCATGTCCGGCAAAATTTCAGCCACGGCCGTTCAAAGTCCGTTGTCGTTGAAAAGCGCAGGACGCGGAAGCTTGCCGCTCCCGGTGCCGCGCAGGAAGCGGAGCCTGAGCTCAAAGAGGCAAAGCCCGCCGTCTCTGCGCCGAAAAAGAAGCCGGTCAAGTCCGATACTGCTGCGCCTGCGCAATCAAGCGAGCCCCCGGGTTTTAGGACGCTTTCGGACGAAGAGCGCGACGCGCGTGCGCGTGCGCTCGCGGCCGCAAAGACCCAAGCGGGCGCCGTGCGCGAAGAAGAGCACGCGAAGGTCAAACCAACCGCCGAGACAGCTCCTGCAGCCAGGCCGGCCGCCGCAAAAGCTAAGCCCGGGTTTGCGGCGCGTGGAGAAGCCAGTGCGGAGGGAGCGCCGAAGTCGCGTTCGCCTCTCAATCCCGCATTGCAGCCGCGCGAGGGCGGTCGGCCGCGTGAGATTGAAATGCCCAACTCCGCACGCGCAATGCCGGAGACTGAGACGCCCAAGCGTACAGCGCGGGCCGCTGTTGCCGTTACGCATGAGGAGGAAGAGAGCCGCGGAAGTCCAAGAGGGCGCAAATCCGGTCCGCGTACGCCGGCTGTTAAGACAGTTAAGCCGGATGAGCGGCGCGAGCGCGTCAAGCTTACCATTAACAATGCGTTTGATGAGAAGCAGCGCGAGCGCTCTCTGGCCTCACTGAAGCGTAAGCGTGAGCGCGAAAAGCTCAAGGCAATGGGGATTCCGCAGTCGCGCGAGAAGATTTCGCGCGAAGTGGTCATTCCCGAAGTCATCACCATTCAAGAGCTCGCCAATCGTATGACCGAGCGCTCTGTCGACCTTATCAAATTTCTGATGAAGGAAGGCGAGATGCACAAGATCAATGATGTGGTCGACGCAGATACCGCCGAACTCATTGTGCAAGAGTTCGGCCACACAGCCAAACGCGTCTCTGAGTCCGATGTCGAAACCGGGTTGATTGGTGACAAGGACGATGAAGGTGAGCTGGAACCGCGTGCCCCCGTCGTTACGATCATGGGTCACGTCGATCATGGCAAGACGTCGCTGCTCGATGCCATTCGGCAAACGAATGTCGTCTCCGGCGAGGCCGGCGGCATCACCCAACACATCGGTGCCTATCAGGTTATCACGCCCAACGGTGAGAGGGTCACATTCATCGACACGCCAGGCCATGAAGCATTTACAGCCATGCGTGCACGCGGCGCCAAGGTTACGGACATCGTCGTCCTTGTGGTCGCGGCTGATGACGGCGTGATGCCACAGACTATCGAGGCCATTAATCACGCAAAAGCGGCAGAGGTTCCGCTTATCGTCGCGATCAACAAGATCGACAAACCGCAGGCTGACCCTGACCGCGTGCGCAATGAACTTCTGCAGCACGAGGTTATCGTCGAGAGCATGTCGGGCGAAACGCTTGAGGTGTCGGTCTCGGCATTGAAGCGCACAAATCTCGATAAGCTCTTGGAAGCCATCCATCTGCAGTCTGAGATTCTCGATCTCAAAGCGAATCCTAATCGTTCGGCCGAAGGTATTGTCATCGAGGCTAAGCTGGAGCGCGGCCGCGGCCCGGTCGGCACCGTGCTCGTGCAGCGCGGTACGCTTCGCGTCGGCGACCTCGTCGTCGCCGGCGCGGCATGGGGGCGTGTACGCGCCCTCATCGACGATCATGGCCACAACACGGATGAAGCCGGCCCGTCGGTTCCAGTCGAGGTTCTAGGCTTCGACGCCGCACCTGAGGCCGGCGACCAGATCGCAGTTGTCGAAAGCGAAGCCCGTGCTCGCGAGATTACCGACTATCGCGTTCGCAAGCGGCGCGAGGCTTTGGGGACGGTTGGCTCTGGGCGCACTCTTGAGCAGATGATGCAGCAGCTCAAGGAGGCTGATCGTAAAGAGTTCGACCTTGTCGTGAAGGCCGACGTGCAGGGCTCTTTGGAAGCGATTGCCGGCGCATTGCGCAAGCTCGGCACGGACGAAGTCGAGGCCCGCATCGTCCATTCGGGAGTCGGTGGCATTACAGAGTCTGATGTTGCGCTTGCCAATGCCTCCAAGGCCGTGATCTTAGGATTTAACGTGCGCGCGAATGTTCAAGCTAAGTCAGCCGCTGAACGTGATGGCGCCGAGATTCGCTACTACAACATCATTTACGATCTGGTCGACGACGTGAAAGCGGCGATGTCAGGGTTACTCGCGCCGACGATCCGCGAATTGTTCCTCGGTAATGCCGAGGTTCTGGAGGTATTCAACATCTCCAAGGTCGGCAAAGTCGCTGGCTGCCGCGTGACCGAGGGCAAGGTGGAGCGTGGCGCAAAGGTGCGCCTCATCCGCGAGGATGTCGTGATCCACGAGGGCACGCTTTCAACGTTGAAGCGCTTCAAGGACGAGGTGCGCGAGGTGCCGGCGGGCCAAGAATGTGGCATGGCGTTCGCCAACTACCATGATATCCGCGCCGGCGATGTCATCGAGTGCTTCAACGTCGAGACAGTCATCCGGACGTTGTAATTTTTTTCACGCGCTTTGGTGTCGAGTCCAAGGCTTTGCACCTTTCGAAAAGGCCGTGCGCAGTTCAATTCCGCGCCGGAACCGAAAATGGCAAAACATTCCCATAAGACGGCACATCATGCAGTGCCTTCGCAGCGTCAATTGCGCGTCGGCGAACTCATTCGGCATAAACTTGCAGAAATGTTGTCGCGTGGCGACATCCATGATGACGTTCTGGCCGCGCAGTTGATCACCGTTCCCGAAGTGCGTGTGTCTCCAGATCTGAAACTCGCAACCGTCTACGTTATTCCGCTTGGTAGCAGCGACACAGAGCAGGTGCTCGAAGCATTGAACCGGCGAAGGAAATACATCCGCGCAGAGGTGGCGCACGCGGTGAACCTAAAATATGCCCCGGAGTTGCGCTTCCGCGGGGACGAAACGTTCGACGAAGCGAGCCGTATCGATGAGTTGCTGTCGAACCCCAAAGTCCGCCAGGACGTGGACAAGGAATGAGGGCCAGCGCCGCTTTCCCATGACACGTCGAAAGAAAGGCAAGCCTATTCACGGCTGGTTGGTGCTCGACAAGCAATCGGGCATGACGTCGACGCAAGCCGTTGGCGCTGTTAAGCGTCTGTACGATGCGCAAAAAGCCGGTCACGCCGGAACGCTCGATCCGCTCGCAACCGGCGTTTTGCCAATTGCGCTGGGCGAAGCAACCAAGACGGTGCCTTACGCCGTCGACGGAGAGAAATCCTACTGCTTCACCGTGCGCTTTGGAGCTGAGACCGATACCGACGATTCCGAGGGTCGCGTGGTGCATACCTGCGAGACGAGGCCCGCGCGATCGGCGGTCGAAGCGTTGCTGCCGCAGTTTACTGGCGAGATAGAGCAAGTACCGCCACGCTTCTCGGCGATTAAGGTGCAAGGCGCCCGCGCCTACGATCTTGCGCGTGAGGGCACGGACGTCCAGTTGCAGCCGCGGGTGGTTGTCATCGAGGATTTGCGCCTCGTCGAAATGCCGGATGCGGCGACCGCGGTCTTTGAGGCAGAATGCGGTAAGGGGACGTATGTGCGCGCGTTGGCGCGCGACATGGGTCGGGCTTTAGGGTGTTTCGGCCACGTGGTCGCCTTAAGGCGGACGCGGGTCGGGCCGTTCGTAGAGGAGGCCGCGGTGCCGCTCGACGAACTGGTAGCAGCGGCGCAGGCGGGTGATGAGACGTTGGCAGAGCACCTTCAGGGCGTCGAATCGGCGCTCGACGACATCCCAAGTGTCGGCGTTAGCCCTTCTGATGCAGCGAACCTGGCCAGGGGCCAGGCGGTCCTTATCCGCGGTCGCGACGCCCCGGTGATGTCGGGTGCGGCGTTTGCCCACTTCAAGGGCCGTATTCTGGCGCTCGGTGAGTTGGAAAAGGGCAGCTTCCGTCCCACGCGGGTGTTCAATTTCGGGAATGCTGCAAATGTGCCGCGGCACAAAGTGGGAACATGAGTCGGCGATCATATAGAGAGCTCAGCAAGGGGAGACTTTCCGCTCGCGGGCAAGGACGGCTCGTGTATAAGGACCTGCGCTACAAAGATTTCGTGACCCGGCTGGACGACATCCCGGCTGTGGCCGCATCGGCGAGGCCAAGCTCCTCGCACCACTCGCAAACAGAAAGGATGCCCGATGTCGATTACTGCCGAGCGCAAGACCGCGCTCATCAAGGATAATGCAACCAAGGCCAACGATACCGGCTCACCTGAAGTTCAGATCGCGATCCTCACCGAACGGATCAACCATCTGACCGAGCATTTCAGGATACATAAGAAGGATAACCACTCCCGTCGCGGCCTACTGAAGATGGTCAGCCAGCGGCGGCAGCTGCTCGACTACGTCAAGCGCAAGAATGTGCAGCGCTATCAGAACATCATCGAGAAGCTTGGCATTCGCCGCTGACGGAGCATTTGCCTCCGCAGCAGCATTTGCGACGAACCGTTGCGCCCTAAATTGTTCTTCAAGACCACTGTGCGCAACGGCATCACCGGGATTGCCGGTGCAATTGGCGTTCGTGCCAAGAACGTGCCGCTAGAAAGTGTATGAAACCAGATTGAATGAAAGACCGAACATGTTCGACATCCATCGTGTGGAAATTGAATGGGGTGGGCGCAAGCTAATGCTCGAGACCGGCCAGATGGCACGCCAGGCTGACGCAGCCGTCTATGCGCAGTATGGCGAGACAAGTGTGCTTGCCACCGTCGTTGCCGCCAAGACCCCGAAGCCCGGCATCGACTTCTTTCCCCTGACCGTCAACTATCAAGAGAAAACATACGCCGCAGGAAAGATTCCAGGCGGCTTTTTCAAACGCGAAGGGCGTCCGTCGGAAAAAGAGACACTGACCTCGCGCCTTATCGACAGACCCATCCGTCCTCTGTTCGTAGGGGGCTTCAAGAACGAGACGCAGGTCGTCATCACAGTGCTTTCCCACGACATGGAGAATGACCCGGATATCCTCGGCATGGTTGCTGCGTCCGCGGCATTGACGCTCTCCGGCGTTCCTTTCCTCGGTCCCATTGGGGCGGCGCGCGTCGGCCTTATCGGAGGCGAGCTGGTGCTCAATCCGATGATCGATGAGATGCAGGAAAGCGCGCTCGACCTGATCATCGCCGGCACCCAGGACGCTGTGATGATGGTGGAGTCTGAGGCCAAGGAGCTGCCTGAGACACGGATGCTTGAAGCCGTTATGTTCGGACACAAGCACTTTCAGCCAGTCATCCAAGCCATCATTAATCTCGCCGAAACGGCGGCGAAAGAGCCTTGGGACATCGAGCTTCCTGACGCTAACAAATACGCAGAAAAGGTACGTGAGATCGCCGAGGCTGATCTCAAGGAGGCGTTCTCCACCAAGGAAAAGCAGAAGCGCAATGAACTCGTGGACGCGGCTAAGAGCAAGGTTTATTCCGAGATCACCATTCCCGATGGTGACGCGAGCGAGCAGGTTCTGCTCTCCGGCTCCTTCAAGGATCTCAAGAGCGAGATCGTGCGCGGCAACGTGGTCAAGACCGGGCAGCGCATTGATGGCCGCGACCTAGAGACTGTGCGACCCATCATGGCACAGGTGCACGTTCTGCCGCGAACGCATGGGTCGGCACTGTTCACGCGCGGTGAGACGCAGGCGCTCGTTGTGGCCACGCTTGGCACTGGCGAGGACGAGCAGTTCGTCGATGCGCTCGAAGGCACGCGCAAAGAGCGCTTTATGCTGCACTACAATTTTCCGCCATACTCCGTGGGCGAGACGGGGCGCATGGGCACGCCCGGCAGGCGCGAGATCGGTCACGGCAAGCTCGCTTGGCGCGCACTGCACCCGATCATGCCTGGCCCGGAGGAGTTCCCCTACACCATCCGCATCGTCTCAGAGATCACCGAGAGCAACGGCTCGTCTTCGATGGCAACTGTATGCGGTACCTCGCTCGCCATGATGGACGCCGGCGTGCCGCTCAAAGCCCCGGTGGCCGGCATCGCTATGGGATTAATCAAGGAGGGCAACGATTTTGCGGTGCTCTCAGACATTCTCGGCGACGAGGATCATTTGGGCGATATGGACTTCAAGGTGGCTGGGACCGAGCAGGGTGTCACATCTTTGCAAATGGACATAAAGATTGCCGGTATCACTGAGGAAATCATGCGCATCGCGCTTGATCAGGCGCGTGAAGGTCGACTGCACATTCTCGGTGAGATGAGCAAGGCGCTGGGCACCGCGCGCAGCGAACTCGGCGAGCACGCCCCGCGCATTGAGACTATCAAGATCCCGACCGACAAAATCCGCGAAGTGATTGGCTCAGGCGGTTCGGTAATTCGCTCGATCGTTGAGGAGAGCGGCGCCAAGATTGACATCGACGACGACGGCACCGTGAAGGTCGCCGCAGCCAAGCGCGAGTCCATCGAGGCTGCGCTAGATCGCATCAAGGCGATCACATCGGAGCCGGAAGTCGGCACGATTTACAAGGGCAAGGTCGTCAAGATCATGGACTTCGGTGCTTTCGTGAATTTCTTCGGCGCCAAGGACGGGCTGGTGCACATCTCGCAGCTCGCGCCCGGCCGCCCGGAGACGGTCGGCGACGTGGTGAAAGAAGGCCAGGAGGTTTACGTCAAGCTCCTAGGCTTCGATGATCGCGGAAAGACGCGACTTTCCATGAAGATCATCGATCAGGAGACGGGCAAGGAGATCCCGCGTGAGGACGGCGAGCCGAACCCGGAAGCGGAGTTCCGTTCCGAGCGCCCACCGCGGCGTGACCGTGCCGGTGGGGACCGCCGCCCGCGGAGAAATCGCGAGGCAGGCTAGCAACCTCGCATACATTTGCGAGTGCAATGGAACCGCCGGAGAGATCCGGCGGTTTTTTATTTGCGAGGGGAGGCGGGGCCGGACTTTCGTGTGGAAGATGCCAGGGTCCTGTCAGGGCCAGAAGGGCAAATCAACAAGCAGCTTGCCATTGTCATTGAAGTCGCGACGTGCAGCGACACTATCTGGGTGGGTTGCTGAAAGCACCGCTTTAACCTCATGAGCAAAGGGTCCAAGCTCAAAAAGACGGCCTAAGGCAAGCTCCCATGGCGAAGCACCAGCGCTCGACATACGTTGGAGCCATAAAATGTAAACCGAAGGGGCCACTCATGGTTACCAAGCTTCAGAATCTCAAGAACCTAAGCGACCGAGGCAACAATCTGATCCCGGTCTACGCGCGCTATCAAATGGAGCACCCGGTTCCAAGATATGAGCTCGCCGACCAGGAACTCAGGCCCAATACCGCCTATGACCTCATCC
>CAZURR010000030.1:0-25000 GCA_964622715.1 uncultured Hyphomicrobium sp. | reverse complement strand
CTCAGCGACACCACCTTCTAACCAGTCCAATTCGACTGGCTTTGAAGACAACGAGGCTCCTTCCGGACGGTCCCGGATGAGAACCACGAGGTATCGTGAGACGGTAGCCCATAAGGGCGACGAAGCAGTATCTGCGCCGTCAAGCCGACGAACTTAATACGGACCGCTAGGTCTTGTCAACATTCGGCGCAAAGAAATCTACCCTAGAAATCAACCCTGTAGCGAAGATGACGCAAATAATTGTGCACCGCACCTCCCCGAGCCACTCCTTGGGCCCACGCCGAGACATGGGTACACACCCGGCTCCATTCAAGGCCCCAGAAACTCTGGGTTCTGAGGGCCTTGCCATCTGGCCGCCCGTTTTTGCTGGTGCAGTAGACGCGTTCGTTTCTCGCGAAGCGCGTAGCCTTGAGGCGTCCGACTTCTGGTATTTTGCTGTATCTTTGATACGGGCTGCGTCGCCTCGAATGAAAGTGATGCGCTAGCGGCGTGAACTTGGGGGTAGTGACGCCAACATGATGGCGTCAGCTGGATTAGGGGGAGGATTCAACGCTCGTGGTCGACCGCAGCCGAAATGCTTCGGGCGCGCGTTTTGGAGCGCTTGCTCGCGTGGAACGGCCGCAGGGGCTCTCGCAGCTTTGCCGTGGCCGCGCCTCGGGCACGTTCAAGGATCTCTACGAGACCGACCATGCCGCATCGCGCGAAGGCGGACGCTTCCGCTGGCTCATCAGCACCTGCCTCGCGGGCATGGTCGGAGCTGTCGCCATCTTCGTTGTCATCTCTGGCTCCGCGGACAATCAGGCCGGCAAGGGCGGGTTTCTGGGTGGGCTCATGACCACCGGTGAAACGGGCTTTTTGGGATCCGAGATGATGTTCTCGCGGGCGAACGAAGGGCTGAAGTGGGCCTCACCAAAAAGCGACCGGCTGCGGGTTATCACAGGCACGATGTCAACGCGCTACATTATTCAAGAGTCAATGAAGCAGAAGCGCTCAGGGCGCGAGTACATCCTCGCCAAGCCATACATGCGGATCGTTGCGAGGCTGGCGCCCGTTCCCGGCGATTACGAAGACAAAATCCCGACCTTCAATCCGCTCAAACTCTACGCGATCAAAAAGTCGTCAAGCGATGGCCAGACGGCAAACTCAAATGAAGAAGATCACGGCACTGTCGTCGTTCGCGTCGTCGAGCTCTTGGGTGGCACCTTGCCAGGAGAAGATGGGCAGGTGCTTGATAATCAGGACGCGGCCGAACTCGTCAAGCGCGCCAAAGAGGCCGAAGCGGAAGCCGAAAGCGTGCGCGCGGGCGCGGAGGCCAATGCAAACCAGTCCCCAGCTGGCAGCTTACTCGGGGGGCTAGGCGCAGACTTTGCAGCGAATGCAGTACCGCCCAACACAACGGTTCTTGCCAAACCAGCCCAGCACAACGATGACGACGACGGCATTGCCGACCTTGAAGGCAGAGAAGCACGGGTCGTAAAAGTCGGCCGCGGCGACACACTGCGGCGCATCCTCGTTCGCGCCGGTGCAGACAGCTGGCAAGCGCGCGCCATGATCGAAGCAGCGCGCAAGACGTTTCCAGCGTCTAACTTAAAGCAGGACCAAGAAGTGCGCGTCACACTGGTTCCCTCGCTTACACGGCAGAACCGTATGGAGCCGGCGCGTTTCAGCATTTTCTCTAGTGGCCACGACCATCTCGTCACCGTCAAACGCAATGCTGCTGGTGAATTCGTCGCGTCAAAATCGCCGTTCTTCGATCAGGACATCATGAATGCCGCGCTCGGCTTCAACGATCAGGCGTCTTCGTCCAGTGTCTACGCGAGCGTCTACTACGCGGGCCTCAACGAAAAGCTATCCCCCGAGACCATCATGAAAATCATGAAGGTCCACGCCTATGAGACTGACTTCCGCCGCAAACTAAGACCGGGCGATGCGCTCGAGCTCTTCTTCGACATGAAAACGGATGCAGGACCCGATGGACCTCCGGGCGAGCTGCTCTACACCGCCATAACGACCGGCGGCGAGACTTACCGTTTCTATCGCTTCCGGACGCCTGACGGTCACGTTGATTACTATGACCACGAAGGCAACAATTCTAAGAAGTTCCTGATGCGGCGGCCTGTGCGAGGTGACAACGTACGTCTGACGTCAGGCTTTGGCCTGCGTTTCCACCCGCTGCTCAACGAGCGGCGCATGCATTCTGGCGTCGATTGGGCAACCGCATCGGGCACGCCGGTCTTGGCCGCTGGCACCGGCGTCATCGAGGAGGCCGGCCGTAAGGGCCAGTACGGAAACTACATCCGCATCCGCCATGCAAACGGATACCATACAGCCTATGGGCACATGCTGCGTATCGCCAAGGGCGTCAAGAAAGGGACGAAGGTTCGCCAGGGCCTGGTTATTGGGTACGTCGGCTCCACGGGTCTCTCCTCGGGCTCGCACTTGCACTACGAAATCCTGATTAACAAGCGCTTCGTCGACCCACTCTCAATCCCGGTTCCGCGCGAGCGAAAACTGGATGGTCATCAGTTAGTCGAGTTCCAGAAAGAGCGCGCGCGCATTGACGACCTGATGCGCCGCGCGCCCGTCAAGACAGCGAGCAAATAACAAACGGCCTCAAGGCTACGCTGCGACCTTCACCGGTTCGCCGTTGAGCGCAAGTTCACCGTCACGAACCGTAATCTTCACCGTTTCACCGTCCTTGAGGCCGCCCGCCAGGATCTGTTGGGCGAGTGGGTCTTGCACGTGCCGCTGAATGACACGCTTCAGCGGACGTGCACCATAAGCAGCGTCATAGCCCCGGTTGGCGAGCCACAAGCGCGCATCATCATCGAGCTCTATTGTGATCTTGCGATCAGCTAAAAGCTTCTGCAGCCGTGCCATCTGAATGTCGACAATCTTACCCATATCCGAGCGCTGCAGCCGGTGGAACAGGATGATGTCGTCCAGACGATTGAGGAATTCTGGCCGGAACTTCTGCCGGACCTCGGCCATCACCAAATCGCTCACCGCGTCGGTATCCTCGCCCTCCTTTTGATTGACGAGGAACTCAGCTCCGATGTTGGAAGTGAGGATAATGATCGTGTTACGGAAGTCGACAGTACGGCCCTGACCGTCCGTGAGCCGGCCGTCATCGAGCACCTGCAACAGCACGTTGAACAAATCCGGGTGCGCTTTCTCGATCTCATCGAAAAGGATAACTTGGTAGGGCCGGCGGCGCACCGCTTCGGTCAGCGCGCCCCCCTCCTCATAGCCAACGTAGCCCGGAGGGGCGCCGATGATGCGAGCAACAGAGTGCTTCTCCATGTACTCGCTCATATCAATGCGTAGAAGTGCGCTTTCGTCATCGAAAAGGAAAGCAGCGAGCGCCTTCGAAAGCTCAGTCTTGCCCACGCCCGTCGGGCCTAAGAATATAAACGAACCGATCGGTCGATTGGGATCCTGCAAGCCAGCCCGTGCGCGCCGCACCGCCGTTGAGACGGCATCGACGGCTTCACGCTGACCCACAACGCGCGCGCTCAAGGCATCCTCCATATGGAGGAGTTTTTCGCGCTCGCCCTCTAGCATGCGTTCGACCGGGATGCCGGTCCAACGGGAGACGATTGCAGCGATCTGATCTGGCGTTACTGCCTCCTCGACCATCGCGTCTTTCGTCTCTTCCTGAGCTTCAATCTCTGTGAGCTTATTCGCAATTTCCGGAATGCGGCCGTAGGCAAGCTCGCCGGCACGCGCAAGATCACCCCGGCGCTGCGCCTGCTCCAGCTCTGTGCGCAAGTTATCGAGCTCCTCCTTAAGCTTCTGAGCGCTGCCGAGCTTTTCTCGCTCTGCTTCCCAATTCTGGGTGAGAACCCCACTCTTCTCCTCAAGATCGGCGATCTCTTTTTCGAGCCGCCCGAGCCGATCCTTCGAAGCCGCATCGCTCTCCTTGCGCAGCGCCTCGCGCTCAATCTTCATCTGCATCAGATCGCGATCAATTGCGTCGAGGGCCTCCGGCTTGGAATCGACCTCCATCTTGAGGCGGGAGGCGGCTTCGTCGACGAGGTCTATCGCCTTATCGGGCAGGAAGCGGTCCGTGATGTAGCGGTTGGACAGCGTCGCCGCGGCAACGAGCGCGGAATCAGTAATGCGCACACCGTGGTGCAGCTCATACTTCTCCTTCAGTCCTCGCAGGATCGAAATCGTATCCTCCACCGACGGCTCGTCGACGAAAACGGGCTGGAAACGCCGCGCGAGCGCTGCGTCTTTCTCGATGTGCTTGCGGTACTCGTCCAGCGTCGTGGCACCGATACAATGCAGCTCGCCGCGCGCAAGCGCCGGCTTCAACAGATTGCCAGCGTCCATTGCCCCTTCGGACTTGCCAGCACCGACGATCGTGTGCAGCTCGTCGATAAAGAGGATAATGCGGCCACCCTCCGCCTGAACCTCCTGCAACACGGCCTTGAGGCGTTCCTCAAACTCGCCGCGATACTTCGCGCCTGCGATGAGCGAGCCCATGTCCAGCGATAAAAGCTTTTTGTCCTTGAGGCTGTTGGGCACATCGCCCTTGACGATACGCAGCGCCAGGCCTTCGGCGATAGCGGTCTTACCCACACCCGGCTCACCGATAAGAACCGGATTGTTTTTCGTGCGCCGCGACAGCACCTGAATGGTGCGGCGAATCTCTTCTTCGCGTCCAATGACAGGATCGAGCTTGCCGTTTGCAGCATCGTCGGTGAGGTCGCGGGCATAGCGCTTTAACGCGTCGTAGCCTTGCTCGGCGGAGGCCGTATCGGCGGTACGACCCTTGCGCAGATCATTGATGGCCTCATTTAAATTCTGAGGCGTTGCGCCGGCATCGGCGAGAATTTTTCCAGCTTCGGTACTTTTCTCAAGCGCGAGCGCCGACAGCAGACGCTCAGCGGTGACGTATTTGTCGCCAGCCTTTTCTGCGATCTTCTCCGCCTGATCGAAAACGCGCGCAAGTTCCGGTGCCAGGTAAACCTGGCCCGCACCGCCACCAGAAACTTGGGGACGCTTAGCAAGCGCTTGGTCGACCTCGTTGAGCGCGACTTGCGGCTGACCGCCCACCTTGCGAATGAGCCCGGCGGCGAGACCTTCGCTGTCATCGAGCAACACCTTGAGAAGGTGCTCTGGCGTAAACTGCTGATGGCCCTCGCGAAGAGCAAGGCTCTGCGCCGCTTGAACGAAACCGCGGGCGCGGTCCGTATACATTTCGAAGTTCATCGTCTCTCCTCAGCGCGCTATCACCGCCCTTGTGGCACGGGGGAACGCCCTCACGTCAGGACTAAGGGCACCGCCTGACCTAGATCAGCATCGGGCGGAAACCATTCAAACACGTGATATAGTGCATGCGAAACCCAGCAAAAGGGGGAGGATCGCTTGGCCCCAAGCCGGCGACCTGAGTTGCATTAACGATGCCGCAGTCTGGCGGACCAAGCATCCGCGGTCTTTATCGCTATCCTGTCAAAGGTTTGTCGCCAGAACCGCTCGAACGCGTCGAGCTGAGAGCTGGCGGCACTGTGCCATTCGACCGCGCATACGCGATCGAAAATGGGCCAGGCCGCTTCGATCCAGACCACCCGCAGTATCTGCCCAAGATCAATTTCTTGATGCTCATGCGCGATGAACGGCTGGCGACACTTCAGACCAAATTCGACGACGCCAGCCAGACATTGACCATATCGCGCGATGGAAAGCAGGTCGCACGCGGCCAACTCACGATGCCGCTGGGGCGGCAGATGATCGAGCAATTCCTAGCTGCTTACATGCACGCAGAGCTACGTGGCGCGCCGAAAATCGTCTTCTCAGAAGGGCACAGCTTTTCCGATGTGGCAGTCAAGTGCCTGCATATCGTCAATCTCGCTTCAGTGCGCGAGTTGGAGCGCGCAGTCGGGAACGCGGTCAATCCTTTGCGCTTTCGCCCCAATATCGTGATCGACGGTGCCGCCCCGTGGGAGGAATTCAGCTGGGTCGGTAGTGAAATCGCCTTAGGCGGCGCCAAGCTTGTCGTCCTTGAGCGAACGGCGCGGTGCGCGGCGACCAACGTCGACCCCGACACCGGCGAGCGCGACATGGCGATCCCGGCCGTGCTGCAGCGGACCTGGGGCCATAGCGATTTTGGTGTCTATGCGCGCGCGCGGAAGGATGGCGCCATCGCGATCGGCGACACCATCAACCTCTGAATGTGACGCAGCCCAAAGTCCTGAGAATGCGAAAGCGATGCGCCGCGCGACCTCAGTCGCGAGCGGCATCGTCAGAAACAGTATCGCCGGGAACGGTTTCGCCGTTCGCCTCTGCCGAGCCCCCATTGCTGTCGCGGCGCGGGCGGCGCACCGGCCGGCGCAAAAATTCCGGCTGTTCATGGCCCTGCGCAAATCCCTCGCGGCGCGGAGACTGTGCTTCGGCTGCTGGCGGCTGGCCGTCGCCGTCACCACTGGACACCGTGTTCGAGCGAAATCCACGCCCGCCACCGCGGTTGCCGCCACGCTCCTGGCGATCTGGCCGGCCCCGTGGGCGCCCCTGCTCTTGTCCGCCGCGATGGCCTTCGACCCGTGGCTGCGGTTGTGGCTCATGCTGGCGCAGCGGCGGGTCGGCCGGCTGCACGTCGCCGTATTCGTTTTCGTCGTCGAAGTCTTCACCCGCCTCCCCTGATCCTTGCCCTCCAAACTGACGTTGGTGGCCCGCGCCGCCATTGACGTTCTCGCCCGCCTGACTGATCTGCTGATCGCGGAACGACATGATGATGCGATTGTAGTGCTCAGCGTGTTGCAAATAGTTCTCAGAGAGAACCGGGTCACCGGACGAACCGGCATCACGCGCCAACGATATGTACTTCTCAGCGATGTGCGCCGGCGTACCGCGGATCTTTACGTCCGGCCCCGTGCTCTCAAAGCTGCGCGTCAGCGGGTTCTGGCTCTTGCGCTGGTTGCGCCCGCGGCCCCTGCGGTTTTGCTGTCCTTGCCTCATTGGATCCATTTCTCGGTCGTGAAAAATTTGTGAAGGCGTGCGCACGTTCGTTGGCAGCAATTTTTCGTCGCTAGAGCCCCACCTTCAGGGCAAGTGTCGCCATCCCAAGCACATGCGTGCGTACTATGGCGCGCACTATTGATCTGTTTTCATGACGCTCAAACGGCAGTCGACACATCCAGTCGGAAAAGGGCGTACCACGCCATGCCGCCAGCGATCGCCTCTTTAGCGTTAGCAGGAGGATTTTCGCGCTCGCGCGGTCTGTCCTCTCACTTCGCAATCCCAGTTCGTGCAGCCCGGAAGATTAACTTCGGTCCCACAAAAGGCGCAACGAACGATCAATACGGCTGGCGCACACACTAGCGCGGAATAGAGGCAAATCAAACTGTTTTTCGCTACATCGCTAAACCTGTATCTTCGCCGCCACACATCGAACATGGCCACCAAGGTCGTTGGCGAATCTTATGCCCGTTGATCCCTGAGGGCCGCAAACGGTTCTCAGGAGCTCGGCAACGGCGGCGGCCTGTGCCGCTCCCACCTCGAAAAGCACCCAGCCGGATGAAACGACGCGGCTGAGAGTGGGGATAACCTCTCGGTAAACATTAAGCCCGTCCGCGCCGCCATCCAGGGCGGCGCGCGGATCATGGTCCCGAACCTCCGGTGCAAGCACCGCGATCTCCTGGCTTGAAATATACGGAGGGTTGCACACCACAATATCAAAGTGCTCCTCGATTCCCTCCAGGGACCGCCTCGCCTTTAACCGCGCACGGCTCGCGACCCCATGTCGCGCCGCATTCTGGGCGGCCACGTCCAACGCCTCTGCTCTCAAATCGGTGCCGACGCCGCCCGCCGCCGAAAGCTCAGCGAGAAGGGTGACAAGGAGACAGCCCGAACCGGTGCCGACATCCAAAATTCGGATCGGCCGCGCGCCCCAGCCCTCCTCTTCCGCTAGCGCAAGCGCCGTCTCGATAAGCGTTTCGCTGTCGGGGCGAGGGTCGAGAACCGCTGGCGAGATTGCAAAGTCCCGGCCATAGAATTCGCGATATCCCATGATGCGCGAGACGGGCTCACGTGCGCAGCGCCGCTCCACCAATTCCGCCAGGCGACGACGTTCGGCTTGGGCGATTGACCGGTCCGGTTCGGCAATAAGCCGGGCGGCATCAAGACCTGTCGCTTCTGTGACGAGGAGTCGCGCGTCGCGCGAAGGCGTATCGACGCCCGCGCGTTCCAGCGCACGTGTGACACGCCGGATAGCCTCGACCATCCGCTCAGACTCAGCTCCGGCCTTAAGATCAAGCGTTGGCATGGCTTTCCATCGCTGAGAGCTGGCTGGCCTGATGATCGGTGATGAGCGCGTCGATCAACTCATCGAGCGCTGTGCCTGCCAGCACTGCATCGAGTTTGTGCAGCGTCAGATTGATACGGTGGTCGGTCACGCGCCCTTGCGGATAGTTGTACGTGCGAATCCGCTGCGAGCGATCACCCGAGCCGACCTGACCCTTTCGTGCCTCGGCACGCTCGTCGGCTGCGCGCTGGCGCTCCAGCTCATAGACGCGGGAGCGCAAGACTTGCATTGCGAGGCGCCGGTTTTGATGCTGCGACTTCTCCGCCGAGACGACGATGATACCTGTAGGTAAATGCGTGATCCGAACTGCTGAATCCGTCGTGTTGACGTGCTGTCCGCCGGCCCCACCCGCACGCATCGTATCGATGCGAATGTCGTCGGGTCGAATGTCGATGTCGACATCCTCCGCCTCCGGCAGTACCGCGACGGTCGCGGCCGAAGTATGAATACGCCCGCCAGTCTCAGTCTCGGGGATGCGCTGCACACGGTGGACACCCGATTCGAACTTGAGCCGCGCGAACACACCGCTGCCTGTGATTGACGCGACGATCTCTCTGAAGCCGCCCAAATCATTTTCCGATACTGAGATGATCTCCGTCTTCCACCCCTTGAGTTCGGCATAACGGGTGTACATGCGGTAGAGATCGCCGGCGAAGAGCGCAGCCTCGTCGCCGCCTGTACCCGCGCGCAACTCGATGATCACGCTTCTGTCGTCCGCGGCGTCCTTTGGCAGGAGCTGCAGTTTGAGCTGATGATTGAGATCCTCAAAGCGCGGCGCAAGCGCGTCGAATTCGGCACGGGCAAGCTCCCTCATCTCTTTGTCAGCGGTGGGGTCCCCGATGAGCGCTTCGAGATCGGCGCTCTCCTTTTGTGCTGCTCGCAGTGAATCGATCGTCGTCTTAATAGGGCTTAGTGCGGAAAACTCTTTGGTGAGTTTCGCGTAGGTCTCCTGATTAACGCCCTCGTTGAGCTCGGACTGGATCGCCTCCCAGCGCTCAACCAGTTTGTCCAGTTTCTCTTTAGGAATGGTGGTCATGTTCTTGTGTCGGGGACTGCAAGGCCAAAAGGGGTGCCAGAGTGGCGGCGCGTGACTAAAGACAGTGTGATTCATTTGACGCAAATATAGGACTGCGGCGCCGTTGGCTAATCGGGTTGGCCGGCAGTCTGCAATTTGTCGCCGCGCCGGGTGCGCGGATCGGCAACTTCGATCCATCGCAGGCCATCACGGACCGGCGCCAGCTGCAAGGTCACAAAATCCTGGGCGCCGCGAACCATACGCGCCACGGGCGCTGGCAACCGCGACACGGCTGCGTCGAGAATCGTGGTTTGGGTCAGCATCACAACGAGCGCAATGGGGACCGCGACCGCAAAAAGTGTCCAGCCTGTGCGCCTGCGCGTGACCCGGTTCCAAATCTCCGGTCCCGCCGAGAAAGCTCTCGACGGGGTTCTGTTCAGTACCGCCAGCGCCGGCGCAATTCGTTGCCCCAATCGCGCAATCAAGGACTGCGGCTGCGCAGCCTTTGCATGCCGGTTTTGTTCGATAAGCGTCTCAAGCGAATGCAGAACTGGCCGCGGATCGAGACGTGCCGACCCTGCGTACATTCGCACGATCCGGCATGTCTCCGGCCAAGGCGGAAGCGCACGAACGTCGGCGGCTTCTAGCGCAGCAATGATATCTGCGCGGGTCGCGAGGTTCCTCGCGACCTGTTCGCGTGAAAGCCGGAAGATCTTTCTCACGTCCTGGAAGAAGCGCCCAACTTCCGGCGCCAGCTGGACGGCGCCGGGTGCTTCCCGCCGACTCATACTTACCGATGCCCGTGCGCCGGGATGGCGCTGGTTGGCATGCTGTCTAACTGACTCATAGCCGCTGCGCATGTCGACTGCCGCGCACTTCCATCGAATGAAAGGACCCCCCAGTGGCTATCGTCCGGCAAAAGCCAGCGCTTGTCAAAGGTGAGGCAATGCCTAGATCTCGATGCCCTCAGATTTGGCGAAGTCATTGAGCGCGTCGCGAATGTTGTGCTCACTTTTCCTCAGTAAGGCGTCAAGGTGCGCCGAAACACGACCCGCGTGCGTCGATAAGATCATTGTCTTTACCGGGCCTATCGAAGCGGGCGACATCGATAGCGAGCGGAAGCCCAGCCCAATCAGTGCCAGCGCCTCAATGGGCCGACCCGCCATTTCACCACACAGTGTCACTGGCACATTGTGCTTCTTAGCGGCCTTAATGAGCGCCCTGAGCGCACGCAATGGCGCCGGTGACAGCGAGTCATAGCGGCTGCCCACGCGCGCGTTGGTCCGGTCCGCGGCAAACAAGAACTGCATCAAATCGTTGCTGCCCACTGAGACGAAGTCGGACTTTTTCATCAGCGCATCGAGTTCGAAAAGAAGACCTGGCACCTCGATCATGGCGCCGATTTGCACACGCTTGGGCGCCTCGTAGCCCTTCGCGGCCAAGATGGCGCACTCTTTGTCGACGAGCGCGCGCACGGCGTCCATTTCGACGGCTTCAGACACCATCGGGATCATGACCTGTAACTCTGCGCCAGCCGATGCGCGCAACATCGCCCGAATCTGGGTGCGCAGCAACGCCGGACGATCAAGACCCATGCGCACGGCCCGCCATCCCATGGCGGGGTTCTCTTCGGCCGGCTGGCGTAGATAATGCAGCACCTTGTCCCCGCCGATATCGAGCGTGCGGAAGATGATCGGCTTGCCATCAGCGCGCGCAGCGATCGCGCGATAGGACTCAACCTGCCGCTCGAGCTTCGGCAGCGTACTCGATAACATGAACAACAGCTCGGTGCGGAACAGGCCGACGCCATCGGCGCCTGATTGCTTTAGGTGTGGCATGTCGACCAGCAGGCCGGCATTGATGTGAAGCGACACGCGCTCACCATCTGTGGTGAGAGCGGGAACGTCTCTCAGGGCCCGGTATTGTCGCTGCCGACGCGCCAAGAACCGGACCTTGTCCGAATAGGCTGAGATGACGTCGGAGGACGGGCGCAAATGCACCTCGCCCGCGATCGCGTCCACGATCACCGCGTCCCCGGCGCTGACCCGCTCCAGCACGCCCCTCGCCTGGCCAACCGCAGCAATGCCTATTGCCTTGGCGACGATTGCAACGTGACTCTGTGCGCTCCCGTCCTCGACAACGAGCCCGCGCAGACGTTTGCGGTCGTAGTCCAAGAGTTCGGCGGGACCCATGGTGCGCGCAACCAGGATCGCATCGGGCGGCAAACTCGACGGCTCATCGGCGCTCGTTATGCGTCCGGCCAAGATGCGCAAAAGCCTGTCCGACAAATCGTCGAGATCGCGCTGGCGCTCACGCCAATAAGCATCGTTCTGGCGCAGCATGCGTGCCCGCGTGCTGTTCTGAACACGCTCCACTGCAGCCTCTGCAGTCAGGCCTCCGGTTACTGACTCACGCAAGCGCCGTTCCCAGCCCTTATCATGGGCGAACATTCGGTAGGCCTCGAGCACGTCGTGATGCTCGCCCGCAGCGGAAAGATGTTCGTGGTCGAACATTTCGTCGAGGTGGGTCCGGAGCGCGGCAATCGCTGTCCCGAGGCGCTCCATCTCCTCCGCTGTGTCCTCAGCCATGAGCTGCTCGACGACGATGCGCGGTTCGTGCAGCACGACATGGCCCAGCGCAATACCTTCGGAGATGGCTTCCCCATCGATCACCGACGACATCGACTTTGACAGCTCGATGGCAGTGCCGGCACCGGCAACCGCTCCAGAGACGATATGCTCCGCCACAACCATCGCTGTGGCCTGCAAAACCTCGACGTCCTCGTCGGAGTAATCTTTTGGCGTACGGTTCTGCACTACCAGCACGCCGAGCACTTGCCCGCTGCGCTGAACTGGTACAGCCAGCAGCGCGTGATAGATCTCCTCGCCGGTCTCAGGCCGATATGAGAATGCAGGGTGGCTGGAGGCCTCCGGCTCGTTAATTGCGACATTGAGTTCTGCACTTCTGCCGACGAGACCTTCGCCACGGTTCAAGCGCGTATTGTGAACAGCCTCGCGGTTAAGGCCCTCGGTGGCGAACAGCTCCAACGAGCCATCCTGGCGCTTCAGGTAGATCGAGCACACCTCGGCCACCATCACACCAGCAATCTGCTTGACGATCTTGTCGAGCCTGGCCTGACCATCGCCCGGCTCGGACATGATCTCGCCCAGGCGCCGCATGATCACACGCAGTACCGGTTCGCTCGTTATGACTCGTGGCTCGTCGCCTCGCCCCTGCATGAGCCGTTGCCGCCCGATGGGTCCGCCCCGAGGGCGGGTTTCAAATCCAATTGCACAGCGGGATGCCGTGCCGCACTAATCTGCGTCGAGACCATAGATCGAATGCAGCGTCCTGACAGCAAGCTCAGCATAAGCCGCGTCTATCAGGACACTGATTTTGATCTCAGATGTGGTTATCGCCAGTATATTAATGCCTTTGTCGGCTAGCGCCTTGAACATCATGGCGGCGACGCCGGCGTGGCTACGCATTCCAATCCCGATGACGGAGACCTTGGCGACGTCGGCTGAGCTGTTCACGCCGAAATCGCCGATGTCCGCCTTGGCAGCTTTGAGTGCTTCGAGTGTACGCGGCAGCTCGGCGGCCTGCACAGTGAACGTCATGTCGGTATGCTTACCGTCAGCGGTCACGTTCTGCACAATCATGTCGACATTGATATTTGCCTCTGAGAGCGGCCCGAAGATTCGCGCAGCTACACCCGGCTTGTCCTCGACCTTGACGACAGTGACTTTCGCCTCATCCTTCGCATAGGCGATGCCGCTGACGACTTGGCTCTCCACGATCTCATCCTCATCACAAACGATAGTGCCAATATCTTCCAATCGATCCGAACGCACCGGCGCCATGGCATCCGGTGCAACAAAACTCGACAGAACCCGAACCCTCAACCGGTTTACCATGGCAAGCTCGACGGAACGCGTTTGCAGCACCTTCGAACCCAGAGAGGCCATCTCCAGCATCTCTTCGTATGATACTTTTGGTAGGCGATGTGCTTTGTGCACGATGCGCGGGTCGGAGGTATAGACCCCGTCGACGTCCGAATAAATGTCGCACACATCCGCCTTCAGCGCGACGGCCATGGCCACCGCGCTGGTGTCCGACCCGCCCCGTCCCAGCGTCGCAATCCGCTGCCGCTCCGGTTCGATACCCTGAAAGCCTGTGACAACCGCGACCTCGCCATCCTCGAGGCGCTGGCGCAAACCGGTGCCGTCGATGCCCTTGATGCGCGCTGCACCATGGGCGGCCGAAGTCAGGATTGGTACCTGCCAGCCCTGCCACGATCGTGCTTGCAGGCCCATCGATTGCAGCACAATGGCAAGCAAGCCCGCCGAGACCTGCTCCCCCGTCGCAACAACGGCATCATACTCGCGCGCGTCATGCAGGACGGATGCCTCCCGCACCCAGCCAACGAGCTGGTTTGTGACGCCCGCCATGGCGGAGACGATGACAGCAACCTTATTGCCGCCTTCGACCTCGCGCTTCACATGAAGCGCGACGTTACGGATGTGCTCGATGTCGGCGACGGAGGTGCCGCCAAACTTCATCACTACGACAGACATTACATTGCGTTTCCCGCCGCAGGCGCCCTTTGAATGCTGTTCGGAATAGACCCCTAAGGGCGCAGGCCGAGAGATAGCTCCGCCGGCCGAATCCGCGCAGTAGCCTCGGACACATCGAAATGCCGACTACGGCCCGTTCTCATAACGAGATCAGCACGTTCCCGCAATATATCAGGCTTGACAATCTTCCCTGCCGATCCGCGTATGCGACGTAGAATGGAAAGTGAAACCGTCACCGCGCCTCCCGATGCCACCCTCGATCCCCTCGAATTAGAGCGTTTCGAGCGCCTTTCCAGCGAATGGTGGGACCCGAAAGGCAACTTCCACCCGCTGCATCAGCAAGGTCCCGCCCGCCTTGCATTCATACGCGAGACCCTAATTCAGCACTTCGGACTCCCGTCTAAATCGCTTAAGTCTCTGCAAAATATCACGATTCTGGATATTGGCTGCGGCGGCGGCCTTGTCAGCGAGCCGCTCGCCCGCCTTGGCGGACGCGTGGCTGGGATCGATCCCATCGCCGAGTCTATTGCCGTGGCGCGCCGCCATGCGGAGACCTGCAGCCTTTCTATCGACTATCGCGTCGCTCGCGTCGAAGATCTGAGCGCGGCCGGTGAAACCTTCGACGCAGTGGTCTGCCTTGAGGTGATCGAGCACGTCCCCGACGTGGCGGCGTTCCTTAAAGTGATCGCCGGGCTCGTCCGCCCTGGCGGAGCCCTTGTGCTTTCGACGCTCAATCGAAATTGGAAGTCGTATCTTCTGGCGATCGTGGCAGCGGAATATGTTCTGGGCTGGCTGCCCCGCGGCACCCACGACTGGGAGCGTTTTGTAACGCCGGAAGAACTCGGCCGCCATCTATCGGCTATTGGGCTTAAGCCGCCGCGCTTTTCCGGGATGGTCTACGATGTCGTTCGCGATGAGTGGCGCCTTGATCTCGATACCCGCGTCAACTATCTGGTCGCCACGTCCCGCCCGGCGTGACCGCCGGCAGAACGTCGCCGCTCCCGGAGCTAGCAGGAGCACTCTCCATCGGGTCGAACCTGAAAGAAAATTGGTACCGCCTCCCTGACTTGAACAGGGGACCTCTAGATCCACAATCTAGCGCTCTAACCACCTGAGCTAAGGCGGCACGAATTCGGGGCCGCAAGCAGCGTAGCCTACCCGACGCGTCTTAAGACCCTCTCCAAGGCCTTATCGTCAAGCGAAAATCGGGCGCGACGATTGGCAGCCGCCCAAGCGGCGGCGGGAGGGCGCGAAGATGGAGACCAAGGAGATATCTATCGTTAGTCCTTAGGCCGCGCCTTTTGCGCCGCCTCGCTCATCAACTTGCCAAGCTCTTGGGCTTGATGGGCGTAGGTCTTCATTTGGTTCTGCGCGTAACGCTGTTGGATCTCCATATATTCCTTGAGATCACGGGCGCGCGATAAGTCGCTTGCAAATCGAAAGCTCGCCTGGATGTTCTCCTCTGCGAACTTGGTCACCTGCGATTGGAGTTCCATCGCGCTTGCGGCCATGGCACCTTGCGATTGAGAAACCATATCCTGGACCTTGCGAGCCATATCCATGAATTGTCCGTACGCCGAACGTGCTTGCTCGACGTTGCGCTCGGCAAGTTCACGAACCGCCTCTGGAATCTCGAACTGCGGCTTGTCAGACATTGTGGACTTCCTCCTCATAGTCCAGGAAGCTCCTGGAGCCCGCTCCTGGTTATCGGGCATTGGTTGATTATATCCAGGGACCGCGACGAAGCGACCGCGAAATTGAGTGTGGATAGCGTACCTGGGGCCATCCTGCTCGTGGACGCAGAGAGCCGCACTCGCTAACAGATTCTAAGTCTTGGTGTTTCGCCCATGCCTGCTGACGGACCTCGCATATCGCCACAATCGACCGGGCCAGGGCCCGAGGCCGCGCTTTCGCGCTGTCGCGGGCCTGCTTGGGTGATCGATCCTGCCAAAGGTCGCGTCATTGCGGCGAACTCGGCTGGGGCCGCGCGGCTGGGGCTGCGCCCTGACGCGGCTTTTGGCGCATTGGACGCAGCAATGCCCGGCCTTATTCGGCTGCGTTCGATGGCAAGCGAGCCGCTCCGCGGCGGAACACGCGAATCCCTGGTCTTTTGGACGGCCTACGGCGCCGAAAATCTCCTCTGCAGCGTCAACGCCGTGGGAGCTCCCGGCACCCCAACGCTGGTACTCGTCACAATGGTTAACGAGGACCAAGACATAGCGGCCGCCGGCGGTCCGACTAGATCGAACGGAGTTTCGGCCGCAACGGACGACAACGCGACTCTCAAGAAGATCGCCAGCGCCATTCGCGGCGGCTTTGGCGGGCGCAACGATCCGCACGAGACGCCGGCATATGAATTGGACGAGGAGGGCGGAGAATCGGCCGCCTCATCGCCTGACCACACTCCGAACGTCTCCAAGCTCGCCCATGAACTGAGAACACCGTTGAGCGCGATTGCCGTTGCTGCTGAAATTATGAAAAACGAGCGCTTCGGCAAACTGCCCAACGCGCGCTATCGCGGCTACGCAGGCGACATTCACGACAATGCCCGCCACGCCCTAGCGGTCATAAGCCGGCTGCTCGGAGGCGACGCACCAGAGACCACGACAAACCTTCTGGAAACAGCCGAGTTCGATCTCAACGCCATCGCCAAAAGCTCCGCTTCTGCTATGCGGCCGCTCGCCGAGGAGGTCAATCTCAAGCTTCGCCACAAATTGCATGCGCGCCTGCCTCACGTCATCGGCGATACAATTATGGTGAAGCAGATCCTGTTCAATCTCTTGGCCAATGCAATCAAGTTCACCGAGCCAGGCGGCGAGGTACGGGTGGTCACGGGTCTTGGCTTCGACCAGGCTGTGTTTGTCGCGGTCCGTGATTCAGGACCGGGAATGAGTGCAGACGAGATAGAACGTGCGCTGGATACAACATCTCCGCCAAAACCGGAGCGCAAGGAGACGGGCGGTCTGGGAATAGGATTGCCGCTGGCGCTCAGCTTGGCGAAGGCCAATGGCGCGCGGATCGAGATCGATAGTGCGACTGGAGAGGGAACGGCAGTCGCGCTAATCTTCCCGAAAGAACGCGTTGCTTCCACTTAGCCGCCTGCGGCGATTTTCTGCTGCTCAAGTTTGAATTAGACGAGTTCTAATCTATTGCATTCACTAGCTCTTTTATTGACTAGCCGCAGTTGCGCAGGCTAGGGATGGCTCACGCGAGTCGGTGCTCGCGGGGGCTACTGCCACTCTTCCCGATACCGAGGCCTTGAACCTCGACTATTGGAGCGAACCAATGCGGAATTTCTGCGCCGTCCTGCGCCATGCGACGGCTAGTGCGCTTATTGTCCTGGGCGGTCTGTCCAACGGGCTTGCTACTCCTGCAAGCGCGGACGAAGCGGTCAACATTTACTCGTATCGCGAGCCGGGATTGATCGAGCCCCTGCTCACGGCGTTCACTGCAAAGACGGGCATCAAGACAAACGTCGTATTCGCCAAGAACGGCCTCGTTGAGCGGCTGGCAGCAGAAGGGCGTAATAGCCCCGCCGACCTGCTTCTAACCAACGAATTTGGATTGTTGACGCGGGCCGTTGAGGCGGGGACAACGCAGCCCGTTCATTCAAATGTTATCGACGAAGCCATTCCAGCGAGTTTGCGCGACCCGGACGGACATTGGTTCGGCCTTACACGGCGCGCGCGCGTCGTCTACGCCTCAAAGGATCGCGTCGATCTGGATTCCATCACTTACGAGGAGCTCGCCGATCCGAAATGGCGCAATAAGATCTGCATGCGTTCGGGCCAGCACACGTACAACGTTGCCCTCGTGGCTTCCATGATCGCGCACCACGGTAAGGATGAGGCCGAGAAGTGGCTCGAAGGTCTCAGGAATAATCTCGCACGCAAGCCCGCAGGCGGTGATCGCGACAGCGTGCGCGACGTCAAGGCCGGCCTTTGTGATCTCGCGATTGGCAACACGTATTACATGGCCGCTATGCTGAAGAACCCGGACCAAAAGGAATGGGCCGACGCCGTGCGCATCATCTTCCCCAATGCCAATGGGCGCGGCACACACGTCAACATTTCAGGCATGTCGCTCACCGCCAATGCACCAAACAAGAACAACGCTCTTAAGCTGATGGAGTTCCTCGTCTCGCCCCAAGCGCAAGAGATCTACGCGCAAGCCAACGGCGAATACCCCGTTGTACCCGGTGTGCCGCTCTCAGAACTAGTCGAGAGCTGGGGCACGCTCAAGGCCGACGCTTTGCCGCTAGATAAGATTGCCGAGCTTCGTAAGCAAGCCTCCGAGCTCGTCGACAGCGTGCAATTCGATCAGGGACCCAACTTCTGATGTCAGAGATCGAGACTTTTCCCAAAAACAGTCCGCATCGCGACACGGCGATGCCGGCCAGCGAAGTAATGTCGGCGCCAGAGAGACTGGTTGGCGTCGGCTTTCGTTGCTGGCTGGCCGGTTACCAAACCAGCGACATTAGATGTTGGGAAGTCGCCTGGCACGAATTCTCACAAGCCGTCGGCACACGTGCAGCCATACCGCTGATGTCGGAGCTAGCGTGCTGGGTGCGCGCCGTGCAGGATGGCGCGGGGCGAAAGATCGAAACTTATCCCGCACCGTGTCGGCGGTTCTGCCGCGACGAGTGTTTGGCGATCTCAATGGTCGCGGCCTGCCAGCACAGTGCGTGCCCAGCGTTCCGCGCCTGCGCTGTCGCCCTGCTCGGGTCCAACAAGATCGACGAGACTATCGAAGGGGCAGAGTGTTTTGCACGCAGCCTCAAAGATGCCGATCAGGTGTTGTCGCCCAGTGCTGTATTCATGGGTGCTGGCCTCGTCTCTCCGGGCGTGCACGGCCATAGCTGAGCAATGCTAGCTTGCACCGCGTCTAGGAAGAACAACAACAGGAACCTGGACGGTCTATGCCGGATCTCGGCCCCCAATCAATTTCGTTTCGCCCCTTGAGTGACGTGCTGTTGCGCATCTCGCGGATCCCTCACGCGTTTGCAGCTTGGCGCCAAAAGCAGCGAGCCTTACCTGCATGGACTGCTTTTGTTGCCGTAATCCTTGCGGTCGTCGCGTTGCCCGTCATCACCATCTTCGTACTTGCGCTCACACCCGAAGAGAATATCTGGCCACACTTGTTACGCACGATCCTCCCAGGCGCAGTGCTGCGAACGGTCCTATTGGCCGGTGGCGTCGCCGTGATCGCATTCGCGGTCGGCACGGCAACTGCATGGCTCATCACCATGTACCGCTTTGCCGGGCGCGAAGTCCTCGATCGGCTCTTAGTTCTGCCGCTCGCCGTACCGACCTACATTGTAGCTTACTGTTACGTTGAGATCTTCGACTATGCCGGCCCTCTACAGACCGGTTTGAGGTCCGTTCTTGGTTGGGCAAGCCCTGCCGACTATTGGTTCCCGCAGGTGCGCTCGCTTGGTGGCGCGGTATTCATATTTGCCTCAGTGCTTTATCCCTATGTCTACCTGACTGCGCGCGCGAGCTTCGCTCAGCAGTCGGTATGCGCGTTAGAAGTCGCGCGCACTTTGGGCCGCTCGCCGCTTGGCGCATTCATCGAGGTTGCACTTCCGCTTGCCCGCCCGGCGATAGCCGCTGGCGTAGCACTTGTCATCATGGAATGCCTGAACGATCTCGGCGCGGTCCAATACCTCGGCATCGACACCCTAACGGCGAGCATTTACGCGACGTGGCTGCAGCGATCAAACCTTGGTGGCGCAGCCCAGCTTTCCGCCACTATGCTGGTGTTCGTCGTCGCACTGTTTTCTATCGAACGAAGAGCGCGCTCAGGTGCCCGTACGCATCACACCACGGGCCGCTATCGCGCGATACCCTTCCAGGACCTGCAGGGATGGAAGGGTGCCGCCGCAACGATTCTGGCGGCCTTGCCGGTCATCTTCGGCTTTGTCTTACCCCTTGTCGTGATTGCGCAAAATGCAATGACGCATGCTTCGGGAGCAATCGCCGGCGGATACGCATCGGCGGCCCGTAACAGCCTACTGCTTTCTTGCGTCGCAGGGTTGGTCGCGGTCGCCGTGGCTTTGACGCTTGGATACGCGCGCCGGGTTGCTAGCAATCGGTTCATTCGCCCCGCAGCGCGCCTTGCCGGATTGGGCTACGCGGTTCCCGGCACGGTGCTCGCAATCGGCCTGCTCATTCCCCTGGCGACAATCGATAACCACATAGACGCGCTGTTTCGCAGCACTTTTGGCATCTCGACAGGACTTTTGCTCTCCGGATCACTGGTCGCTATCACCCTCGCCTATGTCATCCGCTTTCTAGCGGTCGCATTGGGGCAAGTTGAAGCGGGGCTGGAGCGCATCTCGCCGAGCCTAGACGCGGCCGCGCGCACACTTGGTGAGACGGCGCTATCGACGCTCCGGCGCGTTCATTTCCCGCTACTGATTCCGCCGCTAGGAGCGGCCGCACTCCTTGTTTTTGTCGATTGTATGAAGGAGCTGCCGGCAACGCTGCTATTGCGCCCATTCAACTTCGAGACGCTCGCCACGCACGTCTACACGCTGGCTTCGATTGAGCAGCTAGAGCAAGCGGCGCTTGGAGCGCTGACAATCGTACTCGTCGGGCTCATTCCCGTGCTGCTATTGCACCGAGCTCTCGCGGGCGGGCGGCCTGGAACTCGCACCGTCTGAGCGCGCTCAGCTGGCAAAATCAATTTGTCCCCACGCAAAGCAGACTTACGGCAGGTCGACGAGCCGGCACCAAACTGGTGAAGCTGACATGCCCCCAATTTGGCTACCAATTTGGACGGGCTCACGCACGACAAGATTCGACGCCCGCCATATTGTTGTCACCAGCGCTTGAAATTTACATTCGGCACGATGACGTGGACGGGTGCATTGGGCGTGCAAAACGGCCAATGAACGGTTGGCGTCATGTCCGAACTTTGTCTGTAAAATTGAGTAGGCGTCGATGCATGCTCGCTTTTCGAACAAAAGCGGTATACAAAGTGATTCGGGCCGTTGGAAAACCGTCTCGCGTCGGTGCATTAGGCAGCGGAATGCTTGCACGCCGCGCCTGTCACCATTAAAAGTGTCCTCGTCCCTAAACGCTCTTAAGGACATCCGCTCCGCTTGCTTCGGATAGGGCAAACGGTAGGCTGGCAACGAGTAGCGTACGCTAAGACGGCAGGGTCCATGAAATCCCCCAAGCAAACGCTGCGGCGTTTTTTCGTGTCGGTCGCAGTTTTTGGTTGTCTTATCTTTCTTATAGCGGCGCCTGTCTTCATCGGCGGCCGCCATCCCGACTTGTCACTCAAGAGCGCTGCTGTCTTCGCTGCCTTGAACGATAGCTACAGCCTCAGCACTCCTGTTCGGCTGCTTCAAGCCCCGGCCATCGAGCTGGAAAGCGGTACGATTTCCATACCCCAGAACAGCACCGGTCTTGCACGTGGCGGGGAGATACTCGCGAGGTTCATCACGGGAAGCAGCTCGCGCATTGCCCTGCGAAATGCAAAGTTCACGGTCGATTTTTCCGGGTCTGGCTCAACGACCTTGAACAAGGCGACGCCCAATGGCGTGGCACCCTTGGTGGCAGTACTCCAAGATCTGAAATTCGACTCGCTCGCCGTAAGCGACAGCACGGTTCACCTGAAGATGGCCAACGGCTCAACCCTTGCTCTTCATAAGGTGACAGCTGAAGTTACATCCAATCCGGAAGGTGTCGTCCACGCGGAAGGATCGTTCGTCTTTCGCGGTGAAAAGGTGGCCTTCGACACGACGTTTGGCACCAACCTTGATGCCAAGAGCGGCGCGCGTCTGATCACCGCCTCGCTGGTAAGCCCATTGCTTGCTGCGAGTTTCGACGGCTTTTACATGCTGGGCGAGAACCCTAGGCTGCTTTCGCAGCTGGGCGAGTTGAAGATACTCAATTTGCACGATGCCGCCAACTGGATCGGAGTCGCCTGGCCCTCAATCTCCGGATTCAAGGACTTCCGTGTAAAAGGCCAACTTGAGTGGGCCAGTCGCACGATCGCGTTCCAAGATGCGGTCGTGCAAATGGATGGTAATGAGGCTACGGGTACGCTGTCGGTCAACTTTAGCGGCGAGCATCCCGCGGTCGAAGGCACACTCGGTTTTGAGGCGCTCGATCTCACAAACTACTTTCGCTCCGGTAGCGACGGCGCAGAGACTTCTGGCGAGAGCCTACTTTCTCTCGTGAGCACGACAAGCGATTTGAATTTCCCGCTCGTGCGCGCCGTTGACGCTGATCTGCGCATCTCATCGGGCAGCGTCATCGTTCCTGGTGTGACCATTGGGAGAAGCGCGGCAACGATCTCGCTCAAGGACGGAAAGATGATCGCCGACATTGCCGAATTGGAAATCGACGACGGCACGCGCGGCGGCGGCCAGTTGCGCGTCGACATGAATGGGCCCGAGCCCAGCTACGACATCCGCGGCAAACTCCAAGATTTGGATTTGGGGCGCGCGGCGCAGGCGATTTTCGGTCACGCAACGATCCAGGGCCGTGGGGATGCGACAGTCGAAATTTCGGCGATGGGCGACACTGGTACGAGCCTACTCAACTCACTCAGGGGCAAGTTTTACGTGACCATGGCTGATGGCGGACGCATCGGCCTCGACATCGATCAGCTCTCCGCAGCGATTAAGTCACCCGAAGCGCAGAGTGTTTGGACAACAGCCAGCACAGGTGCCATGCCCGTTGACCAGCTCGACGCGCATTTTGCGGTTGTGAATGGCGTCATTCGCACCGAGAGTGCACAGGCAACAGCAGGCGAGCGCGCCGTAGAGGCAGATGGCGCCATCAATCTTTCCGCACGCATGTTGGATCTCAGCCTCGTGATTGGCGACCGGCCGGCCGACGCGGCCAAAGACACAAAGCCTGAAACTCGCGAGGTCATCGACATGCGCGGGCCGTGGAAGGAACCCAGCTTGCGTCCTGGCTTATTCCCGAGCGAGGGAATGCGCACTACTCCATAATACGGTTTGCCGAGCCCCAACCGGGCTCCTTTGCTTCACAAAACCTTTGCGATTTTTTCAGCGGCGGCACGGCGCTCGTCCGCCATCATGTGCAAGCCGCATTTGGTGCGCCGCCACAGCACGTCGTCTGGCTCGCATGCCCATTCCCGCTCCACTAGGTAGCAGACCTCCCGCTCCGTCAGGCCACCACCATACGCAGCGCCCAGATCCGAATCTCGTTCTGCATCACCCAAGACTTCATCGACGAGTGACCCATAGCGGCGCGCCAGGCGATCGAGGAATTCTGCATCGAAAGCGGGACGGCTCTTGCACAACCGCTGCACAAAAGCCCGCAGACCACCCTCACCGAGATCACCGCCCGGCAGAGTTGCGTTTGCGGTCCACGGCGGTCCCATGGGCGGAAGGTGCGGTGCAAGCCTGGCGAGAGCGGCCTCGGCCAAACGCCGATAGGTCGTGAGCTTGCCACCGAGTACGGTCAGCAGCGGCGGCCGGCCCGGCCCCACCTCGAGTTCAAAGCGATAGTCACGCGATACAGCGGATGCATTGGCAGATTTATTGTCGTCATAAAGCGGGCGCACGCCCGTATACCTCCAGACGATGTCGGCGCGGGTCAGCGGCTGTGCGAAGTATCGGTTCGCAAGATCGAGAAGATAGTCCTCCTCATCCTCGCCGATTGCCGCGTCCGCCGGATCTCCTGAAAAAGGGATGTCGGTTGTACCAATGAGGGTGAAGCACCTTTCGTATGGGATCGCAAACACCACCCGCCCGTCCCCGCTCTGACAGACGTAGGCATCTTGTGCGCCCTTAATGCGCGGCACGACGATGTGACTACCTTTAACGAGCCTGAGAGGTTCTCTTATGTGGGGTTGGCCGCCAAAGCTGTCCGCCACTTCTTGAACCCACGGTCCGGCGGCATTGACGAGAACGCGTGCGCGCGCTTCGCGTGTGCCACCGGGGCCCTTCAGCGTGATCCGCCATGCGGCATCGTCAGCGACCATCGATCCCACGCGCGTGCGTGTCTCGATCGCAGCACCTTTATCCGCGGCCGCTCGCGCATTGAGTACGACAAGCCTCGCGTCATCGACATGACAATCCCAATAAGCGAACCCACTGGTCAGGTCACGGCGCAAGGGCCGTCCCGCATCGTCCCTTGTCAGATCCACAGAGCGCGAGCCCGGGATGCGCCGGCGGTTTCCAAGGTGATCATAGAGAAATAGCCCGGCGCGCAGCAGAAGCCACGGCCGGCCGGCCGGCACTTGCGGTAACACGAAGCGCAGCGGCCAGATGATGTGCGGCGCGTTGGCAAACAGCACCTCGCGCTCCTGCAGAGCCTTGCGCACCAACCGAAACTCATAGTGCTCCAGATAACGCAAGCCACCGTGGACGAGCTTGGAACTATGCGATGATGTCCCGCTCGCAAGATCGCCCATCTCGACCAGCAAAACAGAGAGGCCGCGCCCTGCCGCGTCGGCCGCGATACCAACTCCGTTGATGCCACCGCCGACGACGGCCAGATCGTAGGTCATTGAGCTATTTTACCGGCTATACGCACGACGGGTTTCAGGGAGGGGCGTTATCCAAGTTCGCGCGATCGCGGACGCTAGCATGAAAATTATGAGCAACGCTTTGCCTGCAAGTTGCATTCGAGCCGGTCAGCACCGATCGCTCGCGCTGGCCGGAGTGGCGAGCGAAAAAACGAGAATGGCTACGAAGCCCACCGGAAGCGCAAATAGTGCCGCAGCAAGATTCGGCACACCCCACCAGTTGGCCATCATTTGTGCGTGGCCATCAAGTATCGCCCAAGCCGCATCCCTTGATGCACCCGGCGCAGCGGCCGTCCAAGCTTGGTTCATCTCATCGAAAGTCTCCACCGCCATCGGCCCGGCGGAGGAAAGAAACCCCCACGTCTCATAAAAGCTGACGGCAAAGAAGCGCGTCGCAACCAGGTAGTAGAGGCAGACAGCAAAGCCTAAGAACATCGCGGCACATGCTCCCCAAGCATTGGCCCTCTTCCACCACAAGCCGCAAACCAGCGCTGGAAAAAGACCACCCGCGGTAAGCGTGAAGGCCCACGTCGCAACCTCGAGGATGCTGGCCGGTCTCGTCGTTGCGGCAAAAGCCGCGGCAAG